>JADJCA010000031.1 GCA_016703425.1 Myxococcales bacterium
CTCATGATGGGCACGCCAGCACGTCCCGTGCCGTCTTCGTTCCAGCGCGAGGAACATGCTGAAAGACCTCGCCAACGGTGCGATCCAACATCGACGGCCACGGCACCCGCGAGCGGGCCTCCCGTTCGTGTGCAGACGAGTTGCACCTCCTGTGCACTCGGTCCAAGCGGCCCGCCTGGTCCCCGCGTGGCCCAAGGGCGTCGCCGCACGAAGGGGCGCCTCGCTACAGCGCCTCCACGACGGAGTGGACGCGGTTGCCCTCGACGTCGAAGCCGATCACGATGGCGTCCTGGTAGTCGGGCTCGCCGGAGCCGCGCCCGTAGACGGCGTAGGCCACGACGTTCGTCTTCGCGGCCGTCGCGAAGACTTCATAGATGGCGTGCGTCTCGGCCGAGTAGTCCGTCCCCGGCACGCGGCGCTCGTTGATCTCGCGAACCGCTGACGAAAGGGGGCCCGCGAGGCTCGCCGGCGCGTCGCCCACCTCGATGGCGTTGGTCAGCGCTGCCGCGCCGCCGCGACTTGGATCGATAGCCTCGAGGATCGCGTCAAGCGCGGGGGCACCGGCGTCGCTCGGAACCGCGCCCCAGAGCGCCCCGGTCAGCTCGAAATACGTCGTCGCCGAGGCGAACCCTACCCGACCTCGGATCGCCCGCTGCGCGCTGGTCGGGATCGTCGCGGTGTCCGCAAATCGCGTCCAGACTTTGCCAAGCGAAGGAGTGCGCGCCTTGAACGCGCGCGTATACGGGCAGCGCACGTCGGCGGGGCCCGTCGCGCTCTCCACGAGACCGTAGGTGTGGCCCGTGTCGCTGCGCGTCAGGTAGACGACACAAGTGCTCGCATCCAGGAACGTGCCCGTCACTGTGCCCACGAGCCGGCATTGCAGAGTGTCCGCGTTGCTCGCGGTGCGACAGCTGCGAGCGGTGATGGCGTCCGCGCTCTCTTCGTCGACGTCGTCGACGGAGCGCAGCGAGCCGCCGCAAGCGATGGTGGTGAGCGCGAGAGCGAGCATGAGAATCGGAGAGCGCATGTGCCCGCCGGTGCAGGTCGCATGCCCACGAGCCATCGCGCGAACACCGCACCGTTGACGGGCGAAAACACGAGGAGCGTGACTCTTCTGCGCAGGTCCTCGTCGCAATAGGCGACCTTGCACGGCAAAAGCTCAACGCGTCGCCGACACGTGTGTCGACACAGTCTGCTGACGTGTCAGGCGGGGCGGGCGCAGAGCTTGGCCTCAGCGTTGAGATACGCCCCTTCCGGGCGCTTGCGACGCGGCCCCCTTCTAGAGGACGACCGTCTCCACGTGCTCGCCCCACACCTCGCGGAGCACGTCGGAGATCTCCCCCACCGTCGCGCTCGCCCTCACGGCGTCGAGCACGAGCGGGACCAAGTTCGCGTCACCGCGCGCCGCTTGGCCAATCGCCAAGAGCGCGGCGGTCACCTTCGCACCGTTTCGGCGCGCGCGCACAGCGCGAACGCGCTCGACCTGCTCGCGCTCGATCTTCGGGTCGATGCTCATGACGGGCACCGGCGCCGAGTCCATCACGAAGGCGTTTTGCCCCACGATGAGCCGCCGCTTTTGCTCCACGTCGAGCTGATACTCGTAGGCGGTGTTCTGGATCTCACGCTGCGGGTAACCTTGCTCGATGGCCGGCACCATGCCGCCCATCGCGTCGATGCGTGCCAGGTAGGCCTTCGCCCCCTCTTCGATCTGATGCGTCAACGTCTCAACGGCGTAGCTGCCCGCCAGCGCATCGACGAAGTCCGCCACGCCCGACTCCTGCGCCACGATCTGCTGCGTGCGGAGCGCCACCGTGACCGCCTCGCTCGTCGGCAAGCCGAGCGCTTCGTCGTAGCTGTTGGTGTGGAGCGATTGGCAGCCGCCGAGTACGGCCGCCAGCGACTGCACGGTGACGCGCGCCACGTTGTTGATGGGCTGCTGCGCGGTCAGCGTCATGCCCGCCGTCTGGCAGTGAAACCTGAGCGCGCGGGCCCGATCGGTCTTGGCGCCGAAGCGCTCCGCCATGAGCGTCGACCACAAGCGGCGCGCCGCGCGAAACTTCGCGACCTCCTCGAGGAGGTTGTTGTGCACATTGAAGAAGAACGAGAGCTGCCCACCGAAGGAGTCGACGTCGAGCCCCGCGCGGAGCGCCGCCTCCACGTACGCGATGCCGTCGGCGAGCGTAAAGGCCACCTCTTGGATGGCGTCGCAGCCGGCTTCGCGGATGTGGTAGCCGCTAATGGAAATCGTGTTCCATTTCGGGACCTCCTTGCCGGCGAAGGCGAAGATGTCCGTGATGAGGCGTAGCGACGGGCGCGGCGGGTAGATGTACGTGCCGCGGGCCATGTACTCCTTGAGGATGTCGTTCTGAATCGTGCCGCGGAGCGCGGCGCGGGGAACGCCGTTCTCTTCCGCCACGGCGATGTACAGGCAGAGCAAGATCGACGCCGTCGCGTTGATCGTCATCGACGTGGAAATCTTGTCGAGGGGCAAGCCCGCGAGGAGCACGCGCATGTCTTCGATGCTGTCGATGGCCACGCCCACGCGGCCAACCTCACCAAGGGCGCGGGGATCATCCGAGTCACGGCCCATCTGCGTGGGCAGGTCGAAGGCGACGCTGAGGCCCGTCTGCCCTTGCTCGAGCAGGTAGCGGTAGCGCTCGTTCGACTCGGCGGCGGTGCCGAAGCCGGCGTATTGGCGCATGGTCCAAAGGCGACCGCGGTACATGTTGGGCTGAACCCCCCGCGTGAAGGGCGGGCGACCGGGGACGCCAAGATCGCGTGACGCGTCGAAGCCGATGGCCTCCAAGTCGTCGGGGCCGTAAAGGGGCGCCGCGTCGGCGTGGCCCGCGAGCACCGGTGCGCGCTTTCGGGGTGCGTCCTTCGCCTCGCTGGGAGCGAGCGTCGTCTTTTGCCAGGTCTCTTTGAGCGAGCGGTAGTCCGCCGTCGTGTCGCGCGTCATGGGGGGCATGTGATAGAACGCCACGGGTGAAGCGTCGAGTACCGACGGTGGTGCTCAGCTTGATGTTTCTCACATCCGGCTACGCCGCCTGGGACAACGTCCTCTCCGACAACGCCCCGGTGCGCGCCGAGGCGGAAGCGCTCGCTTGCGGTCGAAAAGCCTGCAGCGAGAAGCACGGCATGACCAAGGCCGATCGCGATCCCTTCGGGCAGACTTTCGAATTTACCTGGCGCGATGCCAAGGTGCGCGTCGAGTGCCGGCGGCCCGCGTGGATCGTGGGGGCGCGACGGTGCGCTGCGGGGGAGGTTCGGCACTAGGTGCCTTGCGGGTGGCATTGAACGCTCGTCTCGGTCGTCGGGCAGCGGAACGACACCCGCGTCGATCGTGCGTGGCAAACGCGGACTCTCGATGTAGAAATCGTGCCATGAACCGTCGTGACCTCGCCTCTGCGTCGCTGGTCATCCTGATCTTGCTGCTCTCAGGGTGCGACCGCGCCAACAGCGCAGCCGGAACCGCCGCTTCCTCGGCAACCCCTTCCTCGGCAACCCCTTCCGCGGCGCCGCCGAGCACGGCGGCGACCGCTGCACCGGCCGCCGTCGATCCTTTCAAGTGGGGATTCTGCGAGCTCAGCCTAGACGGAGCGCCGGCGACCAAACACCCCGGGGGCGGTTACAAGGTCGCCTCACGTCACTGGGCCGACGGCCCAAACCGCGCCAAGGTCGAGCCGCTCATCCTCAACTGCGGCCCCGTCGACTTGAGCACGTCAACCAGCAACGAGGCGCAGTACCCAATGAAGGCGGGAAAATACAAGGTCGCGCAGTCGGCCACGCAGCCCGGATGGTTCGTGTCCTCCACAGTCCCGAATGCCAAGGGCGACCTCGTGATTGACGCGTGGGACAAGAGCGGAATCCGAGGCTCCTTCGAACTCACCGGTACTCCGGCCGGCAAGGCGACCAAGTACGCAGGCAAGTTCGACTTCAAGTGCCCGCCCACGCTGGCGTGCAAGTAGGCTTCGCTGCCCCCTGACGCGCGCTCGGCCACCTGGCCCAACGGTCGCCGACGGCCGCCGAGCGGTCGAATGCATAGGCACGCCCAAGCGTCTTAGTGGTGATGCGCCATCACGCTCGTCGTCCGCTCGTTTCAACGGCTCCGTCGCCGACGCTCCGCTGGTGGCTCGCGTTCGTCGCCGCGGCCGCCATCGCCGCCCTCGGGGCCGGCATCGCGTATGCGCGGCTAGTCCCGCCCTTCGTTGCCGCCCGCGGTCTCGACAAGGTTCTCCACTTCGCCATGGGAGCCATCCTCGCGGGGCTCCTTGATGGCGCGCTCCGGGGCCGGAGCCTTCGCCCCGGGTCGCGATGGGCCGCTCACGTGCCGCTCGCGGCGGCAGCCATCTTGTTGCCGGCGGGACTCGAAGAACACATGCAGCGGTTCTCGTCGTCGCGGTCGTCGTCGCTCGCGGACTTCGCAGCGGACGCGCTGGGCGTCGCCGTTGGCATTGCGGTTTCGCGCTTGGGAAGGCGCGCGTGGACCACGACCGCGCCCTAGCGGACGCGGTCCCCCGCCGGCGTGTGCCGCCAACGAAGCGCGGGCAATGGCCCAGCGTAAGTCCCAGCAGGTGAGTCCCGCCGCCGCAAGTCATCAGGCGCCGCCGTCCGAGTACTCGTAGCCGCTCGGCGCCGAGAACCCGGGGTCCACGTCATAGGAGTAGCCGTCCATTCGCGAGACGTTGCTCGCGTCGAGCGTCGCGAAACCTGCTTCGTAGCCCCCCTGGCTGTCGTTGCTGCTGTCGTTGCTGCTGCTGCTGCTGCTGTCGCCGCAGCTACCACCGTCACCGCAGCCTCCGTCGCCGTCGTCCCCTCCCGTGATTTCCGCGAGGGCGCCCTCGTCGAGTTCCATGAGCGTCGTTGAGACCAGAGCCGCGGACTTGGGTGATTGACCGTTCATGCACCCAACGTCAGCATCGGCCGTGCCGGCCGCGCCGTGCCCAATTTGTGGGGAGAAACGGCGGATGACCGGCGGGCGCGTAGGATGTCCGTTGCCTCCCCGGGCAACGGCGCCCGCCGAGAGCGCAACGCGCGACCTGCGATCAGGTGACGCGCCCCCGCACGGCTTGATCGTAGGGGACCGGTCGCCCGCGCCGCCGCGTATGCTCGCGGCATGAGGAGCGGCGGAAGCTCTTGGTGGTGGACCTGCACGATCGGCTTGGCCGCAGCGGTCGGCTGCGGAGCGCCGTTGCCCGCGGCGTCGGTGGAGCCGTCACCTGTGGCGCCGGCCGCACGCGCCGCCCCGCTGCCGAAGCGCGCGGGCGCACCGCGCGACGCCGAGGCTCCGGTCGTGCTCGTGGTGCACGAGAGCGGAACCTCCGGAGGGCGCGACTTGTTCGCGCCGGGTGCGTCACCGGAGTCGGCCGTGTCGCACTGCGGCGGCGGGCGCGGGTACGTGCTCCTCCGAGCGCAGCTCGTCGATACGCGGCTCGTCGTCGGGAGCCCCCTCGAGCGTGAAGGACTTAGTGACGGTGACGTCCAGTGCGTCCGCGAAGCCCTTGGAGCGGTCCCGCTCGCCGGCGGACGCGCCGGCGAACAGCTCGTCTATGTCCGGCTGCGGTAGCGCCGGCGACCGCCTCGATCGGGTAACTTTGGCACCCATGCCAACGGAACTTCTCCAGCTGAGGGTCTGCAACGTTTCGGCGGTGCCTGTTCAGGCGCTGACACTCCTGCTCGCGCTCGCATCGCGAGGGCTGCTTGACGCCCAGAGCGCAATCGCGCGGCGGTTCTTAACACCCAGTCTGCACTTCACGGCTGGCGGGCGGAGTCGCGTGCTCCAAGAGGTCGTGGATGCCTGGCTGCTAACGTGCGCGGACCCGAAGGCGCCTTCGGTGAGTGAACTAGAGCACCTGCTGGACACCGTCCCCGAGTTTCGCGAGGTCTACGATGTGGTGATCGAAGGCACAACCTGGAGCCTGCGCGCACGGCCGCCCTCTCGACCTTTGCGAAAGGGCGATTGGGCCAAGAGCCAGTGGCAGTTCGTGTTCCCACTTGGGCGCCGTCGTCACTTCTTCGCTGTCGCCGGAGAGGAGTTCCTGGCGCTCACAGACCTGTTTCAGTACCTCAACGGCACCCACACGGCACGGCAACTGAGCGCGTTGTTTCCCAGCCATCGACCGCTGGTCAAGCGCTTCCTCGCCTTCGCCCGAGCCCATCGCCTGCTCGTCCCGGTTCGCCGAAGAGCGGCGCGCCCTCGACCGGGCGTCGAGTTCATCTCACACTCGAGCCTCCAATTCACCACGAGGAGCGCCGTTGTTCTCGTCGACCCTTGCTTCGTGCTGAGCGAGGGGAACCTGCCGCCACAGACCGTGATCGCCGCCGGTTCGATGCCAAGTTCCAACAGGTGGAACATGTGTCGGCAGTGCTTCTCACGCACGCGCACTGGGACCACGCTCACTTGCCCACGCTCTTTCGGTACCGTCGGGACGTCCCCATCTTCGTCCCCAAGGTCACGAAGGAGACCTACTACAACCCGGCGCTCGCACCTTTGCTTCGAAGCCTTGGCTTCACCGACGTACGCGAAGTCACCATGTGGAAGCCGGAGCGCATCGGCGATGTCACCTTCACGCCGGTCCCATTCTTCGGAGAGTGGTTCGGCCCCGGCTCGCACTTTGACGCCTTCTGCTACCTCATCGAGGCCAACGGGGTGCGGTACTTGGGCACCGTCGACAGTGAACGGAGCGAGCGCGGAGACATGGACGACGTGTTCAAAGAGCTGCGCGAGCGGACCGGCCCGGTGGACTGCGTGTTCTTCTGTAGCTCCGGCCAGACCCACGCCAACCCCGTTCTGTGTGGCGCGCCCGCGCAGTACTCCAACGGCTTCGACGTGCACGCGGCGCTCATGCGCTACCACCCAAACACCGACGCCATTGCGCGCTGGAGTCGCGTGCTGGAGCCACGCGTCATCATCCCGTACGCCGAGTTCATCTTCTCGGCGACGCCTCCGCGGCCGCCGGTGGACCTCCAGGCGATCAAGGGGACGTCGCACTTCAACCACTACTGGCGCGACCTCCAAGCGCACGCAGCAGGGGGCCCGGGGCTCGCCGCATGGAAGCGCGCCCTCAAGAGCATGCTCCCTCGATTGCCGAAGAAGACCCAGTTGCTCATGATGTCACCCGGGGAGCGCCTGCGGCTGGGTCAGGCCGTGCGTAGCGATCGGCCGCAATAGAGCAATCGAGCCCTCGGAAGGCACGCAACTGGAGCTGACACGATGACGAAGAGCACCAAAGCGATGAAGCGACCGGACGTTGCCAGGGAGCGCAAGGAACCCCTCCGGAGGGGCATCTGCGCGCTGCGGAAGGTCTCCGTGGCAGAGCTCGAACAAATCGCTCGCGAACGCATCGCGCGAGGCGAAGCCATGAGGCCCATCGAACCATCGGTGAAGCTGGTGGCCGCGCAGATTCGCGACCGTGTCCAACGTGATGGTTTCGCGGTCGTGCGCGAGCTCGTGCCCACCACCCTCGTCGACGAGCTCCGTCGCCAGGTATACGCGGCGGTTGCCCGGGGCGGTCTCGAACACCGCGCCCGTGGCGACGCATCGGCATTTCACCTCGCCCACGTACCGGCAGACCTCATTAAGTTCAACTCGCGCGCTTTTGTGGCGCGACTGGCCTCAGGACGACCGTTTCGTGCGCTGGTGGATCACGCGCTCAAGGCGCTGAGACCGGTGACCGGGCCCGCTTGGCCGATTCAGGCTGAGCACGGCCGTTGGCTACGGCTCGGGATGCCGCGAGGTCTCAACCGCAGGATGCCCCCGCACCAAGACATCTTCTATCTGCCCGGATCGGAGAAGTTCATGACGGTCTGGATGCCTCTACACCACTGCCCCCGCGGTTTGGGCGGCCTGCGCGTCGTCCCCCGAAGCCACCTTCACGGGGCCTTCTTCCACGATGGGAAGAACGGGGTCCCGGTGCGGGGGGCCAGACTGACTTGGAAGAGCTTTGACCTTGAGGTCGGCGACGCGATCATCTTCGACCGACATCTGCTTCATGCCTCGGGCATCAACCGCTCCAAGAATCAGGTCCGCTTCTCCTTCGACTTCCGGCTCGCCATGCTTTGACCAGCGGCCCGTCGCGCCGTTGCGCGTGACATTCGGCGCAGTTAGCGTGCGCGCATGGCCCTGCCCATCATTGGAGACAAAGTAATTGGACTGATCGGCCCCGACGAGCTCCGAGGCCGCGCTCCACGGCCTGCGCCGGCCTGGCTTCCCGAGGTCGTCCAAGAAGCCGCGACAGCCGCCCAGGCTCGCTTGCGTCGCAGCGCATGGTCATCCAATCGATCCGTCCACGCGTTGGTCCACGCGATTTTTGAACAATCGGTGTGGTCGGGGCCCTTGTTGTCGGCGCGCACCGCCAGCTCACTGTGGGGAAAAGCCGCGCTCGTCCGAGCCATGCCGAAGTACCGTCTCGCAGACCTGGTGGTCATGCGAGACAACAAGCCTCTCGACTTGTCGCCGCTCGGCAAACCAACGGCGCGACTCGGTAAGAACGTGGAAGTCTTGCTGCGGGAGTTGCACAAGCCGAACACGGGCTTTCGACTGGGCAGCGTGCAGCTCTACCACCCCCGCGTGAGGACGTTTGCAGACCGCCTCGCAAAGATCCTGGCGACCAAAGTGAACGTGAACGGCTATGCCTCGTTCTCTCAAGGCACCATTTTCCCAGAGCACTGGGACGCGCATGATGTCGCCCTCGTGCAAACGCACGGCAGGAAGGAGTGGCGCGTTCGTCCGAACTCGCTCCCGATGCCCGTCACCGCCCACCGTAGCGTCCTCAGACCTCACCGCGGCGCCCGTCCCACGACCTTTCGGCTAGCGCCGGGAAGACTGCTCTTCTTGCCAAGGGGCCATTGGCACGTGGGCAAAGGCCTCGACTCCATCCACCTCACATTCGGGCTTCCCGAGGACACGGTCGCCCTTCGAATCGCGGACGCGGCGCTTTGGACGCTCGCTCGACATATCCAAGAGGTCGCCTACCGAGCGCCCATGTTCGTGTTCGATCCCCAATCGCCGCAGGCGCACACCGCGCTGCGAAATTGCATCGAGGGATACCTCTCCGAACTACGCTCGGCGCTGCTCGACACGAAGCAATTGAGCAACCGCCCTGCCTTCTTCGGTCGCCGCTTCTTCTAGCTCACTCGAGACCGGGCGCCGCCGGCGACGGTCTACGACGGTCCACACGAAGTGCGGCCTGCGCGGCGGCCGCCCTCATGGATCAGCACTTCCACAGGGGAGAGCTGGCGGACGCGACGTTTCGGTGCCGCGCCCGTTTGCCAGGGGGGCGGAGGACGCCCCCGAAAGGGGGGGGCGTCGGGGGGGAATTCTCCGCGGCTGGCGCGCGACGGTGCACGCCGGCAGCCGTGAGAGGAGTTCCTTGCGCAGCTCACGAAGACTTTCTCGATGGTTCGACTTCGACCTCTTGCGACGCATCGCGCGACTGGTACGAGGCTTCGTCGCGAGGAACGACGAACCAATTCCTCCGCAGGGAGCGATCATGAAGAAGCAAGCGCAGCCGAAGAAGCCGAAGCAAGAGCAGAAGAAGGACAAGCGATCGGAGAAGCAAGTCGTTGTGCTTAGCGATCTCGAGTTGAAGCACGTCAGCGGCGGCCGAACCGCGGCCGCGTTCTGCACGACCCCCTGGGACTGAGCAGACGACCCGCAGGCGCTCGCCCGTCCCCCGCAAGGGGGACGGTGTGACTCTGTTGCGGGGCCGGAACACGCCCAGAAGAATGTGTCGGCACATGTGCTGGTGATCGTGTCGGGCTTCTGCCGTGCAAGGGTGTCGCTCGCGCAGGCATTCCGCGGGATTGGCCTGCAGAAACGAGCGATCGCCCGGCGGCATGAGAGCTGCAGCCATGCGGAGAGGAACAGAGAGTTCCGCCGCAGGGAGCGACAGCGACCATGAAGAAGCAAGCGCAGCCGAAGAAGCCGACTCAAGAGAAGAAGAAGAAGGACCAGCGATCGGCGAAGCGGATTGTTGTCCTCAACGACCTCGAGTTGAAGGAGGTCAGCGGCGGACGAACCGTCGCGGCCATGTTCTGCACGTGCCCCTGGGACTGAGCCTCCCGAGCCGTCGGTCGCCGTCTCCCCGCAGGGGGGACGGCAAGGCTAGAATGCCCCCGTGCCTTTGCCGGACGTAGACGTCATCATTGTCGGCGGTGGCTTCACGGGTCTCATCCTTGGGGAGCTGTTGTCGGTCGCCGGCCTTCGATGCCGAATCCTCGAAGCCGGGCCTGCGCTTCGGGCGACGCCTTCGCTTGTCGACGCTGCCTCGCTTCAGCAACACCCCGATCCTGCACGATGGGAGAGTCGCTTGGTGGGCGTCGGCGACGTTGCGGCCGGTTTGCCGGGTGCACGAACCCGCATCAGAGCCGTGGGAGGCCGTTCGCTAGTTTGGGGAGGCTGGTGCGAACGCTTCGACACAACTGCACTCGCCGACGCGCGGAAGGTTGGCGCGCCGTGGCCAGTCAGCGGCGAAGAGCTCCTGCCCTTTTATCGCAAGGTCGAGCGCCTCCTGACGGTCCGTAGTCAACGCGGCGGCTTCGAAGGACTCGCGACCAAGCTGGGCCTCAATGTTCAGCCACCGCGCATCGCTCGCGATGGTCAGCGCGTGCGGACGGCCCTCAGCCTACGGCGCGCTCGACGACACGTCGTCACGGAGGCCATCGTTCGCAGGGTCGTGTTTCGCGATTCGCGGGTTCGCGGAGTCGAGTATTGGAACCGTGCAGGGCGCCTGGATCAGGTCTGCGCGCCGGTCGTCGTGCTCTGCGCGTCGCCAGAAGAGACGATTCGGATTCTCCTGACGGAGCCTCCTCCGCCGATCGCGGACCGCGCGCATTTGGTGGGACGCGGCTTGGTTGATCACATGATGCTCAGCTACGTGGCGGCAGCGCCAGGTCCCGCCAAGACCGGTTCCCCCGCACCGGCGGAAAGGCCGCGTTCATTCCGCGCTTCGTCAACACGAGCCGTGCAACCCGACGTCACTACATCGGTGGCTTCAGCTGGGGGTCCACGGCCCCATCGGCGCCTCGAGCCTTGGTGCGAATTGGTTGCCGATGCTTCGCATTGACAAGGACCGCGCGCACGAGGCGACCGCTTACATCGTGAGCGCCATGGGAGACGCGCTCCCCCACACAAGCCGGTTTATCGAGCTGCACGCGAGCGCGAGGGACACCTTGGGCCGACGCGTGCCCGTTATCCACCAGTTCACTAGCGAAAACGACCGTCTCATGATCGCCGACATGAAGGAGTCGGCACTGAGCGTCATCGACGCCATCACGCCGCACGGGAGCATCATCGTCCCCTTTCGCGATCCGATCCGGCACCGTGCGCTGTTCCACGAGGCCGGTGGCTGCGCCATGGGAAACAACCCCAAGACCAGCGTTACCGACGCCATGGGCCGCGTCCGGGGCACCCAGGGCTTGTACGTCGCCGACGCATCGGTCCTTCCAACGGGCGGAGATCGCCATCCAACGCTGACCCTCTTGGCGCTGGCGGCACGGGCCGCAGACAACATTGCCCGAGCCTCCAAAGCGGGCCTCCGGTAGCTCCGCTACTCCCCCTTGGTCGCCAAAATGCGCGCGAACGCCTCGCCGGCGGCGCGTGTCAGCTCATCGAGGTGACGCATCGCGAGCTCGGGCTTCTCCATCCCTTCGGCCAGCATCAGGACGAGCGGCCGGCCGCGCAAGCGCGCCGCCGTCACCGCGACCGAGTCCGAGACGGCGGGCAGGAGCGCCAAGAGCGGCACGTGCGCGGGCGCGGAGTAAATGGGACCGAAATACGTGCCGCCGGTGGCCACCGTCGCGAGCATGCTTGGCTCGTCGAGCGGCACCCGAAGGTCACGAATGGCGGCCTCGTCGCCCATCGTCGGCGTGCACAGGAGGCCACCGAAACCGTCCCTCCGGACGGCGAACAGGATGACGCGCCTGGCGTGCTCCATGGCGCCTTCCAAGAGCAGCCGCAAGATCTCGTTTCGGTCCGTGGCCGTCCGCATGGCGATGGCGGCGGGGCTCTCGACGGAGCGCGGCACGCGACTGTACGGGGAACGAAGCTCAAGCACCGGCTCTCCGTCGCTCATGCGACGCACCAACGGGATCGGCATCGACGGTTCTTGCGAGCGGCGCACGAGGGGAATGGCCGACGCGTCAGCGCCGCTCGCCGAGAGCGGCACGGCGCTCGGCGGCGCCGGTGGGCGCGCTGCGCCGCGTTCGCTTGGCGGCAGCACGATGCCTTCGGGAGCGCGCATGCTCACGAGCGTGCTCTCCATGAACGACTCCTCGGCCTTCGGCTTTGGCAGCGCAGAGACGGCGGCGCTCATGTCCGATAGCGACGCCCGCACCGCGACAACCTCCGCGCCCAGGTGGAACGTGAGCTCGCCGAGCGCGTGTTCGTCGCGCGGGTCGGCGAGCGCGACGACGGCTTGCTTCTTCCCGCCGGGGCCCGTCGCCTTGCCAACGGGGAGAGCCAAGAGACGTGCGCAGAGCCCCGGCGGGAGCTTGGCCAGCCACGTCACGTCAGGCACCAACGTCTTCGCGACCGGCGCGTCGGCGCGCGCAAGCTCCTCCTCGAGGCGCTCGCGCGGCAGAAGGTTGAGCTCGAGGACCGCGTGCAAAAACGGCACGTTCTTGGTCGTCGACAAGAAGAGCGCCTGGGCCACGGAGGACCACGGCAGGACTTCCGTGAGGACGAGCGCGCGGGCGAGGGCGGTGGACACCGGGCCCTAGGATAGTAGAGTCCTTTCGTGAGGCTGCGAAGGCGATTTTTCACGCTCCCCGAGCGGAGCGGCGTTGCGGGCCCTCGCGTCTTCGCCGCGCCGCGTCGCGCCGGCGCGGAACGGGGCGTCGCCATCGCCATCGCTTTGACGTGCAGCGCGAGCGTCGCGTGCGGCGACGGGACGAGCGCCGACCCGTTCGTGCGCGCGCCAGCCTTGGCCGACGCCGCCGCGGACGCACCCGCCGACGCGCCGACGGGCGTGACCGACGCGGGAAAGCTCGACCCTTCGTTAGGCGGCCCGTGCATCGACGACGGCCAATGCAACGACAACATCGCCTGCACACTCGACGCCTGCGACAAGACGGTGCCGGTGGGCGGCGCCGAAGGCGGTGTAGGGCGGTGCCGCTTCACCGCCGACGACGCACAGTGCGCCGACGACGCCTTCTGCAACGGTCGGGAGCGCTGCCTCCTTGGCGTGGGCTGCCGTCCGGGCCCGCCCGAGACCTGTCAAGATCAAGACAGCTGCACCATCGACTCGTGCGACGAGGCGACCAAGAGCTGCAAGCACGCACCTCGCGACCTCGACGGCGACGGCGATCCCGACGATCGTTGCTCCGCGAACCACGACTGCGACGATCAAGATCCCGATGTCGCGAGCACGCGCGGTGAGGTCTGCAGCAACGGACGCGACGACGACTGCGACGGCCAAGTCGACGAGGTCGCTTGCGTGTCCCCGAAGGCCGACACCTGCGCCGCTGGTCTCGCCATTACCGCGCCGGGCACCTACGGCCTGACGCTCGCGGCGGCGGCCGCCGACTATTGGCGCGAGCGAGCTCGTCTGCCGCTCCGCCGACAGCGCCACGCGCGTTCGGGCCCGCAACCTTGCCCCCGGCACCTACGCGGTCGTCGTGAAGTCCGTCGTCGAAGCCGACGTCGAGCTCGCCGTCGACTTCTTGCCTGCCTCGGCGCCGCCGGCCAATGAGACCTGCGCCACCGCAGCGCCGCTAACCGTCGGCACAGCAGAGCTCGTCAGCTTCATCGACGCTGCAAAGGACGTCGCGAGCGCGTGCACGCTCGCCGCCGGAGAGCTCACCTATTCGTTGTCGCTCGCGGCACCAGCCGACGTGAAGATCTTCACCAGCGTCCTCGCGGGCGCTGGCGTTCCCGTGGTTTCGCTCCTCAAGAGCGCGTGCGGCAGCGGCGACGAGGTACGTTGCAAGCAGGGCCTAGGCTTGCCGCTTTTCGCGCGAAACGTCGCCGCCGGCAACTACGTCGTCACCGTGGGCGCTTCGACGCCGATGGATCTCTCGGTGCTCGTGGTCGCGTCGGCGCCGACCATCGCCGGCCCTGGCGACAGTTGCGTCGCGGCGCCGAAGGCCGTGCACAACGCGGCGAACCTCTTCGACCTCGGCGATCGCGACGACGACATCGACGACAGTTGTTTCGAGCAATCGCCGGACTTGGCCTTCGACCTCGAGCTCACGGCGCCGAGCGACGTGCTCCTCGTCGGACGTTTTCCACCCGGCGACACGGGCTCCGTCTCCCTTGGGGACGCCACCTGCAGCAGCACGGGTCGCCTCGCGTGCGGCGTGTCCGACAGCCCCGTGCGCGTCAGCCGGCGCAACGTCGCCGCCGGCTCCCACGGCGTCGTGCTCGCCGACACCTACGGCCGCAAGGGCTCGCTCGACGCTTGGGTCCGGCCGACGACCCCACCGGTCGACGTGAACGCGTCAGACTCGTGCGGCGCCGGCCTGATCGTGGTTCCACCGAGCGGCGGCTACTTCTTCGGCAACACCACGAGCGGGCTCCACGATTTCTCGAACGGATGCGATCAGGCCTTCGCGCCAGCTGCGCCCGATCAGATCCTTCGGCTCGATCTCACCAAGACCCAACGCGTCATTCTCGACATGAGCGGCTCGACCTTCACGACCTTGCTCAACGTCCGCACGGGCGCCACCTGCCCCGGCGCCGAGGTGCCGGGCGCCTGCCACGTGGGCTTCGGTGGCAACCGCAGCTTCCTCGATCGCAGCCTGCCAGCGGGTACCTATTGGATCGTCGTCGACGGATTCAACGGCGACGGCGGCAACTACGGCCTCGACATCCGCGTCGTCGACCCCTGAGGCGGCGCCGCCCCTCGACGGTGGCGCGCCGAGGCGTGCGTCACTTGCCGTCGAAGGAGCGCTCGGCGACGGCCAAAGCGCGACAGCGCTCGGCCCCCTGCGGCTCGCACTCGACGACCGACTCGGCCTCGAAGTCCGCGTGGCCATCGGCGTCATCGTCGAGGCGCGCCAGCGCGCGCCCCCGGCTGGGCGTCAGGCGATGCCACTCGACCTCGACGTGCACCTGGCCGCGCGGGTGAAACGTCGCGCAAACAAACGCCTCCGCGGCGAAGCGTCGCTCGCTGGCGGCCTGGTCGAGCGACGCCCGACCGGAAGGCGGAACGGGGCCCGCGGAAGGCGGCAACACGCGACCCTCGCCGTGGTTCGTGCATCGCGCCAAGCCCGCCGCCAGCTCGTACGCGCGCCCTCGCGCTTCGACGATGCGCGCGGCGCGCGTGAAGTTACCGCGCCCGTATTTCGCGAAGAGGACGATGATCAAGACGCCGCCGGCGAGCGCGATGGGCAACCCCCACGCGATGAGGCGGCGTCCCGACATCGGCTTGGATCTCATGACGAGCGCCGAGATAGCGTCCATTGGGGGGCGCTGCTAGTGTCCGGCGCGTGCTCGCTCGCGCGGGAGCGCGGCACCAAGGCACGACCGCGGTCGGAGCGAAGGCAACGGACGAACATGGCATCCTCCAGCGAGCTGGCACCGCGGTCCGCCGCCGACTCGGTCACCGAGATGACCGAATACGTGCTTCCGCAACACGCGAACGCCCTCGGCTCCGTGTTCGGCGGTCAGATCATGGCTTGGGTCGACCTCTGCGCCGCCATTTGCGCGTCGAGGCACTCGGGCTGCACCGCCGTCACGGCCTTCGTCGACGATCTTGTCTTTCGCGCGCCCGTTCGCGTCGGCGAGGTCGTGCGGCTCCACGCCATCGTCACCGCGACCTTCCGCACCTCGATGGAGATCACCGTCACCGTCGAGGGCGAAGACGCGCGGACGAGGCGCCGGTGGCCTTGCGTGGAGGCACTCTTGACCTTCGTGGCCATCGACGACGCGCGCGCGCCAACGCCGGTCCCGCCGCTCACCTTGGCCACGGAGCGCGAACGAAGGACGCAGGCCCAAGGCGAAGAGCGACGCCGTCAGCGCCTCGCGCGCGCCGCAGAAGCTCAGGCCGACAAGGGCCCGTAGAGCAGCTCTTGGTAGAGCGCGCCCGCGTGCGTCCATGAGTGATCACGGGTCATGGCGCGCTTCACCAGGGCCGGGAAGCCGAAGCTGTCGCGGTAGGCGCTGAGCCCCTCTTCGCAGGCCAAGAGCAGGTCGAGCGAGCCGGGACTCCGGGCCACGAAGCCGACGCCCGTATCCCTCACGGCGTCGTACGGTTCCACGGTGTCGTGGAGGCCGCCGACGTCGGTGACGACGGGGATGGCGCCGTAGCGCATGGCGTAGAGCTGCGTGAGGCCACACGGCTCGAAGCGCGACGGCACCAGCATGAAATCGGCCGCGCCGTAGACGCGACGCGCGAACTTGTCGTCGAAGGCGAGCCGCGCCGCCACACGACCAGGGTACCGCGCCGCCACGTGGCGGAGGCCGTTCTCCAGGTCGTCGTCGCCGGTGCCCAAGAAGAAGACGCGCGCGCCCCGCGCCACGAGGGCCGGCACCACCGAGAGCGCGATGTCGATGCCCTTCTGGGCTGTGAGCCGCGAGACGCACGCGAAGAGCGGCGCCGCTGGGTTATCGAGGCCCACCTCCTGGAAGAAGGCGGCCTTGCTGGCGCGCTTCCCCTCCCCGGCGCTGTCCGCGTCGAACGTGTGCATCAGGGACGCGTCGGTGGCGGGGTTCCAGAGATCGATATCGATGCCGTTGGCGATGCCGACGAGCTTGCGCGCGCGCGCCCGCAAGAACGACGAGAGACCAAAGGCCATCGGCTCGCTGAGGATCTCGCGCGCGTAGGTCGGGCTGACGGTGCTGATGCGGTTGGCCACCGCGCACGCCCCCTTCAGCAAGTTGACGTTGCCCATCTGCTCCAGTGCCTCGCGATGAAAGAGCGCCCGCGGCAAGCCCAGGCGATCGAGGCTGCGGCCCGCGAGGACGCCCTGATACGCGAGATTGTGAATGCTCAAGATCGACGGCACGCGAGCCCACGCCTCGCCGAGGCGCGTTCGCGCATAGAGGATCGAGAGCGCCGCGTGCCAGTCGTGGGCATGCAGAACGTCGGCGGGCCCGCGCCACAGGCTGTTGGCGATCTCCAAGGCAGCGGCCGACATCACCGCGAAGCGAAGCTCGTTGTCGCCGAAGGTCCCGTGATCGTCGCCGTAGATGCCGCGGCGCGAGCCGAAGAGGTCGTCGTTCGCCACCATGAAGACGCGGACGCCTTGGACGTTGGCCTCGAGTACGCCCGAGCGCCTCACGTCGTGGGGGCCCCACCCGACGCGGGGAAAGATCGGATCGTCCCAGAAGCGCGCGCCGGCCGGCACGCGGGTCGTACCGTAGAGCGGAGTGACGAGCGCCACGTCTTCTCCCCGGTGAACGAGGGCGCGGGAGAGGCCTAGCGAAACGTCGCCGAGGCCGCCGGTCCGCGCGAGCGTGTCGACCTCCGCGGACACCATCAGAATCTTTCGGCCGGCCATCGTTCCTCCGGCCTATAGCAGATCTGCCTCGCGCGTCGCACACGCACGCTCGAAAACTGCAAGGGGGAAATCCCGCGCGCTCCGGTGCGCACTTGGTGCGGGAGGCGTCCAGTCTCACTGCGCTCGTTTCCAGCACCGGCGCACGCAGCAGAAGAAAGCGAGCCGCGCGGACCGCACACTCTGTTTCAGCGCGGCGTTGCGGAGTAGATTTCCGTGGCTTCAATGCCGCACGAGCCGCTTCATGTCGTACCCAACGTCGTCTCGTGCGACCACGCCGAGCCGTGCGGCGGCTGTCCCCTCATCGCACTCACCTACGCCGAGCAACTCGCCCACAAGGGCCGCCGCGTCGAAGAGACGTGCGCCCGGTACCAGACCTTCGATGCGCAGGTCGACGCCGTCTTGGGCGCCGAGGCCATCACCGGGTACCGCACGAGAGCAAAGCTCGTCGTCGGCGCCGGCGGTCGCATCGGCCTCTTCGCCAAAGGCGGGACGCATCAGCTCGTCGACATTCCCGGCTGCCGCGTCCTCTCGGCGCCCATCGCCCGCGTCGTCGACCTCTTGCGAACCACCACGCTCGCCGCGGAGCGGAGCGGCGGCATCATGGCGCCCTCGGCGTCGACAGCCCACGGCGCGCTCCGCGCCATCGACGTCCGCGACATCCAGCCGCCCGGCGGCGCCGCTGCCACCGCGACCGCCATCTTGCTGACGCTCGTCCTTGAGCGGCGCCGGGTGCACGATCTCGACCGCTTCCGGGAGGCCGCCACCGAGCTGATGGCGAAGGAGCCCAGCATTCGCGGCGTGGCGGCGAGCCTTCACGACGGCGAGAGCCCGCAGATCCTCGGCGACGAGCTCGTCGTGCTGGCCGGCGTCACGAGCCTCGTGGATCGCGTGGGCCTCTCCTCTCATCACGCGAGCCACGGCGCGTTCGTGCAAGCCCATCGCGACCAGACGGGCAAGGTTCACCGCATCCTCACGGAGGCCATCGGGGCGCTCGGGCCGGCGCCGCGCGTGCTCGACCTCTACGGGGGCGCGGGGGCCATCTCCATGGCCCTCGGCAAGATGGGCGCGCAAGTGCACTTGGTCGAGGCCTTCGCGCCGGCCGTCGAGCAAGCGCGCGCCGCGGCCCGCGAGCAGAACATTGAGCTCACGGCGGAGGCGGAGAACGCGCTCGTCGCGCTTCGGGCCCTCGCGGCCGCCAAGAGGCCCTTCGAAGCCGTCGTCGCGAACCCGCCGCGACGGGGCATGAGCCCGCTCGTGCGCGAGCTCATCGCCGTGCTCGGTCCATCGCGCATCGCCTACGTGTCCTGCGATCCCGACACGCTCGTCCGCGATCTCGATCACTTCGCGCGCCTCGGCTATCGCGCCGGCGCCGTCCGCCCCATCGACATGATCCCGCTCACCGAGGAGGTCGAGTCGGTGACGATTCTGGAGCGCGGCGAAGCGACGCTGCCACGGGTCCTGCACGAGGAGGCTGACATTCTCGTCGTCGAGAAGAGCGCGCACGAGCCCACGGTGCCGCAGGGCGAATACCTCTCGTCGCTCATGACGCGGGTGCGGCGCCTGCCGAACGCCGAGCGCGCCACGCCCGTTCATCGCCTCGACGTGGGAACGAGCGGTCTGGTGCTCTTCGTGCGGACGCCGGAGAGCGCGCCCATGTGGGCCAACGGCGCGAGCTGCCGGCGCGTCTACCTCGCCGCTGTTCGCGGCGTGCCGCCCATGAAGGGCGCGGTCACGCGAGACCTCCGCGAAAACGGCGTCCGCTACCCCGCGCGCACTCGGTATCGACGCCTCGCGGCCCTCGGCGGCCACGGCATGATCCGCGCCGTCCCCGAGGTCCCGCGCACGCATCAAGTGAGGCGCCACCTCGCCGCCGCCGGCCACCCGATCCTCGGCGACGATCGCTACGGCCACGGCCCCACGAACCGCTACTTCGAAGAGCGCCACACGCTCGATCGAACCTTCCTTCATTGCGTGCGGCTCGAGCTCACGCACCCGCAGTCGGGGGCGCGGCTCGTCGTCGAGGCGCCACTGCCCGGCGATCTATGCACCGTGCTGCACCGCCTCGGCGGCAGCGAGACGCTCCGCTTCCTCGAGCAGAAGAACGCGCTCGGCGGCTTCACCTCGATGCCACCTCCGCCCACCGAGAGCGAGAGCGAGGCCGACTCGCCCCTCGACATCGAGTTCGGCACGCCCACGCTCCGACCCGAGCCCATCACCGGCGACGACACGTGATCGACCTGCTCGTGGTCTCGGCCTTCGAGCCGGAGCTTCGCGCGCTCAGCGTCGGCCTCGGCGCACCGCTCACGCTCGGCGCGCGCTCGCTCTTGGCGATGCCGGTTGGCATTGGCCCACTGGCCGCCGCCGCAGGCTGCGCGGGCGCCATCGCGCAATGGAAGCCGAAGCGCGTGCTCTTCGTCGGGACCGCCGGCGTGTTTCCCTCGAAGGAATCGGCTTTCCCCATTGGAAAGGTTGCGCTGGCGCGAGCGACGACGTTCGTCGACGCTTCGGTCTTGGACGGCCGCGCCGAGCGACCGGTTCCTATGAGCTACGAGCTCGACGCGGACGCGCACGCGGCGTTGTCGCTGCCGAGCGCCAACGTGGCCGCCACCTCGGGCATCACCGTCGAGGCGGCCCTTGCAGGTTGCCTCGACGCCGCCGGCTACGATCTCGAGAACCTCGAGCTCGCGTCGGTGGCATGCGCGACCGCGCTCCGAGACGTCCCGTGCTCCGCGCTCCTCGGCATCTCCAACGTGGTGGGCCCGGACGGCCGCGCCCAGTGGGCCGCGAACCACATCGCCTCGGCCGCCTCCGCCTGCCGCGTATTGCGCGATTGGCTCGAAGCCGCGCCACCAGAGCGTTCGACCTAGCGGCGTCGTGAGCTCAGCGACCGGCCCGCTTGTGCCGGCTCGCCGCGAAGCGCACGGCCGCGTCGGTGTCGGCCTCCAGCCTTGTCAGCTCGGAGGGCGACGCGCGCCCTGACTCCGCAAGCGTTAGGCGCGCGAGGGCGCTCGGATGCTCCGCCAAGCGCCTCAGCGTGTCGCCCGTGAGCGCGCCGTTCTGCATCACGCTGGCGCGCACGGCCTTCACGCCGTCGTTGGCGAGCGCGAAGAGCGCTTCTTCCGGCGCAGCGGCGTTCCCTGCCACGGCCTTGCGCACGGGGGCCCAGTCGTGACGCCCGAGCTTCAGAAGGTACGCCGGCGGCGTGTTCGGGTTCTGGGCGACCTCCTCAAAGAACGACTGCCCTTCGGCCAACTCCACGAGAACCTCCGGCGGCATGCGCGGGTTCAGCGCGGCGGCGCGCCGCACATAAAACGCGGGGTGGCGCGCTAGCGCGGGGAGGAGGCCCGCGGGCATCGCCGGATGCGGGACGAGCCGCACCAGCGCTTCCTCGGGCATCGTTTGAAACATCGCGGGATCTTCGAGCAGGTAGAAGAGGAGCGCCGGGTTGTCGAAGAACTCATCGGGAAACTCCGCCGCCAGCGCCACGAGCGTCTTGGGCGTCGCGTTTGGGTTCTGGGCCACCGCGCGGCGAATCGACCGCTCCTTGGCTGTGGCGAGGAGCGCGAGCGTGGCCGGCTCCGTCATGGGATCGCTGGCCGCCGCGACCCGCGCATCGGAGGGCGCGACTCGCTCGTGCACCAGCGAGCCGAGCTCGGCCCACGCGTCGGGGCTCGCGTCGTCGTCGCCGCCTCCCGTATGGCGGCCCGTCACGTGCGCACCTCGCCCAGGCGAATGACCTCACCAAAAGGAAACGTTGCGTCCGCCGCGCCGCGCGCCGTCACGACCCACAGCGTTGGCAGTCGGCTCGCCTCGCGTGGAAAGTCACCACGCCCATCGGTCAGATAGACGAGCACGATGCCCTTGGTGAGGTCTTCCTCCCGCGCCGCGTGGGCGAAGAACGGAGCGAAGCTCGTGCCACCGCCGCCGATGGCCGCCGGAAGCGGCGCGTCGGCGTGAAACGCGAAGGGCCCATGCAGCGCGCGATCCGCGAAGAACAGCTCGAGCTCGAGGTGCGGGTACGTCCGCGCCATCTCCGCGATCTCGGTCATGAAGGCCGCGAGATCGGCCGCCTGAATCGAAGCGCTCGTGTCGACACAAACGAGCACTCTCAGCGACGAGCCAGCGAGCGCGTCGAGGTAGACGCCTTGCCAAAGAAAGCGCCGGTCGAAGCCCTCGAAGTCGGTGGGCGTGCGCACGAGGAACCGCCAGAGCTGCGCGCGCCAATCGAGGCGTGAGGCGCCGCCGGCGCGCAAGAGTCGGGTCATCGCAAGCGGGACGTCACCGCCCGCCCTCGCTTGTGCCGCTTCGGCCTCGCGCAGCGCTGCGTGCCAGAAGTTCTCGCGATCCTTCTCCCCGCGCGGCGTCGCGAAGAGCGCCCCCTCGGTCTCGAACAGGTCGGCTGGCGCCTTCGGCGGCGGGCGGATGGCTCGCTCCTTCAGGAGGAGGTCGTAGATGTCCTCCACGCGCCACGCCGCGAGCGCGTCGTCCCGGACCGCGTCCGGCGGCAGGGCCAACCCGAGCCCACCGATGATGCCGTTGACGACGATGTCAGCGGCCACGTTCCACGTTTCCTTGTCCCGCGATCGCTGCCGTGCAGGATGGTGAAGCGCCGCGTGGAGCAGCGCGTGCAGCACTGCGAAGTCGAGGGCGTCAGCCGACGCGCTTCGCACGAACGACGGTCGCAACAGGACGCGTTGACCGTCGGTCGCCGAACCGCCGCCGCCGATCGTCTCGTCAAAGGCGACATCCGCGAAGAGCGCGAGCGTCGCAAAGAACGGCGAGCGGACGCGAAGGCGCAACTTCGACTGCGTCACGCGCTCCATCAGCGGGTGCGCCACGAGCGCATCGGCCGCGCGCCCGGCGGTCACGCGCCGAGCCCGCGTTGGAAGCTCGTCAAGAACGCCTTGAGCTTCGGATCCGCGGCGACATCCTTGGCGAGCGCGCCGACCTGCCCCGAGGCGCGAAGCTTCGCGATGACGTTGCTGGCGAAGAGTTGCAGCCACTCGGTCGAGGCCTTGTCGACGAGCCAGCGCAAGCCCGCGATGGCGCGCGCCGGGCTGCTCACGCGCGAGGCCAGGCCGACCACGAGCGCGTAGCGCTCCGAAGGCTCCGTTGGAAACGAGAAGCCTTGCCCGCGCTCCCCGAGGATTGCCTCGAGATCGGGCAGCGCCGACGCGAGGCGAACGAACGCGTGAAACTCCGACGCCGGGCCGTCGCCGACGGCCGGCCCCACGTCGAGGCCCGCCGCGTGGAGCTTGCCGGCCATCTCCCACGACCGCGGCGAAGGCCACGCGACTTGCCCCGGGTCCATCTTGTGGAGGAGCGCGGGCCGGTACGAGAGAAACGAGAGCACGTCGGCCGAGAGCCCTCGCTCCATCGCGTAGCTGCGAAAGCTGTCGAAGTCGGCGCGTGCCTCGAGGTGCACGAAGCGGTTCGCGAGCGGCGCGGGCATGTCGAAGACCGCCGCCCGGTCCTCTTTGCGGTTGCCCGCGGCCCACAAGAACCAGCCGTCGGGGACCGTGTAGCTCCCGACGCGCCGGTCCAGGACGAGCTGCTGCGCGATGCCCTGGAGCGTCGGCGGCGCCATGTTGAGCTCATCCAAGAACAGAATGCCGCGGCCGCGCTGGGGCAGAAACTCCGGCGGATACCAGACTGCGACGCCGTCTTTGGCGACGGGGAGGCCACGAAGGTCGGTCGGCGCCAGCTGGCCCAGCCGCAGGTCGACGAGCGAGAGGCCCCGCTCGCCCGCCACCTGCGCGACGATGCTCGACTTGCCGATGCCCGGCGGGCCCCACAGCATGACGCTGAGCTTGAGCTCTTGATCGAGCAACGTGGAGAGGTATTGCTTGAGCTCGGCCGGCGTCATGTCGCGCGAGTGTATCCGACCCACGGCTCGTCGAGTCAGGGCTCGTCGAGGCGCACGCCGCCGACCTCCGCGAGCATGTCTACGAGGACCGCGTTGAGCTCGTCCTTACGAGCTTCGGGGCCGGCGATGGTGAGATCGCCGCCCTGCTCGGCGAAGACTTGGCAGAGCCCGTCGTGCGCATCGAGCACGCCTTTGACGAAGACCACGTCCTTGGTGCGCACGCGGACGCGAACGCTCACCATTCCTTCGCCGACGAGCGGCGCCACCGGCTTTCGCGACATGGGACGGCAAGCGTACCGCACCTGGTGCGTCACGCGTTGCCGAGCTGCTCACCCTAGCGGGTCGTCGAAGTGCGCGTCGCGCCGCTCTTGGCGCTCGCCTTGACGGCGCCGCACCGCGTCCACGAGCGTCTCCACGTATTGTTCGAAGGGCGGGCACGTGACGCCGGTCCCGGCGAGCAGCTCGGCCTGAGCCTCGCGCCCATACGTCACGCGCGAGACGAGCGCGTCGAGCACGGCCCTGGGGCTCCGCGCGAGCCGATCGATGCCCGGCACGTTGAGGAGCGCCTTGGTCACGTTAGCGGGCAAGAACCCTGGGCCCATGCGCCGCCCCGTCGCTTGAGCCACGAGTTCGAGGACGCGCCGCGCCGAGAGCGGACTCGGGTCCACGAGGTGCACCGTGCGACCCACGGCGCGAGCGTCGCGCCCTAACGCGCACGCCGCCTTGGCGACGTAGTCGACGGGCACGAGGTGCAGCGGCGCGTCGCCGCGACTCGGCAGCGGAATCGCGATCTCGCGCGGCGAAGTCATGATCAGGAGCACGAGGAGGTAGAAGCCCTCGAGGCCGTCGAACTCTCCCGTCGTGGAATCGCCCACCACGAGCCCTGCGCGCGCCACCACGACGGGGACCTTCGTCGCTTCGCGCATCATGCGCTCGGCGCGGGCCATGGTCTCCTCCGCGTCGTTGCGAAACCCTTCACGTGGGAGCGGATCGTCCTCGAGCACGAGTCCCTCTCGCTGCCCGGAGACCGTCACCGACGAGTGAAACACAAGCGCCCGCAGCGACTCGGTCATCTCCGCCAGTTCGAGGATCTCGCGGGCCGCCCCGACGTTCGTCTTGACGGCCACGGCCTTGGGCGTGGCCGGGTCGGTGGCGACGGCCACGTGGTGGATGCGATCGACGGTCGCGGCAAGCACTCGGAGCTCCGCGCCGGAGAGGCCGAGATCCATCGCCGACGCGTCGCCTTCCAAGAAGTCCACGCGCGCTGCCGCCGCCCCGTCGAGGGACGCTTCCACAGCGGAGCGCTCCTCCGCCGTGACGAGGGCGATGACGTGCGTGCGAGGCGCGCGGACGAGCTCGCGGAGGACGTGCCGAGCACGCAGGCCCGGCAGTCCCGTGAGCAAGACAACGTCGTCGTAGCCGGGGCGGCTCATGGACCGGGACGCGCGAGCTCGATCGTCGTCAGGGCGCGCATCGTCAGGGCGCGCAGTAGAAGAGCCCGACGCCCTCGAGCCAGCGGCCGAAGTTCCCTTGGTATTGCGCCGGGCTGCAGAAGGCGCCGGCGCCCGTTAGCCCGCTCGCGAAGCAGCCGGCCGATTGGTACTCGTCGCTGCACTGCCCGCCGTTGCGAACGCTGTTCTCGCACTGATTCCGGCTGGCGTTCGTGGGGCACGCGGAGCAGCTCTTCGTGAGGCAATCGGTGGCGCAACCGGTGTTGATGTTGCACGCGGGGTTCACGAAGGGCGCCACGCACTTGAAGACGCCTGTGCCTTCGTTGAAGGGATGGTGGAAGTTCTCGAGGCACGTGGCGCACGCCGGCGCGATGGTCTCGAGGACCGTGAAGTACGACTGGCAGGTCGACGAGTTGGGCCCCGCGGCGCACGCGGCGCGCGCGTCGGCGAGGTTCTGCGCACTGCACGCGTTCGTCGCCGTGACCGGCGTCGTCTTAACGCCGGCCGGGCACTTGCCGTAGGTGGCGGGGCAATTGGACGGCTGGCTCGAGCACACGCGCGGGACCGCGGTGATGTTGCAGGTGTCGCCTTGGCTCGTGCAATTTGCACACGTCGCGCCGCCGGAGCCGCACTTGCTTCCGGTGAAGCCCGCGTTGCAAACGCCGACGCTGTCGCAGCAGCCGGGGCAATTGGCCGCCGAGCACTGCGGAATGCAGCTCTTCTGCGCGGAGCAAACGTTGCCCTGCGTCGTGCAGTTCTGGCACGCGACGCCGCCGGTGCCGCAGGCCGTGTTGGCCGAGCCCGTGACGCACGTGTTGCCGTTGCAGCAACCGTTGGGGCAGGTGGCCGCGCTGCACGGCGGCGGTTGGCACGTCTTGCCCTGGCAGACATTCCCGTTTGCGGAGCAGTTCTGGCATGTGACGCCGCCGGTGCCGCAGGCCGTGTTGGCGGAGCCCGTCACGCAGGTGTTGCCGTTGCAGCAACCGTTGGGGCACGTGGCCGCGTTGCAAGCCGACACGCACTGCGCCGAGGTGCACACGCGCCCCTGCGCGGTGCAGTTCTGGCAGGCCTGCCCGCCCGTCCCGCACTGTGTTTGAAGAGTCCCGCCGACGCACGTCGTGCCCTGACAGCACCCGGTGCAGTTCTGCGCGTTGCACTGGGGCGGCGGGATCTGGCACTTGTTCTGGTTGCAGACGGCCCCCTGCCCGGTGCAGTTCTGGCACGCGAGACCGCCGGCGCCGCAAGACGCGTTCTGGTTCCCGGCCACGCACAGGTTCCCGATGCAGCAGCCGGGGCAGTTGCCGGGACCGCACGACGCGGTGACGGTGCAGAGGCCACCGATGGCGCCCATGGGCAGGCAGATCTCTCCCGGGGTGCACGTTTCGCACGCGAGGCCCTTCACACCGCAGGCCCCTTGGTCCTGCCCGAGTCGGCAGATGCCGCCCTGGCAGCAGCCGGCACAATTCTCAGGCCCGCAGGTCGGCGCCGCTTCGCACTTGTGCGTGGCGAGATTGCACGATTGGCCAACGGGGCACGCGGCGCATGCGCCGCCGTTGTCGCCGCAGGCTTGGTTCGATTCGCCGCTCAGGCACCGAGGCGCTTGGGGCCGGCAGCAGCCGTCGCTGCACGTCGCCGCGTTGCACGCGTTGACGTCGCGCGCGCAGGTCTTTCGCTGCGCGTCACAGAAGTCGAAGCCCTGGGTCAGGCAGTCTTCGCATTGGGCGCCGGCGCTGCCGCACGCGGTGAGCGTGTTGCCGGTTTGGCATCGGCCGGCGAGATCGCAGCAGCCGCCGGGACAGTTGAAGGCGTTGCATCCGCCAGCGTCGACGTCCGAGTCGCCGTCGCGCGCGACGTCGCCCACGGCGTCTCTTGCCGCGTCGCCGTCGAGGCGTGCGTCGGCGCTCGCGTCGACTCCCGCATCGATGAGACCACCGTCGCCGAGCTCGTAGCCGTCGAGGGCTGCGCGCCCGCAGGCCACGACCGCCAGGCCGAGATAGAAGGCCACGAGCAGGGTGCGAAGGGCCATGCTGCGGAGTGAAGAAGACGACCTTGCGGAAGCGGAAGACAAGCGCGACGGCATGACCCGAAAGGCTACCTGCTTTTCCTGGGCATTCCCAAGTCACTGGGGGCCCTCGCCGATGGCCACCCAGGTCCCTCACGCCCACCCAGGGCGACAAGCCCTCCCCCGCCCGCTCGGTCTCCCGCCCGCGCCCGTCCCGCGCCGGCCCCCCTCGCTCGGCCACCTTCCCAGACTGTTGGACCCCTGGTCCTTTTGGCAGCGGCGAACCTCAAAATAGCGGTAGGATGCTCGGCCCTGGGGGTGTGATCCCTGCAGGGTGCTGGAGGACGCAGGATGCTGGCCGACGTTCAGAAAGAGCTCACCACGTCGATTTCCAAGGCGTACGACGTCTTACGGCGCGACCTTTCGAAGCTTCGCGCCGGCCGTGCCAACCCGAGCCTCTTGGACAACATCCGGGTCGACTACTACGGCACCGGCACGGCGCTCGGCCAAATGGCCCACATCAACGTGCCTGAAGCTCGCTTGATCACCGTCAAGCCGTGGGACAAGTCCCAGATGAAGGCCGTCGAAAAGGCGCTCCGCGAGTCCGATCTGGGCCTTAACCCGCAGGTCGACGGCGACCTGATTCGTATCCCGCTGCCGCCCCTCACGGAGGAGCGCCGCCGCGACTTCGTTAAGATCGCCAAAAAGTACGGCGAAGAGTGCAAGGTCACGATCCGCAAGGCGCGCCACGAGGCGCTCGATATGCTGAAGCAAATCGAAAACGACGGCGACGCAAGCGCCGACGAGGTCGACCGGGCAAAAAAGAAGGTCGAAGAAGTTGTCGCCGAGGGCGGCAAACAAGTCGATACGATGATCAGCTCCAAAGAGAAGGACATCATGGAAGTGTGACGTCCAGGCGCGCGTCTACGCGCCCTCGTCACGCCTCCCGGAAACCCTCATGGACACCAGCGAACGCGCCTTGACACTCCCGGTGAGCGAATGAAATCCTGGCGTCTCGGAGGAAAGGCTTCTTCTTGATGCGAGCCATCGCAGCAGGCCAAACGGACGTCGGCCTCCAGCGCGAGCACAACGAGGATTCGTTCATCGTGCTCCAGGAGTTTGACCTCTTCGTCGTCGCAGACGGCATGGGGGGTCACCGCGCCGGTCATGTCGCCTCGAAGCTCGCCACCGAGACCATCGGTGAGTTCTTCAAGTCGACGGCCAACGACGACGTCACCTGGCCGTTTCATTTCGACACCAACCTGTCGGAAGAGGAAAACCGCCTCCTCACGGGCATCCGCGTCGCCAACCGCCAGATCTTCGAGCGGAGCACGCGCTCGCACGAGTACCGCGGCATGGGCACCACGGTCGTCGGCGCCATGTTCAGCCCGTCAAAGCGGCGCATGTTCATCGGCCATGTTGGCGACTCGCGCTGCTACCGCGTCCGCGGCCCCAAGATCGAGCAGCTCACGCGCGACCACTCGCTCATCAACGACTACCTCCTCGCGATGCCCGACCTTACGGAGGAGCAACGCAGCGAGCTTCCGAAGAACGTCATCACTCGCGCCCTCGGCATGCAGGATCAGGTCATCGTCGATCTGCAGCACGACGACCCGAAACACGGCGACGTCTACGTGCTGTGCTCCGACGGCCTCTCGGGCATGCTGACCGACGAGGAGATCCTGGGCATCGTCAACGGCACGCCGAGCATCAGCGAAGCCTGCCGCATCCTCATCCAGAAGGCCAACGAGCAAGGCGGCGAAGACAACATCACCGCGGTCATCATCAAGATCGAGGAGATGGAGGAGACCGCCACCATTCGACCCGAACCGGGCGAAGCCGCGGCGCTCCGAGCGGCCGCCGCCCTTGGCGAAGAGCCGACGGACCCGGGCCTCGCCAAGACGCCGGCGGCCGGTGGCACCGGCAGCGCGCCTCAATCGAAGCCCGATCCGCTCGCGAACACCGCCCCCGGCGACCCGCCGGCAGAAGCCGCGACGGAGCCGCCGACCGGCCCCGCCCCGGCGGAGCCCGCCGAGCCTGCGCCGGTCAAGTCGGACCGGAAGCCGCCGAGCAGCAAGCCTTCCTGACCCGCGCTCTTCGCGGTCGGGTCGCGTAGACGTCGGGGCCAAGCCGGGGCGCCGGCGGCCGCCTCGGGCCTCGACATCAATCGGGGCTCGACTACATTCCCGGGCATGATGAACGATCGGACCGGTCCCAACGCTGCCACCGTGGGCCGCGGCGAGGGCACCAACGGCGACGCCAGCGGTCACGCAAGCGGCCACGCCAATGGCACCGCCGCGACGGGCGAGGTCCCCGGCGATCTGGCGGCCCTGCGGACCGCCGTCGAAGCGTGGCGCGCGGGCCCCCTCAAGGCGAGCACCCAGAAGATGCCGCCGCGTCGGCCGCGCTTTTCGACCTGGAGCGATCTCGAGATGCCCGACGTGCTCACGCCAGCCGACGTGCCCGTCGACTACATGCGCGATCTCGGCATGCCAGGCGAGTACCCGTTCACGCGTGGCGTTCAGCCCACGATGTACCGGAGTCGCCTCTGGACGATGCGCATGTTCGCCGGCTTCGGCACGCCGGAGCAGACCAACGAGCGCTTCAAGTACCTGCTCGCGCAGGGGCAAACGGGCCTCTCCACCGCCTTCGATTTCCCAACCTTGATGGGCTACGACAGCGACTCTCCGCGCTCCCTCGGCGAGGTCGGCATGTGCGGCGTCGCCGTCGACACGCTACGAGACATGGAGATCCTGTTCGACGGCATCCCGCTCGACAAGGTCACGACGTCGATGACGATCAACGGGCCGGCCATCGTCCTGCTCGCCTTCTACATCGCCCTCGCCGATCAGCGCGGCGTGCCGCGTGACAAGATCGGCGGCACTGTGCAGAACGACTGCTTGAAGGAGTTCATCGCGCAACACGCGTGGCTCGTGCCCCCGCGCCCCGCCATGCGCATCGTCACCGACATGATCGAGTATTGCAGCAAGGAAGTTCCGCGATGGAACACCGTTTCGATCAGCGGCTACCACATTCGCGAAGCCGGAGCGACGGCGGCTCAGGAGCTCGCCTTCACGCTCGCCGATGGCGTCGGCTACGTCGAGAGCTGCCTCGAGCGCGGCATGAACATCGACGAGTTCGCGCCGCGCCTCTCCTTCTTCTTCGACGTCCACAACGACTTCTTCGAGGAGGTCGCGAAGTTCCGGGCCGCGCGCCGCGTCTGGGCTCGCCTCATGAAGGAGCGATTCGGCGCCAAGAAGGCCGAGAGCATGAAGCTGCGCACGCACGCGCAAACGGCCGGGGTGTCGCTCACGGCGCAGCAGCCCTACAACAACGTCGTTCGCGTCGCGCTTCAGGCGCTCGCCGCGGTGCTCGGCGGCACGCAGTCGCTCCACACCAACTCGCTCGACGAGACCTACGCGCTGCCCACCGAAGAGGCCGTCACCATCGCGCTGCGCACGCAGCAGATCATCGCCGAGGAGATCGGCGTCACGGGGACGATTGATCCGCTCGGCGGGAGCTACCTTGTCGAACACCTGACCGACAAGCTCGAGGCTGAGGCGCTCCAAACCATCAAGCGCATCGACGAGATGGGCGGCATGGTCGCCGCGGTCGAGAAGGGCTACCCGCAGCGCGAGATCGCCGCGAGCGCGTACCGGTTCCAGCGCCAGCTCGAGGCCAACGAGAAGATCATGGTGGGCGTCAACGGCTACGGGAACGCACAGGCGACGAGCCCCAACATCCCGCTGTTGAAGATCGACGAGGAGGTTCAGCGCGTGAAGATCGCGGTCCTCGCGGCGCTCAAGGCCTCGCGCGACGCGGGTCGCGTCAAGAGCGCGCTCGACGCCGTGCGCGCCGCCGCCTCCAGCAAGGCCAACCTCATGCCGCCGATCATCGAAGCGGCCAAGGCCTACGCCACGGAACAGGAGATCTGCGACGTCTTGCGCGACGTCTGCGGCACGCACACGGATCCCGCCGAATTCTGAGTCTCTGAAGCTCAGGCCTCGCTGCGGCCATTTCCTCGTGCGTTAGCTGCAGCGCCGTGCGCCGCCGTCACGGCGTGCGACCGCCCAGGACTTCGTGACGGCTCGGGCCAAGGTGCGACGAGCCGCATCTGGGCGACGGTAGACCGGCGCCGCGGCGCGTGTGGCCACCTCGCCCAAGGGACGTGTACCTCACCCATCGCACGATGCGTCATCCGCAAGGGACGCCAACGGGGACCGGTGCTGCCACGACGTCGCCGACGTCGTGGTGATGACCGTCCCACAGACCGCGGAGTTCGACGGAGCGATATCGGATGCCCGTCGCGATGGGCAGGTGGTCACCTTCGCCGATGTGAAAGTCGAAGACGTCCGTGGCGCGGACAGCGCGAATGAGAGATGGCAAGAGATCGCGCAGGTCGCCATCGAAGGGAAGATGCGTGTGACTTCCAGCCTGCGTCAGCGGAACGTGTACGAAGTCGAGGACGAGTAGCTCGGCCGAGTCTTGGACCGTGCCGCGCTCACCGTCGAGTGCGAGGACGTCGTCAAAGAGTGGCGCGAGCTTTGTCCTCCCTTCGCTCGTAAGTTCGACCACCTTGAAACAGCCGGCCCCGGCTTGGCGTCGACTCGAAACGAACCCGAGCGTCTTGAGTGCCTTCAGCATGCGGCTCACAACGGGGGCGCTCACGCAGAGCTCCCGAATGATGTCTCGCTGAAGCTGAGGGGAGTCCCACAGCAGGATCATGAGGTCTGCGCGGGCGGGCGTGAGTCCAACGGCCGCAGCGAGGCCGCGCGCCCACGGCCCGGCGAGCAGCATGGCGCGCTTGAAGGTGAGGCGTAACGGGGGCAGCATTCCACGAGTGCAGCAAACGTCAGGCCAAAAAGCCCGGCGGGCGCGGGCCGCGCGAGGCGGGGGGCCGGCCCGCGAAGCTCGCCAATTTGCATGCTAATTGGCGGCCGCCCGCGGCCCGCCCCCGCCCCGCCTCGCGCGGCCGCGCCGCCGGCCCCCTGGCCGCGGCCAATTCCCACTGTCCGTGGCCACACGAGCCGTCGTTGAACGGTCCGGTGTGCCCCGCTCAACGCAACGCGGTGCCCCAGTGCCACTCTCGTAGCCGTTCTCGCGACGGGGCTCGCGCCGTCCGCGCCGTCAGTGGCGCCGTTCGGCGTTGCGGCTCTCCACGTCGAGGATCGCTCCCGCGATCGCGTGGGCCTTCTTGACGCAGTCGGGAATGCCCACTCCGTCGACGCCGCTCGACGCGATCCAAAGCCCAGGGATCGCCGCGGCGAGCCGCGCGAGCTTGTCTCTACGCACCAGGTGACCGACCTTGGGCTGCGGGCTCGCGAGTACGTGGCGAACGACCTTGGCGTAGCTGAGGGGGCCCGAGAGCGGAATGAACGCGCCAAGCTCGCGGCGCGCCAGCTCCACGAGATCGTCGTCGCGCTCGTCGTTCGGCTCCCGCTCCGGCGACGCGGCAAGGAAGACGCGGAAGAGCGCGACATCCTCGGGTGTCCGCTCGGCCCACTTGCTTCCCACGAAGGTCGCCGCGACGAGGCGCGTTCCGGCCGCACGCGGCACAATGAAGCCCGTCGCGTCCAGCGCATGGCCGACCGAGCTCTTCGGCAGCGCCAAGAACACGGCGATGGTCGACGCGTAGTCCAAGATGCCCGCGAGGGCGCTCGCGAGGTCGGGATAAAGCGGCTCGACAAGCGGCGCCGCGTTTCGTGTTGGCAGCGCGAGCACCAGCTCATCGGCGTGCAACGTTGTTCCGGCGGAGAGCGTGACATCGTGGCCCGCGGGCCGAGAGCGCTCGATGCGAGCCACCGCTTGCTCGATCATCACGGTGCCTGCGCCCTCGACGCGCGCCCGAAGGGCGTCGATGAACGCGCTCATACCACCGCGAAGCGTCACGAAGGCGCTCGGCGCCGGCCTGCTTCTCGCGCCGCCGGCGGCCTTCGCGGCGCGCATCGCGCGCACGAGCGAGCCGTGCTTTTCCTCCGCGGCGACGAGCATTGGAAACGCCGCGCGCACGCTGATGGCGTTGGCGTCACCGGCGAAGATCCCGCCGAGGAGCGGCGCGACCAATCGATCGGCGATCTCTTCGCCGAGGCGCCTCGTGATGAAGGCGTGCACCGACTCATCGTCGCCGGCGTCGAAGCGACGCGCTGGAATGACTAGATCGAGGCCCGCCCGAAGCTTGCCCTCCCAGGAGAGGAGCGGCGTCGCTAGAAGCGGTCCGACCTCCGTGGGGATGCCAAGCACGAGGCCCTCCGGCATCGCGTGGAGCCGTCCCTCGTGCGCGATGTAGACGCGGCGGTTCTCTTCGCGTGTGCCGACGAGCTCGGTCTCGAGGCCTAGCTCCTTGGCGAGGTTCGACGCGTCGGGCTTGTTGGCCACCCACGCGTCGGGGCCGGCGTCGACGACGAAGCCCTCCTCGCGGAGCGTCTGAATGTTGCCGCCGAGCCGCGAGCGCGCCTCGATGAGCGTCACCGACACGGAAGCATCGCGCGCGAGGCGCTCGGCGCAGGCGAGCCCACTGATGCCACCGCCGACGACGACGACTTCGCGCTTCAAGGATCGCTCGCGTTGACGAGCGGTCGCGCGAGCGCCGCAATGACGGCGACGAGCGCCTCGTCGTCGTTGAGCGACCGAGCGCGCGACATCGTGAGCCCGCGAGCCGCCGCGAGCCCCTTCGCCTCCACGTCGAGGTCGTAAAGAATCTCGACGTGATCGGCCAGAAAGCCGATGGGCGCGAAGAGCACGTGCGTGTGCCCGCGCGCGGCCACGGCGTCGAGGGCCGCTGGCAGGTCGGGCCCAAGCCACGCGACCGGCCGGCCGCCGGCGCCAACGGCGGGCCCCTGGCTCTGAAAGGCGACGCTCTCTTGAAGGCCAGTCCCGGCGAGGCGAGCAACGACGCCCGCGACGCTCGCGCGGAACTCCGCTTCGTAGCGGTCGCCCGCGTCGATGATGGCCTTTGGCAAGCTGTGAGCCGTAAAGAGCGTCGTCGTGCGCGCACGAAGCGGCTCCGGGAGCTCAAGGAGCGCGGCGCGCACGTTCGCGGCGAAGGCGTCGAGCAGCTCCGGCGTTTGACCCCAGTTGCCGGTTGGCGCCACGCTCACGACGATGCCCTCGCCCGCGAGGTCCTGCGCCGCCTTCCTAGCCGCCTCCCCGTAGACGTCGCCGGAGTGTTGCGCGAGGGGAACGAAGATCGCGCGCTCGATGTCGCGCTCCTTGGCGAGCACGCGGAGCACGTCCTTCGCGAAGGGGTGCCACAGCCGCATGGCCACGGCGGCCGGAACGCCGAGCGCGTCGCCCACGCGTGAAGCGAGGCGTCGCGCGATGTCGTTGTACGGAGAGCGGCCTCCGATGACCTCGTAGCGATGCCGCAGCTCGGCGAGCAACTCTGGCGGCGGCGGGTGACCGCGCCGGATGTTCGTCACGAACGGCGGCAAATCGTCGAGGTTCTCGACCGTCCCGTGACCAAACAGCACAACGGCGGTGCGCGTCATGGCTCAGAGTTTGAACGTGTGAACCATTTCGGCAACCGCCTGAACGGTATCCACGGGGGTCTCCTGCAGGATGCCGTGCCCGAGGTTGAAGATGTGCCCCGGTCGACCGGCGGCGGCGCGCATGACGCGCTCGACGTGCGCCTTCACGACGGGAAGCGGCGCGAACAGCACCGTCGGATCGAGGTTTCCCTGGATGCCGCGATCGTGCCCGACGCGCGACCAGCCCTCGGCGAGCGGCGTGCGCCAATCGAGCCCCAAGACGTGCCCCCCCGCGTCGCGCATCACCTCAAGGAGCGAGTGCGTGCTGGTCCCGAAGTGAATCACGGGGACGCCCGCCGTCATCACGTCGCTCAAGATGTGCTTCACGTGGGGCTGCACGTACGTGACGTAGTCGTCCGGCGAGAGCTGACCGACCCACGAATCGAAGAGCTGAACGCAGTCGGCGCCAGCTTCGATCTGCGCGCGCAGAAAACGCCGGACGACCTCCGACAGCTTCGCCATGAGCGCGTTCCACGCCTCCGGCTCCGTGTACATGAGGCGCTTGGTCTTCACGAAGGTCGACGTCTTGCCGCCCTCCACGAGATAGCTCGCGAGCGTGAAGGGCGCGCCGGCGAAGCCGATGAGCGGGAGCTTGCCCGCGAGCTCACCCTTGATCATGCGGATGGCGTCCAGCACGTAGCCGAGGCCCTCTTCCTTCGGGTCAATGAGCCGCAGCGCATCGACGTCTGCGCGGGACTGGACCGGCTTGTGGATGACGGGGCCTTCGCCCTTGGCGAACTCGAAGGGCGCGCCCATCGGTTCGAGCGGAAGCAAAATGTCCGCAAACAAGATGGCCGCATCGACGCCGAGGCGAAGCGGCTGCATCGTCACCTGGCAAGACAGCTCGGGCGTCTTGCAGATCTCGAGGATCGTGTGTTTCTCACGAAGCGCTCGGTACTCGGCCATGTATCGACCCGCCTGGCGCATGAACCATACGGGCGTGACTTGCGTGGGTTCGCGCCGGCAGGCGCGGAGGAAGCTGTCGTTCACGGTCGCGCGAGTCTATCGCACTTTGCTCGCGAGCGGCCGCTACTCCGCAGCAACGGTCGCCGCGCCGGGCGCCGCCAGCGCGCGCGCACGCATCAGGTCCAGCGCGGCGACGCGGTAGCCCTCGGCCAGCGTCGGGTAGTTGAAGACGTGCTCCACGAAGGTGTCGACGGGCAGGCCGCCAGCCATGGCCATCTGGCCCACGTGGATGAGCTCCGCGGCGCCCTCCCCCACGATCTGCACACCCACGAGGCGGTGGCCGTCGGGCCCGGCGACCAGCTTGAGAAGGCCGTGTTCGAGGCCCGCGATGGTGCCGCGCGAGAGCGCGCTGAAGTCGGCGCGCCCCACAACGGCACCACCAAGCTTCGCGCGGGCCTCGCTCTCGGTCATGCCCACGGTGGCAAGCTCGGGGATCGTGTAGACGGCCGCGGGAATGCGATCGAGCGGCGGGCCCTGTTCGAGGCCGAGCCAGGCGCGAATGGCGCGCCTCCCCTGCTCGGCCGAGGTCGAGGCCAACGAGGGCGGCCCGATGACGTCACCGACGGCGAGCACGTGCGGCACGCGGGTCCGAAAGCGCTCGTCGACCTCGAGCACGCCGCGCGCGTTCGGCGCGAGGCCCGCCTTGTCGAGGCCGAGCCCCGACAGGTTCGCCACGCGGCCCATGGCGTAGACGGCCTTCTCGGCGTGAAAGACCTCACCCGACTCGAGCTCCACCGAGACGGTGCTCGCGCCGTCGAAGCGCACTTCCTTGATGGCTGCGTTCCCGACGAAGCGCGAGCCCGTCGCCTCGAAGGCGCGCACGAAGGTCGCCGTAATTTCGGCGTCACACCACGCGAGGGGCCGTTCACCCTTGTCGATCATCGTCACCTTGACGCCGAGCGTCGCGAAGACGGACGCGTACTCGGCGGCAATGACGCCGGCGCCGATGACGATGAGTGTCTCCGGCAGGTACGGTATCGAGAGGAGCGAGTCGCTGTCGTAGACAAACTCGTGGTCGATGGGCACGCCGCGTGGCGCCCGCGGCGTTGAGCCGGTCGCGACGACGATGGTCTCGGCCCGCACGCGTTGCCGCGGCCCCGCCACGCGCCGAACCTCCACCTCGTGGGGCGCGACGAAGCTCGCGCGACCGTGGATCCAGGTGACGCCCTCGACGCCGAGCTGGCCTTCGCGCAGGTGCCTGAGGCTGCCGACAACGTCGTCGAGCCGCGTCATGAGGCTCCTCAGCGTCGTTCCGTCGTCGAAGGACACGTCGAAGACGCCGCCGGTGCGACGACGAAAGCTCGAGAAGGCGACGGCCGTTTCGCGCAGCGTCTTCGAGGGAATGGTCCCGCGCTCGATGCACGCGCCGCCGACGGTGCGTGAGTCTTCGACCACAATAACCCGCTGGCAGGCGGCGGCAGCGGTCACGGCAGCGGCGTGGCCGGCCGGCCCGCTGCCGATGACGAGCACGTCGCAGGAGACAGTCTTTGCGTCGCTCATAGTCCTTTGGTCCACGAGATGAGCTCGTCTTTGCGGTCCACGATCGCGGAGAGGTCTTCGAGGTAGAGATTGATGGTCGCCAGCCGCGGCGAGAGCGCGTCGATGTCGAGCGGCTCACCGGTCTCGAAGCCGTGGGCGACGTCGTTGGCGACCGACACGATGCACGCGACGTCGCGCCCCAAGGGCGGCGCCGCCAGCGGACGGTGATGATGCGCGACCGCCGCGACGCTCCGAACGGGCAGACCCCAGGTGGCCAGCGAGCGCGCCCCCAGCTCTTCATGCAGGCTCATGGCCACGGCGCGCATCTCCTCCTCGGAGAACGGTCTCCCGCGCTTCTCGAGGCTCGCCATCGCTTGCATGACGACACTCTTGCCGATGTCGTGGAGGAGGCCGCCCATGAACGCCTCCTCGACGTTCTGCTTCAGCGTCCGCGCGATCTCTTGAGCCACGAAGGCCGTGAGCGTGGAGTGCCAGTAGAGGCGCCGCGTCTCGTCCTCGCGGCCGCGCACGAGGAAGACTCGCTCATCGCAGGCCACCAGCATCGAGATGCGCCGAATGGTCTCAAAGCCGAGGCGGCTGATGGCCTGCGGGACCGACACGATGGCGGCGCGCGCGGCGTAGGCCGGCGAGTTCGCGGTCCGGAGGATTCCGGCGGCCATGGCCGCGTCTCTCTTCAGGATGTCGGCCACGCTCCGGGGCTCTGTGCGTTCGCTCTTCGTCGCCTCCAGGACGGCCCGCGCCACCTCCGGCAAGACCGGCGGCTTCGCTTCCTCGAGCTCCTTGGCGACACGGTCCTCGAGTTCCAACGGCAAATCCACGGCGTCTCCCCTGGGTGCGAGCAGGTGGTTGCGAGCAGGGCACCGGCCCGTCTCAAGGTAAGGAACGGCCGACGAGCCGGATCCTGAACGGAGGACCAACGTCATGGCCCTGGCGACGAGCGAAAGGCGGCGGTCGCACTGGAAGAGGCCAGCGACGTCATCCGCGAACGGCCCACTCTAGACCGGGTGCCTAGTGCGGGTGATACAGGAGTTCGAGGGTCCAGAGCGCCTTGCGCGACGCGTCGCGCTGCCACGCTTCGCCGAAACGGCGCGAGACTTCGGCGAGCTTCGCCTCCAACTCCTTGGCGCCCACGGCGCGGGCCGCCTCACGGCGACGGGCCGTCGCCTCGAGGACGGCGAAGAGGCCGCAGCTTCGACACGCGGGAACGAACTCACCTTCGACCCATTTGCGCGCCTCAACGTGGAGCCGCGGCCTCGCCCCAAGGAGAGCGTGGAGGCGCAGCGGGTGCGTGTACGAGAGATCTTTCAGGCGACGAACGAAGGCCGCAGGCTCTTCGTGATCGGCGAGCCCGTGCAGCTCGAGATCGACAGAGGACCACTTGCTGCTGTCACCGCGCGGCGGCTTCGCTGAAGCGCTCAGCGCCAGGTGTTGCGCGAGCGTGTCGGCCGCGTGCGCCTCGGACTGGCCCAAGTACCGCTTGGTTCTCGCCTCGTCGTGAGCGAACCACGCTGCCACAGCGGCGACCACGAAGGCGTCTTGAGCGAGCAACGAGTGCGTCGTGATGCCGCCCTGCTCGTAGAGCTTGCCCTTGCTCAGCGCGTACTCGTCAAAGTACGTGTCGATGACGGCGAACTCCTTCGCGGCGCGCGGACCGTCGGCTGCGAGGGCCGCGAAGAGCGCCAGCGCCGCGTTCTTCGCGGCTCGACAGCCGACTAGCGTGCAGCGGTCGCCGTAGGTCTCGTCCCAGGAGTGACCGCGCATTCCCCAACGCGGCATGTCGAGCGCGAACTGAAAGGTGTCTGTGACAACGCCCACGGGGTTGCCGAAGCCGCCGGGCACGACCGACAGCTCCAGGTTCGCTTCGGGCATGCAGCCTCGGTAGTCGTTGGCGGTGCCAGCGAGGCAGTCGAGCGTCTTCTGCGACGCATCGGGCAGGCCGCGGTACCAATCCTTCTTGAGCGCACGGACCGCGTCATTCGTCTCAGGGCGAGGCGCCGAGACCACGGTCGCCTCGACCTCGCTCAGCGTGTAGGGCGCCCACGGCTCGAGGCCACGAGCCGCCTTGAAGGCGGTGGCCGCCTCGTCGACGCGGCCGAGGGACCAGAGCGTCTCGGCCTTCGCGCGGGCATCGGGACACGCGGCCATGGCGCCCTCCGCACCGAACAGATCGTTGCGGTCGAGCCGCGCGAGGATGTCGGCTCGACAGGCCTCGGGGCCCGAAACGACGACCGCGCTCTTCGGAGGCGGGCCCGCGATCACGTGCGAGCGACTGAGCACCGGCACCAAGCACACGGCCCAGCCCAAGGCGCCGAAGATCGTGAGCGCGAGAGGCACGCGCGAGCTCCCCTCGGCGAAGACGCCGACGGGCCGCTCGACCCAAGCGCCCTCGGGACGAGCGGTGAGCGAGAAGCGCGGCTCACGGTACCCGCCCTCGTCGTTGCGCATCACGACGCCTGAGGCGAGCACCGTGGCCCCCGTGTTGACGCGCCGCACCGACGTATCGCCGCGGTCGGCGGTCTCTTCGCGTTCGCCGAGGATGACTTGCGCAGCGCCCGCGAGCTCGATCTCTTGCCCGCCCGAGCGGAGCGCGAGCCGCTCAGGCCGCGAGGACGTCGCGTCGGGGTGCACCTCGAGCGTCGCGCGAATGGCGGGCCCGAAGCGCGTCGTGAGCTCGCCACCGTCGAGCGTGCCGCGGAGCACGACGCGCTTGCCCTGGTGAGCACCCAGCGCGCTCACGTCGATGGGCGCGCCTAGGCGGCGGCGGACGGCCTGGCGACGGCGGTGACGGAGCCAAAGGACGGCCGCGCCGGCAAAGGCCGCGGTTCCCGCGGCGAAGGCGCCGAACGACAGGAGGAGGAAGAGCACGGGCTCATGGAAGAACGCCTAAGCGGGAAGGTCCATGGGGATCGTTCCGAATCGACCTCACGGAACGTGGTGAGCAGCTCACAGCAACCTGGCCGCGCCAACAGGTGTCTCCCCTTCGAAGGCTTGGACGGCGTCATCCATGGTGCGAATCACTTGTTCCGCTGTGTCGGCCGACGAAAACCGCTTCACGAAGCACCTGACGCCGTCACCGTTGGACCGGAGGCGCATCTCCTCCAAAAGCGCCGCGCCAATGGCTTTCGGATGTGCGCCGTCACTCCCGTCGAAGATGACGATCGCCCACGCCCACGCGTAGCGCACAACCCATGTCGGGCGCTCCAGTCGCGCTGTGGCGTCCACGAGCGCATCCCACCAAGTGTGGTCCACCCTTGAGCGCGTGAGCACGTAGCCGACAACCGGCCTCTCGACGGCCTTCAGCGCGCCCTCGATACCGCCCAGGAGATCCGCGCGATCGACGATAGTGGTCATTTCGCTTTGGGGTGAGGCCGTGTGCCCGGCCCGCGCCGACAGGAAGCGTCCCAGGGCATGGCGTTCAACTTGGCCCCAAGACCAGCCTCGTGGCGGACTCAAGTTCGAGACCAGGGTAGACGCGCCCCACCAGGGCCGCAAAGTCACGCCGCAGGGTCACCAGTTGCGTGAGAAGTTCGCGGAGCGGCAGCACCTCGTCGCCCGGAGCGATCGCAGCCGTCAGTCCCGTACGCGCCACGGCCGCCATGTCGTCGTGGACTGTGATCGCTAGGCTCCGCTCAATCCCCTGTTCGTAGAAATCGAGCGCCGCAGGGGTGCCTGCCAAGAGTTGCTTTTCGACAGTGGGAAGCTGCTCGAGCACGATCAGCAGGTCTGTGGCGACGTCCACCGGCCACGGCTCACGAAACCCCTCAACGACGAACTTGAGCCCCGCCTCCTGAAGGTCGTCGCAAATCGACTCAAGCTGCGATCCCCCGGGTGCCACGCTGAGCTGGCGGGGACCGGATACCGCGAGCGCCGAGATGCTCATGTGGAACCTGGAAGGCATGACCGAGCACCTTTCAGTCACGCTTTCACGCTGACGAAGCAAGCGCGCTGTAGCTCGACTAACTCTTCTGATTGTAATTCGTGTTCTCGAGCAAGATCACGTTCGACTTCGAGCGCGTCTCGCCGACGCTCGTGATGTACACGGCGGGCTGATCGACGACGGGGCACACCTTCTCGCAGGCGCCGCAGCCGATGCACAGGCTCGGATCCACGTGCGGCCTCTGCAGGTGCACCTTCTTCATGGCCGGGTGCTCGCCGTTCGGGCCCGGCTTCGAGTCGCGCACGTCGGCCTCGACCTCTTCGACCCAGATGGCCTTCGGCGACGTCGGGCAGAACTCTTCGCAGACGATGCACGGCGTCTGCATGCTCCACGGCAAGCAGCGACCGACGTCGTAGAAGGCCGTGCCGATCTTGATGGGCGGCACCCCCTGCCCCATCTTCTCCTTCTCGGTGATCTTCTGGATGGCGCCGGTGGGGCAAACCTGACCGCACAGCACGCACGAGTGCTCGCAGTAGCCGATGCGTGCGATCAGGATCGGCGTCCAGATCCCCTCGATGCCCGCCTCAAGGAACGCCGGGTGCAAGGCGTTGTTGGGGCACACCTTCATGCACTCGGCGCAGCGAATGCAGCGCTCCATGAACGCGCGCTCTTCCACCGAGCCCGGCGGCCGGATCACCTTCGACTGGTAGTTGACGTCGAGCGCGTCAGCGATGCGCGCCGCCGGCAAGAACGCAGCGCCAACGCCCACCGACGCCAGCACCGTGCGTCGATCGGTGTCGGGCTTGGTGATGGCGCTCGCGCGGTTCGGCAAGAAGCGAAACTTGATGACGTCCTCGGGGCATGCCGTCTCGCAGTTCATGCACATGTGGCACTCGTCTTGGCGCCACTTGACGCCACCCTGCGGGCTGTCAGCGCCCTGGCAGTTGACGAGGCAGAGGTTGCAGTCGGTGCACTTCGAGTGATCCTTCTCCATGCCGAAGAGCGCGAAGCGGGAGAAGACACCGAGGAACGCGCCGAGAGGACAGAGGATGCGGCACCAGAAGCGCGGAATGAAGCGGTTCGCGAAGAGCACCGCCACGAGCAAAAAGACGATGAACCACGTCTGGTGGAAGTAGAACTGGTGCGACTGCCAAACGCTCGTGGCGAGGAAGCTCTGCGCGCTGTCCGCGGCGCCTTGCACGGGCCGGAGCGGCACCGATTGCACGCCGCCGAGCCCCCGACCCATCACGTACTGAAGCGCGGGGATGACGCCGAGGCCGATGGACCGGACCGCGATGCAGATCGGGTCGAAGAGACCGCCAATGGCGCTGCCGAAGACACCCGCCACGAGGAACGCGTAGAGCAGGTAGTACTTCGCGCGCTGGTAACCGTGGGTCTTGTTGGCTTCCACGCGCGAGCCGCCGCGACCGCGCCGCGAAGGCAAGAGCCACCCGAAGAAATGATGCAACGTCCCGAAGGGGCAGATCCATCCACAGAAGACGCGGCCGACGACGAGCGTGAGGGCGAGCAGGCCGACGCTCCAGAAGAGGCCTCGGTACACGGTGTGCGTCGAGAGGAACGTCATCGCCGCCACGAAGGGATCGGCGAGGAGGAACGCTTCGACAGGCAGCGGCAAGCGAACGACCGTGTCGGCCGACGCGGCGAACGAGCCTCGGAACGCGGTCTGCACGAGGAAGTACAAGAACAACGCGAGGAACGAGACCTGCGAGACGCGGCGCACCCAAACGAGCACGCGAATGACGCGGCGCGCGGGAATGCCGGAGCCGGGCCGCTTCGGATCGACTTTCTTCAGCTTCGGCTTCGGTCCCACGACCGAGACGGCGGGCCCCGACGTCGCGGCCGCGTCGCTCGCCGCGTGGCGTTCGTCGATGCCGAGGAGCGCGCTCAGCGACGCGAAACGAGCCTTCGCGGCACGCTCCATCTTCGCCGGATCCTTTGCCGCGTCTGTCGCTGAACCTGCAGACGCGGACGCAGTCGCGACGGGCGCCGCAGCCGCGCAGCCGCAGCCTTCGCCGCAGCTCGCCTTCTCAGCGCTCTTCGGCGCCGCAGCCGCACGCGACGCGGGCTCCGGCCGGTCGTCGAGCGCGTCGACCACACCAACGCGACCGGTCTTCCAAGGGATCACGTCAACGTGGGCGATCGAATCGAGCGGGACCGCGTCGAGCGCCGCCGCGTCGAGCCGCACGACGTGCGCCGGGAGCTTCGCGTCGTCGGTCCCGCACGTCTTGCCGGTCGACGCAGGGACCCTCGACGCTCCTTGGCCAGCGCCAGCGCCGACGGAGTTCATACTTCCCTCACGCGGAGGTTCTCCCAAAACATCGTGCCGATGCCGCGCTCGTGCCCCATCTTGAGATACGGCAGCTGATCGCGATGGTTGCCGAGGAGCGTGCACGCGAAGGCATCTGCGGCCACCTGGTCGATGGACGCGACGACAGTGTTGAGCTCTTTCGTGTCGTCGATGTTGCCGCCCTGCGGGCCATTGCGAACGAGCACGCGCATCGCGTCCACGATGGTCAACGTCGGTCGCATGAAGGTCGCGAGGTCGGCAATGGAGACGTCGATGTTCTGATGCAGCCGGTTGCGACGACCGCCGAGGACGCCGTACCAGTTCTTCATCGCGGCGGTGAAGCGCGCCAAGTTGTGGTGCTTCGCCACCGGCACGTTGATGACCTTGTCGGCTTCGACGAGCGTCGAGAAGATCGGCCACTCGTCGAGCACGTCGCCCTTGAGGCGCATCGTGCGGAAGCGATGTTCGGCCGGGAGCACGACCTCGGCACCGAGGCCGTAGGCCTTGCGCCAGATGCCCGAGCGCTGAAAGCAGCGGTTCGGATCGTTGCAAGAGCCGTCGGCCACGACGACCTTCTTGGCGCCGGCGTTGAAGGCGGCCTTCACCACGGCGCCGACCACGTCGGGGTTCGTGTTGGCGGCGTGCACCGGCATGCGATCCCAGCCGATGTTGGGCTTGACCACCACGACGTCGCCGCGGCTGACGAAGCGGCCCATGCCGCCGAGCGCCTCGAGGGCCCTGTTGACGAGGGCCTCCGCGGTCAGCGCCTCGGGAAGACCCTTGGGCGAGCGCGCGATGGCAAGCTCGCCGTCTTGCCCCTTGTGCGCATCCACGAGGCGATAGTCGCGGACCTGCCGGGCCCCTTGCCCAACGGCGGCACCGAAGCCGCCCTTGTCCCAGGTCAGCTTGCCGAGCGCGAGCGACGCGGCCGCCACGCCCGAAGCGAAGCCCACGCGCTGAATCAACTCGCGGCGCGAGGGGCGAGCCTGATCGGGCTCCTCTCGGGTGGAGGATGCGGTGGACGACTTCTCTTTGGGATCCACGCCCATCTCTTAGCCCTCGAAACGACCTCGCGGCAACTCCTCGTCGATCGAAGAGAGCCATGATTTCCAGGCTCACCGGACGTCGGCGGCCCCGGCCGAAACAGGACGATTCTAGTCCACTTCTGGGCGCTCGGGCACCGGAGCCTGTCGATTCCTCGGGCTTCCGGCGGCGGGTGGGGGCTCCGAGCCTCGCCGGTCGGCGGCGCAGCGGAGCCGTAGGGAACGCGCTCTAGTAGCTACTCCCGCCCCGCAACGTTGGATCCGCGGCCGCGTTTTCTCCCCGCGTCGGCTGGTCGCCACGGGCGAGGGCCCCCAGTTGGGCGCCCGCCATGGCCTTCAAGACGTCGGAGCCGGCGCCCACGAAGCTCGGCGCGATCTCGAAAGGCCAGTGAACGAACACGCGGGGCACGGCTGAGTAGTCCCGGCTCAGCCTGACATCGACGCCCGCATCGCCACGGCTCGACTCGAGGAGGCGCGTGGCCTTCTCCGGGTGGTCCATGACGTAGCCGACCGTGTACGTGATGTTGTTGCAGACGAACGAGTTGCCGCCGCGCGGGAAGCCCGCGAGGGTCACGCCGAAGACGACGTCGTCAAACGACACGCCGAAGCCCCCTCTCCGGCTCGCCTTCGCAATGGCGTCACGCCCGGCATTCTGAACGGCGGCCCAGGAGAGCAAGTTTGGACGAAGGTATTCGTCAGCCGACGCCGACGGAACGAGGGGCACATACTTCGAAGGGTCACCCGCGGGCCTGATGGTGTTGGTCCCGTCTTCGGAAACGAGCGCAGCGTTCATGGCGCCGAGTTCAAGCCAAACCTTCTCCCGAGCGCCGCCGATGCCGTTCATCATCACGAAATTCGGCGCGAACGCGTCCAGCTCACGCAGGACGAGAACGGCCGCGAGATCCCACGCAACGGGCAGCGTGAGAGCGCAGACCTCGACATCGGCATCGACGCCGGGGAGGCGCAGCAAGCGGCTGCCGACGCCAAGCTGCGTCGCGGGCGCCACCACACCTCCCCCGCGGAAGCCTCCAGAGACCTTCGCCTCAGGCACCACTTCGCCGACCATCGACCCTGTCGCGTTGAAGACGAACCCCGTCAACAAGAGGCGGGGCCGCGAGGCAGGCGTGGTGGGGCACCTCGCCTGGTAATTTCGGGCGAAAGCCAGGTTCACGTCGTGCTGGCGTCGGGCGTCTTCGCTACCGGTATCGATGACGAGCGCGCTCGCGCTCGCCGCTTCGCCGGCGCCATCACCGCACCCGGCGAGGAGCGCCATCGAAAGAAGCAAGGAGAGCCTAAGCGGATGGAGCATGAGCCCCGCCGTACAACTTCCGATCCAATGGCGAGCCCCTCGTTGCGAGGCCCAAATCGCTACACACCGCTGTAGCGAAGGCGAGGAGCGGCTAGAGTTCTCGCCTCGTGAGCCCGACCGAGCGCATCCTCCGCGGTCCCCTCGCCTTCGAGGTGGCGCGCTTCGGGCTTCCGCTCGCGTTGGGCATGGGCCTGCAGACGACGTTCAACCTCGTCGACGCGTACTTGATCGCGCGCTTGCCGGTGCGCGAGGTGGGCCCCGCGATGGGGGCGCTCGGCATCGCCGATCTCATCGCCGCCGTCGGCACCATCTCGAGCTACGGCATCACGACGGGCGCCGGCGCGATGTTGGCGCGCCGCGCCGGAGCCGGCGACGAGGCGGGCGTTCGGAAGGTCGCCTGGCAATCGACCCTCGTGGTCGCCGCGCTGGGCCTAGCGTTCGCCGTGCTCGGACTCCTCTTCGCCGGGCCCGTGGTGCGGGGCCTCGTGGGCGCGAAGGGCGACGTCGCCCTCTACGCGGAGCGCTACCTTCAGATCAGCGTCGGCGGCAGCTTCACGATCTTCTTCCTGCTGCACCTGTCGACGCTGCAGCGCGCCCTCGGCTCAGCGAAGACGCCGGTCGCGCTGCTCGTCTTCGGCAACGTCCTCAACGTCCTTCTGGCGGTCCTCTTGATTTTTGGTCCGGGGCCGGCGCCAGCGGGCCTCGGGTGGGCCGCCGAGCTCGCCCGCGCCCTCGGCGTTCCGAGGCTCGGCATGTTGGGGGCCGCGTGGGCCACGGTCATCGCCCGCGCGCTCGTGCTGGTGCCCAACGTGATCATCGTCATCCGTCGCTTCGGGCTGGGCGTGCCCGCCACGCAAGAGCGGGGCCCCGACGCCGCCGTCTTGCGCGAGCTCTTCCGCCTGGCCCTCCCCCTGAGCGCGCAGTTTCTCGTCCGCATCGGCTCCATGCTCTTGGCGAGCTCGCTCGTCGCACGCTACTTCACGACGGAGACCGATCAGACCGCGTCGGTGGCCATGGGCCTCGTGTTCCGTCTCGACACGCTCGCGCTGTTCGTGGCCATCGGCTGGGGCAACGCGGCGCAAACCTTCGTGGGCCAATGCCTCGGCGCGAACCTTCACCCGCGCGCCGTGCGGAGCGGTTGGCTTTCGGCGGGCTACGATCTCGTGACGGCAGCCGTCATCGCGCTCTTGGCGCTGCGCTACGGCTCCGAGCTGCTGTCGCTCTTCGATCCAGAACCGGGACCGCTGACGATCGCTTCGCAATACCTGAGCGTCGTCGCGCCGGCGTACCTCGGTCTCGGCACCGCCATCGTCCTCGGAGCGGCCATCAGCGGCGCCGGCGCGACGCGACTCGCGCTCAGCGTCGATCTCTTCGTGCTCTTGGCCGTTCAGACGCCTCTGTCCATCGTCGTGTGCGCGCGCGGCGGCAGCATCCGGGCTCTCTTTGCATGCGTCGCCGCGTCGCACGTCCTGGGCGCGGTGATCTACGCGGCGGTGTTCGCACGGCGTCGGTGGCTCGGCGCCCCGATGTCCGCGCCTTCGAGCAGCCCCCTTGGGTAGCCTCTCGGCTCGCTCTTTCGAGTACGCTCGCCCCGTGCAGCACGCCGAACTCCTCCTCGCCATTCGCGACGCGAGCGCGCGCATCGCGGACATCGTCCAGAGGACGCCGACGGTGCAGTCGGGCGCGCTCAGCCGCGCCGCGGGCGCCGCCGTTTACCTGAAGCTCGAGCACCTGCAACACACGGGCAGCTTCAAGCTGCGCGGAGCGTCCGCCAAGCTCACCAAGTTGCCGCGCGACGCGTCCGTCGTGACGGCGTCGACGGGCAACCACGGGCTCGCCGTGACCTATGCAGCGCAGGCCCTTGGCATGCGCCCACCGCGCGTGTTCGTCCCCAAGAGCGCCGACGCGGAGAAGGTCGAACGGCTTCGCGTCGCGGGCGCGGAGGTCGTCGTGGAAGGCGCCGAGTGCGTCGACGCCGAGGAGGCGGCGGCGGCCGCCGCCGTGCGAGCGAGCTCCGTCTACGTTTCGCCCTACAACGATCTCGACGTGGTGGCGGGCCAGGGAACGCTAGGCCTCGAGCTAGCCCTGGACCTCCCGCGCATCGACCGCGTCTACGTCGCCGTGGGCGGCGGCGGGCTCATCGCCGGCGTGGCGGCGGCCGTCAAGGCCGCCCATCCTTCGGCCCGCGTCATCGGGTGTCTGCCTGCGAACTCGGCGGGCATGGCGGCGTCGATTCGAGCCGGCCGCATCGTCGTTGCGCCGGAAGAGCCGACGTACTCCGACGCGACGGCCGGCGGCGTCGAGAGCGGCAGCGTGACGTTTCCCTTGTGCCAAGCGCTCGTCGACGAGTGGAGCACCGTGACGGAAGACGAGATCGCCGGGGCATGGCACGCGCTCTTCGCCGCCGAGCGTTGGGTCGTCGAAGGCGCCGCCGCGGTGCCGGTGGCAGCGCTCACAAAGACCCCGCCGCAAGCCGGGGAGCACGCTGTGATCGTGCTCTGCGGCCGCAACATCTCGCTAACGAAGCTCGAAAGGCTTCGGGCCCACGCGAGGTAGGCCTCGGGCCTCCAACGAGCGCGCGCCCCCGCTAGCGGCCGTGGCCTTTGCCCAAAATCTCCGGCATGCGCGCCGCCGGGTCGAACTCGTGCACGTGCGGCGGGTGGTGGCACGCGAGGCACTGGTCGCCCTTGGGCTTCGGAATCGGAACGGCGACCTTCGGGTTGTCGGCGTGCAGCGAGCTCGGCCCGTGGCACGTCTCGCACTGCACGTTCTCTTTGCCCTTCACCGCCGTCACGGTGGAACCGCCCGGCTGGTCGTAGCCGGTGACGTGGCAGCTCACGCAGTCGAGGTTGAACTCCTTGTGCTGCTTGGTGAGCGTCGCGTAGGCGCGGGCGTGGGGCGTCTTGTCCCAGACTTCGCGCGCGTCCGAGTGGCACGCGTCGCAGGCGTCGACGCCCGCGTAGCTCGGCTGGCCCTTCGCTACAGGCCGCGGCACTTTGCCGGCAAAGGCGACGCGGTTCGCCTCGTTCACGTGCTTGTAGTATGCACCCAGCCGATCGATGACGCCGGGGTCGGAGCCGAGCTTCTCGCGCACCTCGACGACTTGGTAGCGGAAGAAGCTGCCGGTGGCCGGCGCAGGCCGCTTGTCGAGCGACGCGCGCTCCGCCTCGAGCTTCGTGAGCTCGGCGCGGCGGGCCTCGATGTCGCCCTTCTGCACCTTCTGGCGAAGCTCGGCGCTGCTCTCGAGCTGCGCCACGCGCCCCCGCAGCTCCTCGATGCGGCGCTGCAGAGAAGAGCGCTTCTGGGCCTCCTCGAGGCCGCTACCGTCGGCGAACTTGAGCGAGCCATCGCGCACGAAGAAATCGAGCACGACGGCGGTGGTGAGGTGGTTGCCCGATTCGGCCACGATGACGTCACCGACGCGCTCGGCGCTCGGCGTCTCCGAGTTGCCTTCGCCGCGCGAGCTCGCCGAACCGCAGACGACGGCCAGCAATTCGGGGACGGCTTCGGCCACGCGCTTGGCTTCGCCGCGGCCGGTGGCGAGCAACGCCACGACCACTTGGGCCCCCTTCTTCTTGAGCTCGGCGACCTGCGCGCGAATGACGGGAATGGCCTCGGCGGCGGTCACCCCTTCCGGCGCGCCCAGCTCCGCACGGGCAAACGAGACGGCGCCCGCGAAGCCGACCTTGATGCCTCCCAAGTCGCGCAGCGACGGTCCACGCCAGGGCGCGGGTACGCCGTCGAGGTTGCCGGCCACGACCGCCGCACCGGTAACGCTCGACAGGCGCGCGAGCTCTTCGCCGCCGGCGGCCCAATCGTTGCGGCCCGGCGCGAAGGCGACGAGGCCCACGTGCGCGAGCGCCGAAGCCAGCGTCTCCGCCTTCTTGATGTCTTGCGCGCGCTTCTCTCCTGAGAGCGTGGGGTCGAGAAAGAAGAGGGGCCCCGCGCTCAGCACCGCCGACGCCGGAACGTTCTTCTTCTCCGCGAGCACGTACGCGGCGAGGTGGTCGAGCCCGCCCAGCTGATCCTTGACGCAGCCGCAGGGTTCAATCGCCCCCGCCACGTCGCTCACGGCGTAGAGGCGAAATGTGGGCGCGGCTACGCTCGCGGTCCCTTGCGCGGGCTGGCCTTGCCCCCCCGTCCCGCGGCAACCCTGGCACGCGAGCAGCGACAACGGCGAGACGCCCAGCGCCAAGCCCGACACCAAAAGGGGGGCCAAGGAGCGCAGGCCGCGCCGGGCAAGGCGGCGCGTCGATGCAAGGAAATGGCGGGTCGTTGGGAGGGAAGCGCGCATGATGGGATCGCTTCTTATTCGCGGCGGACAAGACTACTCTAGGGCACGTGCAAGGTGACAGTCCCCCAAAGCGTGCCCTGAGCGGCACGTTAGCGAATCCGGTTCGCATTGGGCCGTACCTGCTCGAGTCGCGCATCGCCGTCGGGGGAACGGCAGAGGTCTACCTCGCGAAGGTGGCGCCCGACGCGGCCGGCGATCCGGTGGGCCACGGAAATCCGTCACAACCGCTCATCGTCAAGCGTCTCTTGCCACACTTCTTGAGCGATCCCGAGGGCCTCACGATGTTCGAGCGCGAGGCCGCGCTCCACAAGTCGGTGCGCCACGAGAACGTCGTCACCGTCTTCGAGTCCGGCGTCAGCGACACCGGCGAGCCGTACCTCGCGATGGAGTACGTCGAGGGCGTTGACCTTTATCGACTGCTCCGGCGCCTCAAGCAAGAAGGTCGAACGGCGGCCACCGCGGTCGCCATTCACGTCGTCCGCGAGGTTCTGAAGGCCCTCGACTGCGTCCACGCGGCGCGCGACACGTCCGGCGTCCCGCTCGGCATCATTCACCGCGACGTGACGCCGTCGAACGTCGACTTGGCCCGCGACGGCCAGGTGAAGCTCGGCGACTTCGGCATCGCGCGCTCGACCTCCCGCGCCACCTTGCGCAACGCCGCCAGCGCCATGCTCAAGGGCAAGATTGCCTACCTTGCACCAGAGCAAGTCGCCGGCGAAGACTTCGACCATCGCGCCGACCTCTTCAGCGTGGCGAGCGTCCTCGCGGAGATGCTCCTCGGCAAGCCGCTCTTTCCCGGGGCCGGACAGCTCGCCATCTTGCTCGCCATTCGCGACTGCAACATCGAGCCGCTGCGCGAGATCGAGAACCAATTGCCGCCGGGCATGTTCCTCGTGCTCGAGAAGGCGCTCGCCCGCGATCCCGACGCCCGCTACCCCACGGCGGCGGCCTTCGCAGCGGCGCTCGCGCCCTTTGAGCCCGACCGCAGCTCCGCGCGGCGTGAGCTCGCGTCGCTCGTCGTTCACACGCAGGCCACGTCGGCGTCGAGCGACGCGCTCCAAGCGGTGCACAACAGCGCCCGCGCCCTCCGCGCCATGACGCCCTCGGCGGCCTTCGCGGTCTTCGACGCGTCGGCGCAACCGACCTCCAAGATCGAGTCGTTGCCTTCCGACGTGGTGACCGCCAACGGCACGCGCCTCGGGCCGTGGCCATTTGCACGCATCGTCGAGGCGCTCGCGACCGGCGAGGTCGGCCGCGGCGATCGCGTCGCGTACATGGGGCGGGGACTCACGCCGGTCGAGAACATCGAGGAGCTCGCGAGGTTCTTGCCGCCAGCGACGGCAGCCACGAGCCAATTGCCGGGCCCCGGCGCGCCGGACTTTCAAGACGACCTCCGCACGTCGAGCATGCTCGACGTCATGTTGCGGATCTTGGACCGCAAAGAGACCGGCGTGCTCTTCGCGGAGCGAAGCGACAAGCCGCTCCGCAAGGAGCTCTACTTCCGCGCCGGGCGCCTGCATCACGTCGCTTCGAGCGACGCGAGCGAGCTGCTCGGCGCGTACCTCGTTCGCCGAGGCCAGCTCGCCCGCGAAGAGCTCGACCTCGCGCTCGCCGTCTTGCCGCGCTACGGCGGCCGCATCGGCGACACGCTCATCGCGCTCGGCCTCGTGTCGCCGATGGACATCTTCCGCGCCATCCGCGAACAAGGCCGCGATCGTTTCGCCGACCTCTTCACGTGGACGCAAGGCACTGTCGTCTTCTACCGCGGGCAACAGGAGCCGCACGTCGAGTTCCCGCTCGACCTCGACTTGCCGCCGCTCCTCGTGGCCGGCGCCGAGGCGGCGAAGCCCGGCGACGCACCGCTCGACGCGTACCGCGAACGATTCGACCAGGTCGTGCAGCGAGGGAGCCTGGACCATCAAGGCCTCGCCCGCGGCATCGCGTGGCCCCCGCTCTTGGCGGAGGTCCAGAAGCTCGGCTCGGTGGGGCTCCCCTTGCGCGACCTCTTGAAACGCAAGGTCGCCACCGGCTCGAGCGCCCCCGATGTACTCCGCGCCCTTGAGGTCCTGCTGGCAGCGGGCCTCCTCGCGCTTCGCCCACGCTAGCCGATCACGCCGCTGCGCTCAGGAAGGCTCGCCACCAACCGCTAGCGAGCGCCGGCGGCGGCGCCGCCGCCGACCGTGAGCACGCTCTTCAGATCGTCGTCGTTGAAGCGGAGCTGCAAGCCCAAGAAGTAGTCGCGACGGTTCGCCAAGAAGAGGTGGTCGACGCCGCCGAGCAACCACAAGCGGTGAATGAACTCGTAGCCGATGTAGACGCGAAACCGCGGCTGGATCTCCTCGCCGAAGCCGAAGAAGTCGGAGCGCAGCTCGAAGCGATCGCGCAGGAGGTGCACGTCGAGGCCAAGGCCGCCGGTCGATTCCTTGATGCCGAAGCGGCCAGTGAAGGGCCCGAGGCGCCTCGCGAACTGCAGCGAAAAGCGGAAGGCGTCTGTCGTCGTCGTCGTGATGACCCGGTAGTTCGCCGGATCGCGCGGGTTCGTCGTCGACACGTCGGTCTGCGCAAAGCTCGTCTTTCCGCGCGGGTCGTTGATGAGCTCGATGACGTAGTACTTGTCTTCGCGGGGTTGGAGCCTGAGCTCGACGTAGCTCTTGATGGTGTTCGCGAGGAAGTTGTAGTCGCTGCGGAGGCCGACGATGGTCTGAAGGCGACTGATGCCGCCGACGAAGTCATTGACCCCCTCGGCGGCGCCCTGCACCTCGTTCACGAGCGCTTCGTCCTTGGTGAGCTTGCCGAGCGAGCCCTCGCCGCGCTCGAGGCGCCCCGCCACCGTGTCGATGCGCGAGAGCGCGCTCTCGAGGCTCCTCGACGCGCGCGAGATGCTCGCGACGGTCTCCTTGAGCTCGCTGCCGGAGCCGCCCTTCTCGGTCGTCGAGACGAGCGTCTTTACGTCTTCGGTGATGACGCGGACGTTCTCGAGGATGCGAGCCACCTGCGGCTCGCCGCCCTTGGCGATGGAGTTGACGCTCTGGAGCGTGTCGTGAACCAGCTCGCGGTTCTCGCGAATGGTCGCGTTCAGCGCCTCGGTCGCGTCGGCGAGGTTCTTGAGGATCGAGCGCATGTTCTTGCCGCCCTCGTCGGTGCCGACGGAGGTGGCGAGCTGCCGCGCGACGTCTTTGACGAGCGACGCGATCTCGGCGACGTCGCGCTTGATGTCGTCGACGCTCGGATCGGGCGGCAGCGTCTTGATCTCGTCGCCGTCTTTGAGGGCCGGCTCGTTCGTGCCCGGCGTGAGCACCAGGAGCGACTCGCCCAAGAGCGAGGCGCTCTTCTTGCCGACGGTCGCGTTCTGGTAGAGGACGACGTCTTGCTTGATGCGGAGCTGGACGCGGGCGCGCCCCTTGTCGAGGGCGATGCCCTCGATGGTGCCGATGGGTATGCCGGCGATGGTGACGCGGGAGTGGTTGGCCAGGCCCGCCGCGTCGTCGAGGATCGCGTAGACCTTGTAGCCGTTTCCTGAGCCGAGCTGTTTGTCGACGCCGCGGTACAAGAAGAAGGACGCGGCGCCGGCGGCGACGACGAACGCTCCTACTTTTGCCGCCTGCGTGACCTTCGCCATCCTGACGGGGGGACGCTACCAGTGTTCAGTGCCGCGCGGGAGCCCGAAGGCGGTTCCTCAATGGACGGCGGCGGCCGTGGCGGCGGACGCGCCTGCGTCACCAACCTCGGCGTCGGGGGCGCCGCTGTCGGGCAGCTCGTCGTAAATGATGTCGTCGCTCGAGGCCGCGGACGCGGACTCCGGCGCATCGGGGAGCAAGATGCCGTCGAGGGTGCGATCAAGCTCGGTGCGGGCCTTGTCGAAGGCGTCACGGTACTCGGCGCCGAGCGTCTTCATTCCGTCGAGCCGAAGCGACAAGGGGTCGAGGAAGGTCTCGCCGCGCTTGATCGCGAAGTGCAGGTGCGGTCCCGTCGAGCGACCCGTCGTGCCAACGTAGCCGACGAGCTGCCGCGCCTCGACGTGGGCGCCGGGACGCAGGCCGGCGGCGAAGCGGGAGAGGTGGCAATAGGCGCTCACGAGCCCGTTCGAGTGCGCCACTTGGACCATGTTGCCGTTGGGTCCCGCCATGGCAGCCGAGCGAACGACCCCCGACGACGTCGCGTAGATGGGCGTTCCCGGCGGCGCCGCGAAATCGACGCCGTTGTGCGGCATGATGACGCGCAAGACCGGGTGCATGCGCCGCGGATTGAAGCGCGACGTGATGCGGCCGAGCGGCACGGGCGAGCGAAAGCCGCCCTTGTAGGGCTGACGCCCGTGCTCGTCGTAGAACTGATGGCTTCGCTTCCGGGTTACCTGCCCCGACTCGTCAAAGCGGTAGACGCGGACGCGCTTCGCCTTCGGGTTGGCCGGCGTGTACTCGACGGCGTCGACGTGCGAGTAACGGGCAAAGACGCCCTCGATGCGCTCCTCCTCGGCCACGATGCGGAGCCGTGCGCCGGGCCGCATGTCGACGAGCTCCGCGTGGCCGTCGAGCGCGTCGTCGAGCATGCCCAACATGTCGTCGTCGAGCTCGGCCTGGAGGAGCGATTTCTTGAGATCGTCGCCGACGAGCACGGCGCGCGTGACGCGGCGCGCCTCGGGCGTAAAGACGACCTTCTTCGCCTCGAGCGTGTGCGTCGCTTCGTCGAGCCGCGCCTGCCACACGTCGAAGGGCGGCACGATGTACTCGAAGGCGACCAGGTCACCGCCGATGCGGCGCTTCGCGTAGACGAAGGAGTCGCCGGCGTGAGGCTTGTCGAAGACCTTCTGCCCCTTGAAGGCGTGGAGCGCCCGGTAGGCGTCGCGCACCAGGAGCCCCGACGAGACGAGGGCCGCGATGACGGTGCGCTTACCGACGCTGCCTTCCACGACCTGGAGCGTCGGGTCTTCTGTGAGCGAACGAACGCGAAAGACCTTCGGTGGAGGCGGCCCCGCGTCGCCACGTTCCGGGGCGCCCGCGTCCGCCGACGCCAGCGCCGACGCGGCGACGGACGGCAGGGGCGCTACCGCCTGGGTTGTCTCCGGCGGCGTCGCCGAGCTGGGGTCCCCCTCCAGGTAGAACGGAACGACCGCGATCATCGCGATCGCAAACACAACGAGGCCCCCACCGCGAGCATCAACCCGGAGGGTCGCCTTGGCCTGGAGGCGCTCGCGGCGACCGCCGTTGTTTCGGGCTGCGCCGCGGGGCGGTGACTTAGCTTGGCCCAGAGCCTGCGAAAGAAGTCCGACAGCGCGGAGACCATCGCCAAGGCACCCGGCGCCTCGACGCTCCGGAGCGATTCGCCGGGCATGCGCAGCGGACGCGACGGATCAAAGGGCGGCAGTCTTCGGGGCGGCTCAGCGCCCTCGGGCGACGCATCGCCCGGCTGCTCCTTGTCCCCGCTCATAGGGCGGCCGTTTACCCCTCTCCGAGCCCTGGTTCAATCGCGACGGCGTCGCCGCAAAGGGCGGAAAATGCCGCCCGCGCCGCTGCCACATGCCCGCGTCCGCTCCTCGCCCTTCGAGCCGGCGCCGATCCGCGCTATAGCCACCGCATGGACGAGCAGCTGAAGCAGCGCCTTTTGATGGGCCGGGAGCACTTTCAGAAGCGCGAGTTCGACCTGGCCGAGTCGTACTTGAACCAGGTCCTGGCGGAGAGCGATCGCTTCGCCGACGTCCACGACATGCTCGGCCTCATCAGCCACTCGCGCGGCAATTTCCAGGGTGCCGAGGAGCACTTCAAGAAGGCGTTGCTCCTAAACCCGTCGTACACCGAAGCGGCGCTCAACTTGGCCGTCACGCTGAACGACCGCGGCAAATACGCCGAGGCCAAGCAGGTTTGCGAACGCATTCAGGGAAAGCCGGCGGGCGGCGCCGGCGGCGCCCTCGAGCCGTTCGCGCGGGGCAAGCTCGCGAACATGCACGCCGACCTCGCGCAGGCGTACGCCGACAGCGGCCTGCCGCGAGAAGCCATCGCCGAGCTCGAGAAGGCCGTTCGCTTGTGCCCCCACTTCGCCGACCTTCGGACCAGGCTCGGAAACCTCCTCCGCGAGGGGGGCGAGCTCAGCGCGGCGCGGCTCCAATACGAGGCGGCCATCGCAGCGCGTCCCGAGTTCGTGGCGGCGCGCGTGCAGCTTGGCGTCACGCTGCTCGCCCTCAAGGAGCCCAGCGCCGCCGCGGAGCAGTGGCGCAAGGCCGCGGAGCTTCAGCCCGACAACGCGCTCGCCGCGATGTACCTGCGCATGCTCGAGCGAAGCCAAAAGGCCGAGTAAGGCTTCGGCGAGGCCTCGAAAATGACAGGGCGCGATGACGGCGTCGTGGCGCACGTCTGGCGCATCCTCCGTGGCGGGAGGCTCACGCCGAAGCGGGCCGCGCTGAGCGTCGCCTTGGGCCTCTTGGTCGGCGTCACGCCGCTCTATGGCCTCCACTTCTTCCTCGTCGTCGGCATAGGCCTTTGGCTTCGCCTCGACGTGCCGCTCGCGTACATGGCGGCGAACATCTCCGTGCCGCCGATGGCGCCGCTCTTGGCGCTCGTGGAGATTCAGCTCGGCGCGCTCCTTCGCACGGGCGCCCTCTCGCGCATCTCACGCAGCGACATCACCGCGCAGGGCGCGCTCACCTTCGCCAAAGACCTCTGGCTCGGAACGGCGCTCTTCGCTCCCGCCATCGCCGCATTCGGCGGCTCGGTCACCTACCTCGTGCGCCGCGCCTTCCCCTCACGAGGCCGCACCGACGAAAGAACCTTGGACGCGGAGGCGCTGGCGCGCACGCTCGCGCGCTACGAGAAGGAATCGTTCGCAAACCGGGCCTACGTGGCCATCAAGCTCGAGACCGATCCGGTCTTCCGCGACCTCGCGGCCGAGGGGCCTTTGGGACGCGTCATCGACATCGGTGCCGGTCGCGGGCAAGGGGCCCTCTACCTCCTCGAGCGCGGCGCCGCGACGCGATGCATGGGCCTCGACTGGGACGAAGCGAAGATCGCCGTGGCGAATCGCGCCGCCGCCGCCAACGTCGACGCCGCAAGCCTTGACGCCTCGTTCCGCGCCGAAGACGTCCGCAAGGCCACGCTCGAGGAGGCCGACACGGTGCTCCTCGTGGACGTGCTCCACTACCTCACGCGTGACGAGCAGTCGGCGCTCCTCCGCCTCGCAGCGCGGCACGCGAAGGACCGCGTCCTAGTCCGCGACGTCGATCCCGATCGCGGTCTCCGGAGCCGCATCACGCTCGGACTCGAGCGCCTGACGACGCGACGCTCATGGAACCGCGGCGAGCGCGTGCTGCCGCGCGCCATCGCCGACCTGGCACGCGATCTCGAGGACGAAGGTTTCGTCGTCGAGGGCGTCAGGCCGTGCTGGGGAGCGACGCCCTTTTCGAACGTGCTCTTGGTGGCCCGACGCAAGGCTTGAGCAGGCGCTCGTTCGCTATCCGCTGCTCGCGACCTCGTCGGCGAAGGAGACGTCGCAGTCGAAGACGCGCGCGAAGTGCGCGCTGGCGCGCTCCGCCAGCTCACGCATCGGAGGCGGAGCTTTGCCGAGCGCCTCCAGCGACGTCACGCCGTGGCCTGAAATGCCGCACGGCACGATGAGCCCGAAGCCGCGCAGATCGGTCGACGCGTTGAACGCGAACCCGTGCATGGTGACCCAGCGCGAGAGCCGTACACCGATGGCGCCGAGCTTGCGGATGCCGAGGCTCGGCGGCTCGACCCACCGAGTCGGCTCCGACGGGTCGACCCACACGCCGATCATGTCGTCGACGACGCCCGCGCCTAGGCCGAAGTCGCCGGCGAGCGCGATCATCACCGCCGCAAGGTCGCGCACGTATTTCCGCACGTCGCAGCGATCGGGCTTCAGGTCGACGATGGGGTAGCCGACGAGTTGCCCCGGCGCGTGGTAGGTCACGTCGCCGCCGCGGCCTGTCTCGAAGAACTCAACGCCGAGCTCGGCGCGAACTTCGGGCGTCGCCAAGACGTTCACGGCCTTCGCGCCGCGCCCGAGCGTGATGACCGGCGGGTGCTCGAGCAAGAGCAGCGTGTCGGGCGCCGTCCCCTCGATGCGCTCCGCCATGAGCTTCTCCTGGAGCGCCAGCGCCTCGGCGTAGGGGACACGCCCGAGCCAGCGGGCCTTGACGTGACGGCGCGACGCCGGCGGCTCGATGGCGGTCACGGGCCCGTGCGGTAGTTCGGGGCCTCCTCCGTGATGATCACGTCGTGCACGTGACTCTCGCGGAGGCCCTGCGAGCTGATGCGAACGAAGCGCGCCTTCTCACGGAGCTCGGCGACGCTCGCGGAGCCGGTGTAGCCCATGCCGGAGCGGAGGCCGCCCACGAGCTGGTACAGGATCGACGCGAGCGAGCCGCGGTAGGGAACGCGCCCCTCGATGCCTTCCGGCACGAGCTTCTCGTCGGCGGCGCCCGCCTGCCCGTAGCGATCCTTGGAGCCCTTCTTCATGGCGCCCAAGGAGCCCATGCCCCGGTAGACCTTGTAGCTTCGGCCTTGGAAGAGCACGCGATCGCCGGGCGCTTCGTCGGTGCCAGCGAAGAGCGACCCGATCATGACCGCGCTCGCTCCCGCCGCGAGGGCCTTGGTGAGATCGCCTGAGTACTTGATGCCGCCGTCGGAGATGATCGGCACGCCGAAGCGTTCCGCGACGCGCACGCAGTCGGCGATGGCCGTGACTTGCGGGACGCCCACGCCGGCGACGACCCGCGTCGTGCAGATGCTCCCGGGCCCGATGCCGACCTTCACGGCGTCGACGCCGGCGGCGATGAGCGCCTCGGTGGCCTCCGCCGTCGCGACGTTGCCCGCGATCAATTCGACCTTCGGATGCTCCTCGCGGGTGGCGCGCACAGCGTCGATGACGCCCTTCGAGTGACCGTGAGCCGTGTCGATGACGAGGACGTCGACGCCGGCGGCGACGAGCGCTTGAACACGCTCCTGGCGATCGGCGCCCGGCCCGACGGCCGCGCCGACGCGGAGGCGCCCCTTCTCGTCCTTCACGGCGAGCGGGTTGCGCTCCGCTTGAAGGATGTCCTTGATGGTGATGAGCCCCACGAGCTTGTGATCCTCGATCACGAGGAGCTTCTCGATGCGGTGCGTGTGGAGCAGTTGCTTCGCCTGCGAAGCCGGCACGCCCGGTGACACCGTGACGAGCTCCTTGGTCATGAGCGCGCTGACGGGCTGATCGAGGTTCTCTTCGAAGCGAATGTCGCGCGCCGTGAGGATGCCCACGGGCCGCTGCCCTTCGACGACGGGGACGCCGGAGATGTCGTGCTCGCGCATGATGGCGAGGACCTCGCGGAGCGACTGGTTGGGCTTCACGGTCACGGGATCGATGACCATGCCGCTCTCGGCGCGCTTCACGCGTTCGACCTCCTTCGCCTGATCGAGGATCGGGAGGTTCTTGTGGATGATGCCGATGCCGCCCTCGCGAGCCATCGTGATGGCCGTTCGCGATTCGGTCACCGAGTCCATGGCCGCGCTGAGGAGCGGGATGTGGAGTTCGATGCGCTTGGTCAGGCGCGTCCGCACGTCGACGTCTTTGGGCAAGACCTCGCTGTAAGCAGGCACCAGGAGGACGTCGTCGAAGGTGAGGGCTTCGCGGAGCTCGCCGGGCAACATGATGGGCGCGATGTTAGCGCCTTTTCGAGGCTACTCGGGGACCTTCGTGCCCTTGTCGCGGCACTCGTCTCGGTATTCTTCGAGCCGCACGTTGAAGGGATTGGCCACGTCGGGATCGAACTGCGAGCCGGAGCAACGCTCGATTTCGTTGACCGCGACCTCGTGCGGCAAAGCGCGGCGATAGGCGCGGTCGCTCGTCATCGCGTCGTAGGTGTCGGCGACGGCGATGATGCGCGCGATGAGGGGAACGTCTTGGCCCTTCAAGCCGAGCGGGTAGCCGCGCCCGTCCCAGCGCTCGTGGTGCAGGTGAACGCCCGGGATGAGCGGGTTCAGGAAGCGAATGGGATCGAGGATGTCGCGCCCGAAGCCAGGGTGCTTCTTGAAGATTTCGTATTCGTCCTGGGTGAGCTTGCCGGGCTTGTTGAGGTTGAGCACGCAGCCAATCTTGCCGATGTCGTGCAAGAGCGCGCTCTGGCGCACGATCTCCACCTCGGGCGCGTCGAGTCCGAGCTTGCGCGCGAGCATCATGGCGTAGTCGGCGACGCGCTCCGAATGGCCCGCCGTGTAGCGGTCCATCTTGTCGATGGCCTTCGCGAGACCTTGGATGGTTTGCTGGAACGTCGCCTGGAGATCTTCGTAGAGCCGGGCGTTCTCGATGGCCGCAGCGGCGCGCGACGCCACGATGGACATGAGCTTGCGCTGCCCCTCATCGAAGCGCTTCGACTTCGTGTAGGAGAGCGCGGCGATCCACCCCAAGAGGCCCTTCTTGGTGCGGAGCGGCACGGCCACGATCGACACGAGCCCTACGTCCGGCGGCTTCACGAAGAAGCGCTGCCCCTTCGAACCGTGCTCAAGGAGCGCCGTGCCCATGCCAAAGTGCTCGATGAAGACCGCCGGGTCGAGGTCCCCGAAGCGCGAGGTGTCTTCGATCGGCGTCCCCTGCTCGAGGCCCACGAGCTCCTCCAGCGAGCCGGTGCTCGGTCGCTCCGAGAGCGCGCTCGGCGGCGCCACGAGGCGCTGCTTCTCGAAGAAGCCACCCTGCCCGTCGTCGAGCCACGTCGAGACGACGTCGGCCTTCACCTCGTGGAGCGCCGTGTCGCCGAGCGTCGTCAGGACTTCGCCGAAGGAGAGGCTTGCTTGGATCGCCTCGGTGACCTTGTAGAGCGAGAGCGCCTCTTTGAGCCGGAGGTTCTCCGCGGCGAGGCGCTGCTTCTCGAGGCCGCGCTGAACGACGTGAATGACCTCTTCGACCTTGAAGGGCTTGAGGATGTAGTCGTAAGCGCCCCGCTTCATGGCGTCGATGGCCGTCTCGACGGTGCCGAAGCCGGTCATGATGACGGTGAGCGACTGAGGCGCAAGCGTCTGGGCCGCGGCGAGCAGCTCGAGGCCTCCCATGCGCGGCATCTTCAGATCGCTGATGATCATGTCGTAGCTCGCCTTCTGGAGCTCGACGACGGCCGCCGTCCCGTCTTCGGCCGTCCGCACCACGTAGCCCTCCATGCCGAGGAAGTCCGCGAGGATGTCGCGAATGAACTTCTCGTCGTCGACGATGAGGACGCGGGGACGTTCGTCGTGTTGGTTTGGCATGCGCGAGCGAGGAGTGAGGCGAAACCTGGGGCGAATCTATCACCATTCGCGAATCGTTCGGGGAGCGGAGAGCGGGCCCTCCCCCTGGCGGTCCTGAGACCCGACCTTGGACCGCCGCCGGAACGACGCCGCGTGCCGCCGTTGAGGCCTTTACGCAGGCCGGGCCGCGTGGAACGGTTCCCGGTGCCGCATGCTCGACCGGAAGCTCATCGCCTTCGCGTACACCTTCCTCGGCGGCGTCGGGGTCGTCGGAGCGCTCGCCACCGCGCGCGATCCCATCGCCACCCGGCCGCTGCTCGACTTGCCGCTGGCGGCCAACCTCACGTTGAGCCTCGCGCTCGGCCTCGCCCTCGCGGCGCTCGCCATCGTGTCGGCCCGGTGGCTGGTGGCGCGGTACTCTTGGGCCCAGTCGCTCCACCGCGAGCTCGCCGGCGTCGTGCGCGGCAACAGCGACCGCGATCTGTGGCTCATCGCCATCGCCAGCGGCGTCGGTGAGGAGCTGCTCTTTCGCGGTTTGGGGACGCAGCTCCTTGGCGTCGTCTTGTCGTCGATTCTCTTCGGCGCGCTCCACCAAACGAGAGGACCCGCGCGCTGGGCTTGGGCCCTATGGGCGACGCTCATGGGATTCTTGCTCGCGGGGATCTTCGTCCTCACCGGCAGCCTCTTGGGCGCCGTCGTGGCTCACGTCCTGACGAACGCGAAGAACCTCCGCTTTGTGCGCGATCACGGCGCGCCACCGGCGCCACGCCCGCTTGTCAGCGTCTAAATCACCGAGCGTGATCATCACGCTCGGTTGATTCAGTTCCGCTCTTGTGGGGCTACGCGCCCCCTCGAATCGCGGCGATTCGACGCGCTTCGCGATCCCCGAAGGGGGAAGCCTCCCCGCCTTCGTCCCCCGCCGGGGATCACGAAGCGCGTCCTTCGGCGAACCGTGCTTCGCACGGCCCACGCATGAAGTGTTCGAGAATCATGCACCGTCATTTAGCGCTCAGCGTCGCCGACCGGGCGAGAGGATCGAGATCGCGTCGTCGAGGACGCGGACGAGCTCCGTCGTGATCGAACGAATGGCCGACAGACCGCCCTCGAGGCGCGCCGCTGGCTCCGTCAGCTCCCGCGCGATGATCTCCGTCTCCGTTTCGAGGCGCGTCGTCAGCGTGTCGATCTGAAAGCTGAGATCGCGCTCGCCCTTGAGCATGGCCTCCTCTTCGACGCTGAGCGCCGCGTCTTGCCACACCTGCACCTCGGCGGCCCTCGGGTCGAAGCGCAAAGGCGGTCGCGCGCTCTCTCGCCGAACGAGGTTGACCTCGTCGGCATGGGCACGAACGCGCGCCCGGTCGCGCCCCAGCTCGTCGATGGCGAACCCCAAGCGTGCGCGCGTCTCGCGGCCGCGCTCCTCGATGGAGTCGACGAGGGCTTGCTCCTTGGCGACGCGCTCGGCGTTCCGCTCCACGCGCTGGAGCAGCTCGCGCGCGTGCTCCACGAGCGGCTCCGCTTTGGCGGCGCGCTCGGCCGCCGAACCGCCCTTCTTCTTCGCCAACGCGAGCGTCCGGGCCACCTCTTCGAAGGCCTCGCGCCAACGCGCCGGAATGTTCGCCGTGGGAATGCGGCCAAACTCCGCCGTGTGATGCCGCGGCTCTTGCGGTGCATCGACGATGGTCGACCACCGCTCGCGATCGGTGCCGGGCCCTCGCATGGAAGGCGGCGGCATCGTCGTCTTCTCCTTGGTGCCGCGCCGGTAGACCTCTTCGAGGGCGTGCACGACCGTGTACCCGTCGGGGAACCGATCGACGGGGTGGCGCGCCAAGAGCCGGAGCACGAGCATCTCGAGATCGGGCGGCAAGTCGGGCACATATTTGGTCGGCGGCGTGGGCGACGACGTGAGCGGCTTCAAGAGCAGCTCCGCCTGGCCCTTCGCTTCGTAAGGCAGCCGCCCCGTGAGCATCTCGTAGAGCATCACGCCGAGCGCGTAGAGGTCGCTTCGGCCGTCGGGCGGGAGGCCCTCCAAGTATTCGGGCGCGATGTAGCCCGGCGTTCCGAAGATTTGCTCGGAGAAGGTCAACGCGGGCGCGTCGAGGATCTTCGCGATGCCGAAGTCCGTGAGCTTGACGATCTCGAAGCCGTCCTTCGTCTCGCCGATGAGCACGTTCTCCGGCTTGAGATCCCGATGAACGATGCCCATCTCGTGGGCGCGCGCCAGCGCCGAGGCGATCTGCGCGGCGATGCGCGCCGCGCGCTCCCAGGGCATGGCGCCGCGACGAAGGACCGAGAGGAGCTCTTCGCCAGCAACGTGCTCCATGACGAGAAACACGAGGCCGTCCATCTCGCCGAAGTCGGTGATGGCGACGATGTTCGGGTGGTTGATCCGGTTGACGGCGCGCGCCTCGCGCAAGAACCGTTCGCGATGATTCGGGTTGAGGCCCAAGTCCTCGCGCAGGATCTTGATGGCGCTCATCCGGTCGATCATCACGTGCCGCGCGAGATAGACCGACGACATGCCGCCGGAGCCGATGCGCTGGATCAGCCGGAAGCGGCCCGCGATGGTGCGGCCGAGGTACGGATCGGTCGACTTGGCGAGCGTCGTGCCGTCGAGCGGGCAATACGCGGCGTCATCGGGGAACGCCTCGGCGCAGCGTGAGCAGATCCGCATGGGTCGCGCGCTAGCGTAGAGCAAACGCCGGGGCCCTGTCGCCGAAGTGTCGCCGCAAGTCAGCGCATCGAGAGCGCCGGCTCGTCTTCGCCCTCGAGGCCCAAGACCGCCAGGTATTGGGCCCGCACCTCGCGCGTGACGGCGCGGTAGTGATCGAGCAGCGCCTCGGCGGCCGTGCCGCGGGGACCGTCGCGCATGCCGAGGCGCCGCGCCAAAAGGGCGAGGCCAGGAGCGCCTTCTTCGAGCCACTGGCTGCCTCCGCCGTGGTGCACGCGCAGACGCAGCTCGAGCTGGCGGAGCGCTCGGTAGCCGTCGCGGAGCGCGCTCGCGCGGGACGCGTCGAGGTGGCCCGTCGCCTCGAGGGCCGAGAGCGCCGTCTCCGTCTCCGTGCTGCGGACGCGCGGATCGGCACCGAAGCGCATTTGCAGCCACTGGACCGCGAACTCGATGTCCACGAGGCCGCCGCGACCGAGCTTCAGATCGTAGCGAACGCGGCCCGCCGACAGCCGCTCGCCGGCCAGCTCATTTTGCATGCGTAGGCGCAAGTGGTGGAGCTTGTCGGGCGGGGGCGGCGGCCGCTCGTAGGCCGTCGCGTGGGCGACGGCGATGGCCCGCGCCGCGACGGCTCCGTCGCCGGCGACGTGGCGCGCCTTGATGAGGGCTTGCCGCTCCCAGTCCTGTGCGTCGCGCTCTTGGTACCGCTCGAAGGCGGCGAGGGAGACGACCAGGAGCCCGTGGTTGCCGCTGGGCCGAAGCCGCGTGTCGAGCTCGTAGCCTTGGCCGGCGCCGTGGGGAACGCTCACAAGGAACAAGACCCGCTGGGCGACGCGAATGAAGCGCTCTTCGGCGTCGGCCACCACAACCGCGGCGCTGTCGTCGACGCCTCCGTTGTTGAGCGGGTCTTTGGCGAGCCCGCGCGCCAACGACTCGTCGTGGACGAACATGATGTCGAGGTCCGAGCCGTAGCCCAGCTCGCGGCCGCCGAGCTTCCCCATGGCGATGACCGCGAGGCCCGCGTTCGCGAGCTTCTTTTCACTGAGCGCGAACGCGAGCGACGCTTCCAAGGTGGCGTCGGCGAGCGCGGAGAGCGTCTGCGTGCAGGCGCGCGCGTCCAGCTCGCCGGCGAGATCGGCGAGCCCGACCTCCATGACGACGCGCCCTTTCGCGCGGCGAAGGCCGCCGACGAACTCGTCGGGGTCGTCTGGGTCGACGCCCGCGAGCTCCTCCGCGAGGATGCTCTTCACGGACGCCTCCGACGGCGCGCCGCGGCCGAAGATGAGCTGGTCGATGAGCTCGGGGTGCCCCACCGCCGACGCGCCGAGGTACGCGCTCGCGCCGAAGAGGCCGACGACGCGCCTCATGGCGCGGGCGTCGTCGGCCAGCGCCTTGACGTACACGCTCGGCGTGAGGAGACGCGCAAAGAAGGCGGCCAACAACCGCGCCGCCTGCTCCGGATCGGCGGCGCCGCCGATGGCGTGGAGCAACGCGTCGGCAAAGTCCGCTTCGCGATCCCGCGTCTGCGAGCCGAGGGGCCCGTCGGGCCGGCGCGCGAGCGCGATGAGGTGCCGACCGAGATCGGGCGACAGGCCCTCGGGGAAGTCCGGCGGCAGCGCCGTCAGGACTTCGTCCTCGTTTTCATGCTCGAGGGCGAGGAAGAGCCGCTCGAGGTTGCCATCGTCCGACCGCGGACGCGGCGAGAGCGTCGCGAAACGAGCCGCCACGCGGCGCCGCGTACGCTCCAGGTCCCGAAGCAACTCGGCCGTCGACGCGAAGCCCATCGAGCGCGCGATGCGGTGGAGCAACGCATCGTCGTCGGGCAGATCGTGGGTCTGAAGGCCCGTCGCGAATTGGATCCGGTGCTCGAGGCGCCGCAGGGTCAGGTACGCGGCCTCCAGCTCGCGGGCCTCCTTGTCGGTGACGAGGCCGCGCGCGCGCAGACGGCGGAGCGCCTCGAGCGTGTTGGTGCAGCGGAGCGACGGCTCGCGGCCACCCCAAATGAGCTGCAACGATTGCACGAAGAACTCGGCCTCACGAATGCCCCCGGGCCCGAGCTTCAGATCGCGCTCGACGTCGCCTTTCGCTTCGGTGCGCGCCCGCGTGAGCATGCCGCCCATCTCAGCGGCCAACGCCGGATCGACACCGCGCCGCCAAACGAACGGGCCCAGGGCCGACAGGATCTCCTCGCCAAGCGAGAGATCGCCCGCCATGGGCCGCGCACGGACGAGCGCCGCGCGCTCCCACGTGCGGCCCCACGACTCGTAGTAGCGCTCCGCTGCGAGGGCTGCGTTGACGAGCGGCCCGCGGGCGCCATCGGGCCGCAGGCGCAGGTCGACGCGAAAGACGAAGCCTTCGCCGGTCGCCTCGTCGAGCGTGGTGGTGAGGCGCTGCGTCACGCGGACGAAGTACTCGTGCAGCGTCGTGTCGCCGCTCCCGACGGTACCCTCGTCGGTCTCGTAGAAGAGCAAGAGGTCGATGTCGCTGCCGGCGTTGAGCTCGCGCCCCCCGAGCTTGCCCATTCCAATGACGACGAAGCGGCAACGCTCACCCGACGACGTGAGGGGAACCCCGAAGCGCGCGTCGGCCCACGTGAGGGCCTCGCGCACGGCGATGTCGGTGCACACGTCGGCCAGGTCGGAGAGTTCGCGCGCGGTGACGTCGACGTCGCTTTCGGCGCCGGGCAAGAGCTCGCGCGCGGCGATGCGCAGCTTCTCGCAACGGGCAAAGCGTCGCAGGGCGGCTGAGACCCCTTCCCCGTCGCCGAGGTCCGGCATCGCCGCCAACGCCGCGCGCCGCATGGCTCGCGCGTCCTTCGGGCGAAGGCCACCTCTCGCGACGGCGGCGACGTCGTCGGGCCGCATCCTCACGGCGGAGGCGAGCGCCGGGTACACGCACGCGATGAGCGTCGCGAGCGAGGTCGCGCGCGCGTCGGCGCCGAGGCGTTCGTCGTCGGCGAACTGGCGACGCAGGTCCTGTGCCTCCGCCCTTGAGACAGCGTCAGCCAGCTTGTCGAGGAGGGGCGGCACGAAAATCCGGGCGACGTGAACGGCGTGGGCAGCTTGGACGCGGGCGGCGCGGGCCTGGTCGGAGGGGCGAGCGCCAACGACCTTAGACGCTCGGCGTCATCAGGCGGTAGGTCATGAGCGAGAACCACGCAAAAAGGCTGTGCGCGATGACGCCGGGGATGAGGCGACCAAAGAAGCGCGTGCTGGCGCCGAGGATGATGCCCGTCACGAGCGCGCCCGACACGAGGAGCAAGTTCGGCCCGTTCACCTTGTCGCCGACGAGGTACGCCGCGGGCGCGTAGCTGAGGCCGTAGAGAAGCGCCGCCCACATCCATGCGCGCCGCGAGCCGACGCGTTCTGCGAGGAGCGAAGGCACGAGGCCTCGCCACGCCAAGGCGTCGACGATGGCGAAGAGCACGATGACGCTCGCCGCGAGCCACGCCTTCTGGCGAAGCACGTCGGTTGAGCCCAGTTGAAGGTAAAGGCGCATGAGCCACAGCTGCCGCCCCGAGCCCTCGGGCACCAAGACGCGTCCCAGCACGTAGGTCGCGCCGAAGAGCGCCGTCGCGGTGAGCGCGCCGCCGGTAAAATCGCCCCACTTCGGGCGGAGCCAGGCCGAGAGCTCGCCATCGCGCGAGGCGCGGAGCACGAACAGGGCGGCCAGGATGCCTTCGGTGCCGAGGATCGCCGCCACGAAGAGGGGCGAACCCGCGAGACTCTCCCGAAAGGCCCACGCCATCCCCGCCGCGCTGAGGGCAAAAGCGAGTACGACCCACACGAACGAGCGCATGGCCCCCCGATACCACTGTTCACGGAGGGTGTGAGCGGTCCTGGTCGAGGTCCTGGTCGCGGTCGCGGTCGGGATCGCGGTCGGGGTCGGGGTCGGGATCGGGGTCGGGTCGGGGTCGGGGTGACTAGGGTCCTTTGGACCCGTCGACATGGCTGGACTTCGTCCACTGCATGGACTCCGTCCAGTCATGTTCGAGGTCGAGCCGAGCCGGGTCGCCCCCCCGAAAAGAATGGCCAAAACCGGCCACCGGCAGCCCAGCGCCCCCCTCGCCGGCTCCGTTTGACGCCCCCACCCCTTCCGGCTATATCGCCCAAAGGGTTGAGGTCTTGGCGTGGATCGCGAGACCTGCCCGCCGACGAACAGCGGTGGCCGACGCGCATAGCGGTCTTGGCCACCCGGCGAAGGGGTCGGCGAGAAGTAAAGAGCAGGCCGCAAGGCGGCCATCAGCATAAGGAAGACAGACCAACATGACGTTTACCGAGGCCGCCGCGGAGGTGCTCCGCATCGCCGGCAAACCGCTCCACTACAAGGAGATCACCGAGCTTGCGATCGAGAAGAACCTTCTCTCGCACGTGGGCAAGAGCCCCGAGGTGACGATGGGCGCGCGCCTCGCAGCGCTCCTCAAGAAAGAAGACAAGACCAACCCCATCGTTCGCGTGAAGCCGGGCGTCTTCGCCCTCCGCGAGTGGGACGACAAGAAGAAGCGCGGCTCCGCGAAGGACCGCGACGCCGACGAAGGCGGCGAGGAAATCAACGCCCTCGAGGTTGAGGCGGCGACGGCCGCGCCGGCGCGCTCTTCGGCCTACAACGTCGAGGACGACGACGACGGACCGAGCGAAGTCTCCGGCGAAGACGCCCGCCGCGCCGACCTCGCGGCCGAAGGCGCCGACATCTTCGACGACGAAGACGACGACGACCAGCCGATCCTCCAAGCACCGGCTCCGGCGGGCGCTGCTGCGGGCGCCTCGGCCAATAACCCTGCTGGCGGCGAAGGCCCGATGAGCGAAGGCGGACGTCGTCGTCGTCGGCGCCGTCGCCGAGGGCGTGGCGGCAGCGGTGGCTTCGAAGGCGATCGTTCCTCGAGCCCGCGCGTGACGGAAAACGGCAGCGGCGCTTCGCCGGCCTCCAACGTTGCCCTCGACGGTGACGTGGCGGTCGAGCGTGATCCGCTAGCGCCGGCGCCGCGGCCGCAAATCCGTGAGCGTCATCAGATCATGGCGGGCGGCGCCCCGAGCGGCATCGACGTGCCCGTCGGCGAGGGCGAAGAGCTCGCAGGCAAAGAGCTCGCGGACGCGGCGCTCTCGGTCCTGGGCTCGTTCGACCGCAACGGCGGCCCCGTGCCGATGCGCTCTTTGCTCGACGGCCTGATGCGGCGCGGCCGCCTCGCGGGCGATCCGAGCTTGGCGGGCATTCAACTGAACGCGTCGCTTCGCGGCGACAACCTGCGGCGCCTCGCGGGCGGCATGCGTCCGCGCTTCCGCTTTGCGGCGGGCGCGCGCGTCGCGCCGACCGACTGGGCCATGGGGGGTGATCTCGCTCGGCTCGAGCAAGACGTGATCGCGGCTGTCGAGCGCTACCGCGAAGGTTCGCGGCGCTTCATGTTGCGACGCATCCAGGAGCTGCCGGGACCGTCGTTCGTGGAGCTCGTGCTCGTGATGCTCGAGCGCATCGGCATGACGCAGATTCGTCCCGTCCGGCGCGCCGGGGCGCCCGGTGGCGAGGCGCACTTCGCGGCCGTTCACAAGACGGGCAGCGACGAGATCCGCACGGGCATCGTCATCCGCAAAGACGGGCGAGAGATCGGCCGCGAGCGCGTGAGCGATCTGCGCGGCGCGCTGCACCACTACGGACCGGCGACGGCGGGCTGGCTCATCAGCACGGGGCAAGTCCTATCGGGTGCGAGGGAAGAAGCGGCAGCCGTGAACGCGGCGCCCGTGGCCCTCTACGACGGGATGGCGCTCTGCAAGCTGCTTGAGGAGTCGGAAGTGGCGGTCATCCGGGCGAAGTACCCGATCGCGACGCCGGATCTGGACTTCCTCGACATGCTGCGCGGCTGATCGAACGAGAGACAGAGAGAACGAGAAGGACGCGACTCCCGAGAGGGGGTCGCGTTTTTCGTTTGGGCGGAGGGCGACCTCGAACATGACTGGACGGAGTCCACGCAGTGGACGGAGTCCAGTCATAGAGGCGGGTCCGAAGGACCCTCGTCACCTCGTCACCTCGACCTCGACCTCGACTCAGGTCCCGCCGCAGTCGAAGCTGTTGGGGTAGCGACAGCAATACGGGTCCGGCGCCGAGGCGCACGGATCGGGCGTGCCGCCGCAATCGAAGCTGTTCGGATAGCGGCAGCACTCGGGGTCGGGAGCCGACGCGCACGGATCGGGCGAACCGCCACAATCGAAGCCGTTGGGGTAACGACAGCAATACGGATCCGACGCGCTCGCGCAAACGTCTGTCGCAGCGGGCGGCGGGCTTCCGCCGCAGTCGAAGCCGTTGGGATAGCGGCAGCAATACGGGTCGGAAGCGCTCGCGCACGGATCGCGTGGCGTGCTCGCGGTGCCGACGGTCGCGCCGTTGCAGACGTACGCGGCATCGCACGAGGCAGGGTTCTGAATGCATGCGCGTTCCAGGTATTCGCAGCTCTTGTCGGCCCGCGGCGTTTTGTCGGGCCCAAAGATGTCGGGGAGCACGTTGCCCCGCGTGGGAGCAGCCGCCGAAGACTTGATACGCGATGATGGCGTTGGCGCAGGTGCTGGCGCTCTGGCTCACCGCGATGCCCACGCAGGCAGCCCGCTCCACGGTGTCTGCGACCTTGGCGCAGCAGCGCGTGAGATCTTGGCAGGCGACGTTGGGAGGAGGAACGGTCGGCTTGTGCGGCGCGGCCGCAGCGCCGTCGCCGCCGGCGTCACCGCCGCCGTCAACGCCTGGTAGCGGCTGAGGAGCCGACGTGAGGACGGCGGCCACGCCAGCGTCGTCGGAGGCAGCCGCGGGCCTCGTGCAGCCCTTCGCTTTCGGCGTCGCGACGCAATCGGGTGCCTCCTTGGAAACGGAGGGAGAGCACGCAGCGGCGGCCCCCAACGCGCTAAGCGCCAACGCCAAGGAGAGAGTCGAGAAGGTCGTGTTCATTGCGCAAGGCCTCGTCGTTGCCGAGTCGTTCGCGGGTCACGCAGATGCGGGGGCCCCACTCGGCACGTATGGCGTTGCAGTGCATCGGACATGCCGTGCGGCGAACGAACCGCGAGAGCAGATGCGCCCTGCGTTTTGAGGCGTGTTCTCGCGCGGGAAGCGGGCGTCGGAGGTGGGTGATCCAGTCGCGCTTCTTGCGGGACGGATTGTCGCGCTTGAGCGCCGACCTCGACCGACGGGGTCGGGGTCGGGGCCGGGGCCGGGGTCGGGGTCGGGGCCGAAAGTGTCACCCATCTCCATGGACCATCGCCTTGACCGCTCACCAAGAGCGCACATGGGAACGTTCTGGGTCCCGATTCGCCGCTCGCGGCGCGGCGCCCGTGCCCGTACCTTGGCACGGCAGACGTGGTCGCGAGCAAAGGCTTCCGAATACCGACGGCAGTGGGCGAACACGGACGCCTCGTGTCGCCCGACGAGGCTGCCCGTGGTCGCGCGTACACGTGTCCCGCTTGCGAAGCCGTCGTGGATCTTCACGCGGGAGAGGTGAAGCGACGCCACTTTCACCACCGGAAGTCCACCTGCAGCGCTGAGGGGGTCATTCATCTCTCGGCGAAGCGGCTCCTCGTGCAAGCGGTGGAGGACTGGCGGCGCGGTGGCGCGCCAGTCACGTTCCGTCGGCGCTGTGGTGAGGACGGATGCGACGCGGTGACGGCGCAGGAGATGCCGCGAAAGGTCCTCCGGGCCGCGGAGGAATGGAGGCTTCGCACGGGACACGTCGTGGACGTTGCGCTCCTCGGTCCCGCAGACCTTCCGATCGCCGCCATCGAGGTCGTGGTCTCGCACGAGGTCGATGACGCCAAAGCCTTCGAGTTGGGCATGCCGTGGATTGAAGTCGAGGGCGCGGCCGTCTGCGAGTCGGGCGGCCGCGTGCTCACGCCGGTTCGTGATCGGTTCCTTCCGTGGCTTTGCGACGAACATGCGCACCGCCGCGGCGCCTCGCGACGGGAGGGGCTCGCCGCGGAGCGAAGCCGCAAGGCCCTCATGCGCGCGCTTCCCTACGATCTAAGCGACTTCCCTGGTTTTCGCGTCGACGGAACGACGACCTGTCCTCGGGGGCATCCCACCCTCGTCTTCGCATGGGAGGGCAAGGAGCCCCCCTGGCCACGGCCGCCTCATGTCGTGGCCACGGAGGCACGCGCAGACGTCCTCTATGAGAAGACGCAGCGACGCGTGCATCGCGTCCTCCCGTTTCGCCGTCGGTGGATCAGCGTATGCCTCACGTGCGGCGCGCCCCTGCTCGACGCTGATGCTCGGTAGTCCCTGCGGCAAGACTTCGTCGCGGTCGAGGTCGAGGTTCCCACGGCACAGCCCAAAGAGATAGGTGACACTCCTCGTCTGCGATCGCGGCCAGGACCTACGCTAGGCTCGGCACCGATGGTCCGCGGCAGGCACGCACGGCGATTCGTAACGACGCTCGCGCTCGCTTTCGCAGTCGTCGCCTGCGGGCGCACCCGCGCGGACCGCCGCGACGCCGGAGGCTCAGGTCGCGCCGACGCCGCCCTCGGCGACGGGTACGTCCCCGTTGATCTGAACGACGCGCTCGCTGAGCTGGATCGCACGGTGAGCGAGAAGGAGAAGGCCTTTCGAAAGGCAAACCGCGACGATGACGCTCTGATGCACATGGGGCTGGGCCAATACCTGCGCAACCATTGGGGGCTGTGGCACGACTCGCGACTCGCGAAGTGGTTCAACGCCAAGGGCGTCAATCACGCCGACGACATGTCCGGCATCCTTCTTGATGCCTGGCTCGCGCGCCTTCGCGGCGAGCCGTTTGATCCCGAAGCCGGCATTCGCAAGGCGCAGGCGTACTGGCGCGACGCGAAGAACGCCGAAGCGGCCGAGGAGACCCGCGTAGCGGCGGCGCGCAGTCGCATCGCCACACTGATGATGGATCTCCCAACGTGGCCGCCGCCGCGCCGATGGGCCCGATTGGCACCGCGCAGCGGCAAGGGCGGCGTTCGTGTCGGCGCGATGACCCCCTTCCGCGACGGCGTCCTGGTGACCGCGCACAAGGCCGATTGGGCCGAACCCCATAAGCCTCGCTACGACTACACGTCGCCGCTCTTCTTCAACGAGCGAGCGCGCACCCTCGCGCCGATACGCGTTCCTGAGCTGGACCGCATCGAAAACGTGGTCGTGTTGGGCGACCGCCTCGTCGTAGAGGGCGTGCGGGGCTCGACGCATCGGATTCTCTCCATCGCCGGTCGCGCGCGCAACGCCATTCCCATGCCACCAGGCAAAGGATGGGTCCGCCTCGCGAGCGACGGCGACCACCTCCTCGCGGTCCACGAACACTCCATCTGGCGGTGGGACGGCAAGGGCTGGCGGTCTCGCGGCACGCCAAGCACACGGCTACCGTGGTGCGCCGTGCCAGTGGTCCACCGCGATCACCTCTACCTTCGCGGTGACGCAAGTCTCTGGTTCGGCAACAACATGCAGTGGCTCAAGCTGCCCGCCGACGCGCCTCCGACGTCGTTTGCAGCTGACACCGGGCTCATCGGCGCCGAGGGACCGCGCTGGGAGTACGTCTGGAGCTTCGCGTTCACCCCCGCGGGCGACCAGTGGCTCTTGGCTGGCGCACTGGCCCCGGCAACCCTTTTGCGCCGCGGCGCCAACGGTCGCTACGACATCGCGCTCTTCCACGGCAAGAGAGACTTCTACGGCGACTTGCTGCCCCGTGATCTCGACGGGCTCAGCTTTCACGGGCTAACGGTCGGCAAGAACGGCGACGTTCTGCTCGCCGGCAACGGCGGCGTGTATCAGTTCGACGGCAAGGAACTCTCGCCGTTGGTCGGCTTGCGCAGAACGGGGCAATCCGTCTTTGGCGACGGCAAGCCCACCGACCCGGAGGCCGAAGAGCGCGGAAATTGGCACCTCGACCCCACGACCATTCTTTCGCTCGGGCCGTGGTCGTACTTGCTCGGAAGCGACGATGCTGGCGTGTACCTCGTCGACGGCTACGATCTGGACGGAGTCTGGGACATCCAAGCGCTCGACGACCCGCTCGCGCCGCCCGTTACCTTCTGACGCCGACGGGATTGGGTAGCCCGCGCCGAGGCCGAAGCGCTGCAATCGAGCGGAACGACTCCACGCTCGTCCTCGAACGCTTCGGCGCAGCGTGCGTTCGCCCGCGCCAGTCTCGGGAAGCGGCGCGCCACTGCCGCGGAGCGCCCCGCCACTCGCGCGATGCTTCGCGCCACTTCGGCGGAGCCGTGCGCGGTCCCGGCAAGCGCGCGCCGCACAAATTGAAGCGCTCGCGCACCGAAATGCAGGCTAGCTGGCACGGCGCATGACCAAGCGGACTCGGCGCAAGGGGGCGGCTCCCCCCCCCCCCCCCCAGCCCGGGCCCCCCCCCCCCCCCCCGCCCCCCCCCCCCCCCCCCCCCCCCCCCCCCCCCCCCCCCGGCCTCCCCCCCCCCCCCCCCCCGCCCCCCCCCCCCCCCCCCCCCCCCCCCCCCCCCCCCCGGCCGCCCCCCCCCCCCCCCCCCCCCCCCCGGCCCCCCCCCCCCCCCCGCGGCCCGCCCCGCGCCCCCCCCCCGCCCCCCCCCCCCCCCCCCCCCCCCCCCCCCCCCCCCCCCCCCCCGCCCCCCCGCCCCCCCGGCCCCGGCGACTGGCGCGCCACCTTCGGCATCACCGATCGCGCTTCGGACTGTGGCGCATGACGTCGCGCGCCTGGCGGAGCCCTTTCGGCAACTGGCGCAGCGCTCCCTCCCCCGTCTGCAACGAGATCCCGCGGTGTTGCAGAGCTTCGCGCGGCGCAAAGCGCGCTTCGCGTTGCGTCGCGAAACGCCGCGGCGCCTGGGACGACACAATGCACAAACTCTCGCGGCTCAGGGGCGCGGGGCCTGCCCAAACGCGTTTTCGCCCCAACAGATGACGTGGCCGTCGTCACGGATACCGCACGCGGAGAGGCCTCCGAGCCCCACCGCTCGGAAGCGGTCGAGCTTGGGCGCGGCCCCGACGGTGCCAGCGGCGTCGTACCCCCAGCAGCGCACAGCGCGGTCGACGGTGAGCCCGCACGTCACGGCTTCGGCGGCAGACACGGAATGAAACAGCTCCGACGACGGGCCCGAGGGCGCCTGACCACGCCCGTTTAGCCCCCAGCAGAGGAGCCGACTGTCCGAGCGGACGCCGCAGGAGTGATCATACGACGTCGACACTTGAAGGAATGTGTCTGTGGTCGCCACCGGTGGAGCGGCGCCGTAGGTGTTGTCTCCCCAACAAATCACCTTGCCGTCCACTCGCACCCCGCAACCAACATCGCCACCCGAAGAAATGGACTTGAAGAACTCGGCGGTCGGAGGCTGGGTAGCCTGCCACCCCCAACAGATGGCGCGGTCGTCGAACTGAATGCCGCACGCCGCTCGCCCAACGCTCAGCGACTTCAGCGGGACCGCGGGCGGCTGCCCGAGATTGGGGGTACCCCAGCAGTCAACCGTACTGTCCGCCCGCAGCCCGCACGAGAAAGCCGCGCCAGCCACTAGTTCGTGGCTGAATCCCAATGGCACCGTCGCGGGGCTTCCCGTACTCATTGTCCCCCCAACACTCCGCGCCCGACTGGCCAACAGCGCACGCGTGCGCACCACTCACGGAAATCGTGTCGAAGCGAGCCCTCGGCGGAAGGGTTGAGCCTGGCCCCAGTAGTTTGACCCCCAACAAGCGATGCTGCCGTCCTGCCTTAGAGCGCACCCGTGGGCCGGTCCCAGGGCGAGCGCCTTGAAGCCCCCGCTGGCAGGGGCTCGGGACCCGGTAGCCGCCATCGTCTGCCACCCCCAGCACTTGAGCGAGCCGTCCGAGCGAAGCGCGCACGTCGAGTGCCAAGCTCCGCTGTCCACAGCCACGTACGGGCCAGCGTCGAAAGCAGGCGCCTCGCCATACGCGTTGCGTCCCCAGCACCGCAGAGCGCCATCGGCCCGGACGGCGCACGCATGACTCATCCCCACTGTCACGGCCACAAACGTTTCGTTGGGCTCGGCCGGCGGCTGCGAATAGTTGGTGTCCCACCGCCAACACGCCAGCCGCCCGGTGAGGGTGATCCCGCACGCGGTGTACGTCGAAATCGAGATCGCGCGAAACGTGCCGGTCGGCGGTGTGCCGTAGCAGTCAACGCTGTCGTTGGAGCGCAGCCAGCAAGCGTCCGTCTCCGCGGCAGAGACGCCCTTGAACGAAGACGAGCCCGCGTTCGGTACCAACGATGCCCCCATCCAACACACGGGCGATCCATCGAGCCGAACACCACACACGCGAGCTCCGCCAGTCGCGAGCGCGGTGAGCGTGGTCCCACTCGGTGGAAATGCGGCACGTGCGGATTCGCCCCAACACACAACCTTGTCATCCGTACGCATGCGGCAGGTGTGGAAGTCTCCGGCTGCAATGCTCCGAAAGCCAACGCGCGTCGCAGGAGCGGCCGGTGAGGCCGCGTCGACCCAATCGGCGGATACGCGCACGCGAAAGAACCGCTGCTCTCCCATGGGGCTCGTGTCATCAAACCAGACCCGGCCCGTCACCGTCGGCAGGTCCTTGTACGCCCCATCACCGGTCCCGCGAGATCGCTGCCACTGGAGCGTGAGTTCGTCGACGCTACCGATAGCGCGACGGCCCACCGCGGGCCCCGATGCCTCGCCAGCGGCTGCCCCGCTCCGTGCACGGATTCGATACGTCGCTGGCGTCGGCCTTAGCGTCGGGTAATTGGGGAGCTCGAGCCTAATGGCGGAGCGCGAGTCATCGAGGACCGCGCTCGGCGTCGCAAAGGCTGCCGTGGCGAGCGGCGCCTTCTTGTCTTCGACGGAGAGGATGAGTCCGACGGACTCCCAGCTCCCGCCATCGTCGCGACTCAACTCATAGTCGGTGACACTCCCGGCACTGACACCAGTCGCGGACGCGGAGAGCGGGCCATCGCCGCCGGTGTACACCGCGCGAATCCGGTAGGAATGTGTGGCCGGCAAACCGTCGCCAGCGGCGGGTTGCCAGGCAACCACCACGCCCGATCGCAGCGTACCGTCGGACGCCGTGAGCGCGAGCGGCGCGCTGAGGGACGCGCTCCGCAGGGCAAGATCGTCAAAGGCATTCTCCAGCCCAACCTCGGCCAGTGGTGCGTCGTCGCGATAGACGCGATAGCCCGTTAGCCCGATCCTGGCGATGGGCGCTGCCCAGGTGAGGTGGACGCGGTCAGGCAAGTCGGTCGTCGCGCGGACTTCAGTCACGGCGCGCGACGCAGTCTCGACCGCTTCGCTCGGGGCGGCGCCCGTGTCGCCCGTGGCGGCTTCCGGTAACGTCGCTTCCGGCCTCGAAGGGTTCGCGATCTCGCCACAGGCGACCAGCGACACGACGATCAGGCTCGCTCGTCGCGAGTTCACCGAAGTTCCCCGCCCGTCACCATCGCTTACAAGCATAGCGCGATGCCTCCGCAAGACGCGAAACCCGCTCGTGCGCACGACCGCGCCTGTTCCCGCATCGCAGAGGCCCCAACGATGCGTGGGTTCAAGGAACTGCGGCAGCGCGCGGGGTGCCCCTGGCCCAAGCGCGTCAGTCTTCGGTGTGCTATTCCGCGCCCATGATCGCTCGTGCGCTTGCCATCGCGCTCGCGGCCGCCTGCGGGTCTTTGAGCGCCTGCTCCGACGAGCCGATCACTTGCAGGCAAGTCGCGGAGGCAACCTGCCGACGACTGTCTGACTGCTTGCCTTTCGCGAAGCGCCTTCGCTACCGCGACGACGCATCATGCGTCGCTGATCACGAGGTCACGTGCAAGGGGCTGGCGTGTGTGCCCGGCTCCGGGGCCACGTCCGGCGCGCTCAAGCAGTGCATGGCCGACCTTCCGGGCCTCTCGTGTGAGGCGTTCCTCGCGTCTGCTTTCGGTGGGACGAACGGAACGGGAGAGCCGCTCTGCGGCATTCAAGGCGGCCTGCCGCGGGGCTCGCGTTGCCTCAGCCATTGGCAGTGCGCGCAAAGCGGAAGCGCGTGCGCCGATGGTGTGTGCGCGCCGGCAGACCGCTCGCGCCAGCCCCGCGAGGGCGAATCGTGCTCGAGTCCCTACGGTGCGTCCTGCGCGCCCACGTTGTATTGCGATTGCGATCAAACCCGGATTGGTTGCGACGGCGTGTGCAAGCGCCACGAGAACGACGCTCAGGTGGGGGCCACCTGCACGTGGGGCCAATTCGCGTCAACGTGTGGCGACTTCGAGCGGACGGGGCTGTTCTGCAGAGACGGCGTCTGCGCCCAGGCCGCGATCGCGGAACCCGGCGCGGATTGCCGTAGTCCGACCGGTGGGGTGTGCGGCTTTGGCTCAACGTGCGGGACAAGCACCTGCGCACCGCCACCCAAAGGGGGGGAGCCTTGCTCGGGCGCTTGCGAGGCGCCGACTCGCTGCGTCGGTAGCGGCGTCTCCGCACGCTGCGTCCTCCCCGACGTTTCCGCCTGCCCCTACTAGGGGAACCGGGGCCTCGACTTGTGTGAGAACGCCCGCGAAGCTCCCGGCCCCGCTCTCGGGGCGCGGGCAATGCCGGAGCATCGAGTGCGCGGTGGATTGCCAGCTTGGCTGGCCGCTACGCATCGCCTGTGTGTGGCACGGGCGCCGTCCTCGTGAAAGCATTGGCTCATGGGGTCCGTTTGCTCCGTCCGAGCGGTGCTGCTGCTCCTCGTCGTGGCGTGTGGCGGCCGGGCGATTGATGACGTGAATGCAGCTCTCGAGCACGCTGGTGCGGCCGGCGCTTCGGGGCACGACGCGGGAGTTGTCGACGCGGGGTCGCCGGATGCTACCGCGGGGGCCGGACGCGTGACGCCACGCGCAACAGGCCTGGATGCGTCGGAACCAATCGATGCGACAAAGCCAATCGAGGCGGCACCCCCGGCGCCAGCGATGCTCACGGTCACGAAGCCGGGTGTCCCCACCGATGCTGGCCACGTGTACGAATGGCAGCGACCGCTCGACTGCGCCGGTGTCTGCCAACGCTCGGTCGTCACCAACGAGTCGACCGTGCTCTATGCCGAACCGCGTGGCGGGTACGTTTTCGACCGATGGGAGGGGGCCTGCTCGGGCACGGAACCGCAGTGCGTGCTCAACCTCAGCGCAACAAGCAACACGGACGTCGTCGCCAGGTTCGTTCCCGCCAATCGCGTGTTTGTGACGTCCACGACAGCTGCCGTGGCCGACGTTATCTCGGTCGGCACGAGCCACACTCCGGCCGGGGCGTCGGACTCGGACCGTCTCCTTGCCGGCGCCGACGCCTTGTGCGTCCAACTGGCTCAGAGCGCCCAACTTGGGGGCACGAGTTGGGTCAGTTGGCTCTCGAGCTCCAAGGTTGGCGCTCTGTCTCGTGTGGGCACCGCCCGTGGCTGGGTACGAGTCGATGGCTCGCCCGTCTTTGACGAGGTGCTCGGAGGCGTTCTCTACCCGCCCTCGCTGAACGAGAAGGGGGGCCAGGCCGGGTTCAGCGTGCTCACGGGAACCGCGAACGGCATGTTCGACCCGAGCGGCGGCAATTGCGTAGAGTAGTCGCCCAGTGCATTTTACACACATCACGCAAGCGCAGGGGCGGCGCCATACGGCACGTCGCTGTGGAGCACGTACGGTTACTTGGTCTCGTGCGACGTCGATCCGGTCCGCTTCTATTGCTTTCAGACTGATCACAACACCGCGATCAAGCTCCCACGCTCGCCCGGGCGCATGATCTTTGCCTCAGACTCGCTCCTCGACGCCTCCGGCGGCATCGCGGCATTCGACGCAGCATGCAAGGCCGACGCTGCGGCAGCGGCTCTCGCGGGAACCTTCAAGGCCTTGGTGGCCGACACGACCACGGCAGCGCGCGGACGCTTCACGATGCGCAACGAACGGGTGGTGCGGCCCGACGGAGCGGTCGTCGCGTTGACCGATACCGGCCTTCTGGAGCGAAACGAGGCGGTGGCCGCCGCCAAGATGGGCGCCAGCGGTACGTACTACCCGAACATGGGCGCGTGGATGGGTGCCCACGGAGCCAATGCGCCTGCCGCGGAGAACTGCGCTGGTTGGACCTCAAACGACGTCAATTCGTATGGCCTCGCTGCCTATGGCGGCTACGTGCCCGCCCCGTTCGACGCCCCATTCGGCCCGAGCCCGTGCGCGAGCCAGTTCCACGTCTATTGCCTCCAAGAGTGACTGAGACCCACGAGTGGCCGCGCCTAGACCCAACGAACCCGACGCGACGCCCCGGCCGCAACACGCCCTCGCGAAGAGGTTCCGTCGTGCTCAGTCGGTAGGCATCCTGCTCGTGGTGGTCGCAGCGTTGGCAGCAGCAACCGGTCAGTGGCTGATCGCCGTTGCGTTCGCCCTCGGCGCCGGCCTCACGCGACGGCTCGCCGGCAACGGCGCGGCGGAGGTTGAGGCGGTCGTCCGAAACAATCTCGCCTTCGAACAGATGTCCCGCGGCGATCTGGACGGCGCCGACGCCACGCTAGCGACGGTCGACCTAAAGCGGTGCAGTTCGTACATCCAGCGCGCCGTGGCGTACCAACGAGCGCTCCACGCCCACCTGCGCGGGAATCCTTCCACGGTGGTGCGGCTCGCCAGCGCATGCCTCTTGCTACCAAACGGGTTACTCGCGCGCGCCCACACCCATCAGGTTGTGCTCGAGGCCCACGCGCTTCGCGCGCTCGCACTGGCCACATTGAACGAGAGGCAGCGCTCGATGGCGGATGTTGACGCAGTGTTGGACGACGTCGCGGCACCGCCGTCCGCTTGCGCTAGAGCCAACCTCGCTCGATGGGTTCTCTTGACGAAGCGCGACGACGTCCAGCCGGCGGAACTCACCTCTGAGTTCGCCAGGTTCGCGGGCCTGATGGAGCCGCTGCTGCCCCAGGAACGCCGACTGGCGCGAGCGATCGTGAGGAGCCTTCGCCCCGAGCGGGCCCGTGCGTATCGGGAATCAGCGATTCCAGAGCAAGATGGCAGCTTGGACCCTTGGCTCGCGCGCCTCTTGCCAGGTGTCGCGAGTCACGCGCCGCAGCTACCACACAATTCTCGGACCACGCTCGCGCCAGGCGCCGGGCCGGTTAAGCCGACCGCCGAGCCGGCCCGCCCTTCCTGGGTGCGCACCGGAGCGGTCGCCCTATTCTGCGCGGCGTGCTTGGGTGCGGGCGTCGCCATGTCCCGGTTCGAAGTGGAAACCGCGGCGTCGGGGAAGCGCGGTACCGTTTCGGACGCTCTGAGGGTGCCAGATGCCGGCTTCCTTATCGTCGCGTTCACCGTCTTCATGGGAATCGGGGTAGTGGCGGCGCTAGCGCGCGCCAATCGCGAAGCAAGGCGCCTGTTCGAACTGTCAGCCGGCTTGACCAAGCCGGGTGCCGATCGGTGCGCGGCGACGCTCGCCACCATGCGAAACGGATCAAGCGGGGTCGGCGCCTCGCTCGCGCTCACGAAGTATCTCGCGCAGCGTGGAGAGTTCGAGAACGCCCTCGCCGAGTGCACCCAAGCTCTCGCAAGGCTAAGCGCCCAGCCAAACGCGGCGGCCGCGGCGTACGACCTGGATCACCCGGGCCTACTTGCGGAACGAGCCTTTTTGCTGGCTGCTCTTGGGCGGGTCGATGAGTCCACCGACGTCCTTGCGAAACTCGCAGGCCAGTTTCCTGCCTACGCCTACCTAACGGCCGCACGACTTCGCTGCGAAGCGCACGTTGCCGTGCAACGCAACGACCTCGACGCCGCGAGAGCGCTCGCCGCAAAGCGCTCACCAGGCCTGCCTCTGCCCCTGCTCGACGACGTGCTCATGGATGTCCTCGTCGCGCCAGGCAGCTCGGCGCGCGAAGCGGTGCGCGTGCTGAGCGAGTTCGAGTTCCTCCCGGACGTTCGGCGAAACCCGAGCGTCTTGCTCCCCGCGCACTCGACGAATTGCGCGCTGCTACGGAGACGTGAGAACGTTGGCCGCACGCATGACGGCCACGGCCTTGCCCCTCATCCTCGCGCTGACCCTCGTCGGTTGCCGCGACCGCGGTCGGCATAGCCCCGACGACGCAAGGCCCATCGCAGAACGACTCGCTGGCATCCAGCCCGGCGAGGAGCGCGAGATGAGCCCCGGCACGTTCATGAAGATGCACCGCATCCAAGCGACCGATCCTCTCGGCGACGGTTGGCAACGCGCGACGTCAAGCGAGGGTGCCTTCTCCGTCGAGCTACCGCTCCCGTTCAATGACTTCCGCATCCGCAGCGAGACGACCGACCACGTCGAGATGCGGAGCCATTCCATCGGAGCCAAGAGCCCCGGCCTCCTCGCGTGGTCGGCCACGTGCATCGTCCGCCGCGACGGAAAGCTCAACGCCGACGGAAGGGCCCCAGCGTCAGGTCGAACGGAAGCCAAGGGCGACAAAGCGTTCCTGCGGAACGTCTCCCTCGACGCCATGTCGTGCGTCCTCGTCGTCGAGGCGCAGGGAACGGATCCGCTCCCGTCCGCCAACGATCGTGAGCGCTTCTTTCAGTCGCTCAAGCAAACCGGCAAGCCAACCTGGTAGCTCGCGCCGACGCGGCGTCGCTCGTGGTCGAGGTCGTGGTCGTGCTCGATCTCTCCCTCTCCCTCTCCCTCCTCCCGAAGCCTGATGCTTGCGTGCTCGTCGTTACGCTCGCGCATGGCGCCACACAGATCGCTCGACCTTCCGAACTCGGCGGTGACGACCTTAGCCACGGCGGCGTCCATGTCCGAGCATGACTAGGGGCGGTCCCGTCGACCCCGAAATTCCGACGAAGGTGGGGCAACGCGCAGGACCCGCCGCGCTGACAGATCGACTGTCTCTTTGCGGAGAACGCACTGAGACGACGTTGCGAGGGCGTTCCGGTAACGCCGCATGGCACAACGGCGACCGTGCGTGGGGGGAGGAGCTGGGAACTTGCGCTCGTCGTTGCGATCGGAACGGCTTGCGGCGCGCGCACCGAGTTCGGGACCGACGACCTGCCAAGCGGCGTCGCAGCCAACGACGCCGACACGACGGCCGACGGCGGCGCCGATAGCGGCCACGAGCGCGGGGCCATCGACACCGAGCCCGGCATCGTTGCGCCGCCCCGTCCGTTCACCTGCCAAAAGGTTGCAGAACGCGTCGACCAAGCGGCGGCGAACGAGCGACAAAACGCTGGCGGACGGACCCTAAGACTCGGCCAGACCTTCCGTGCGGGGGCGCACGGCGCGCTCACCGCCGTCGAAGTTACGGCCTACCGGTGCCCCGACACGACGGGCCTGCTTCGCATGACGGTCTACGAAGGGCTGGGCGTGGATGGCGCGGTTGTCGGAACTTCGGAGATCACCGCGCCGCCTTCGGACATCTGCCATGCCATCTATCTGCCGCTCCTTCATCCGACGAAGCGGGGACCGGCGACGTTCGACTTCACGAGTTCGTGCATCGAGCTGCGGGCCGACGCCGACTACACGTTCGTCATCGAGTCGGTGGACGGCGAAGGCTTCTTGGGGGGCACCATCGTTCCCAGTGGCTCGGGCTCCCGCTACGACGCCTACGATCGCGGCGGCGCCGTCTGGGAAGGCGACGACGGATTGGTTTACGTCTTCACAAATCCGATCGGGATGGACCTCGCGTTCAAAACGTACATGGAGCCCGCCCCACGATGACGAAGTTGGGCATCGTCGCGAGCGCTGCGCTCGTCTTCGTGGCGGCGTGCGGAGAGGTTTCGCCCGACGCGCGCGCGAACAAGGCCGACCCATCCTCGAGGCCCGCGGATGCTGGCGCGCCGGTACGCGAGACGGAAGATGCCGGTCGCACGCGATTCGTTCCTGGCGAGCCGGACGCGCAAGCGGCGGATCCGCGACGCTTGCCCGTTTGCTCGCCCGGCGTTTCGATCATGGGACGCACGTTCGCACAGGGCGACACCGTCATCGTCGGCAGCGATCTAGCTCAAACGTTCGTTGCCGAAACCTCCGGTATCGTCACCGATGTGCGGCTGGCCGTGCGTCGCTGCGGCGGTGCTGCGGCCGAGCGACTCAACATCCTCGTCAGTGAGGAGGGCGGTCGCCAAGAGAGGATCGCCGAGACCTCGATCGCCTTCTTGCGAGAAGACTGTTCCGACAACCCGCCCCCCGTCGACATCGTCGCCGACTTGCGATCCGAGTGCGGGCGTGTCGAGATCGGCAAACGCTATCGCTTGCGCGTGCATGGGCCGCTCAGCCTGTCGACGACCCAGGCCCCGACCTACCGCTTTGCCGTGAGCGCCAGCGACGGCTACCCCGAAGGTGTGCTCTCGCATCTAACCAAGGCCGGCCAGGTGGACGACGTCGGCGATCTGGCCTTTCGCCTGAACGTTGCGCCCTGAGCGCGCGCGGCGGCCGAAGTGGACGCACGCAGGGCACAGTCGCAAAAGCAAACCGGCACGCGAACCTGACCCCTCGAGCAAGGCGCCACGTCGATCGAACTAACGCTCGTTCGGCGGGGCTTCGTTGGAGTCTTGGCCGGCCGCTTGGAGTCCCTCCAGCTCCCTTCGGATCTCCTCGATGAGCTCCAGTCGCGAGAGCTGGAGCAGGCGGATCGCCTCCCTCAGATCGGGAGGCACGCCGCCTCCGCCGCCGGACGAACCACCGGCCGCAATCGCCAAACGAGGTCGCGCCCGCGCCGAGGTCGTCACCCGATGCAGCCTAGCACCCGACTGCATCGCGTCCCGGTCGTGGTCGAGGTCGGGGTCGGGGTCGGGGTCGGGGTCGAGGTCGGGGTCGGGGTCGAGGTCGAGGTCGAGGTCGGGGTCGAGGTCGCGTTCAAGGGTCTCCCCTCGCCCGCCCCCCTACCCGCTCGGCGGCGGGGGCGCCACACTCACTCGCGACAAGAGCGGCCTCACCGCTCCATAGAGTCGCGGGTACGGCTCGAGCGACGACACGCACGCGGCCACGCGGGCCGCGCCCGATGTGCCCGGATCGTCGCCCGCGGGCACCACTTCTTCGCCCGGCGGGGGCAACATCGCTTCGAGCCACGCGCGCAAGACGCCCGGCAGCTCGGGTGCATCGCACTCACCGAGCGCACGCGCCGCGAGGAGCGGATCCGGCGTGACCGCGAAATACGTGACGAGCCTCATGACGTCGCGGGGGCGTCCGCTCTTCGCGAGCACCTCCGCGAAGGCCGCGCTCGCGAGCGGATGATCCGTCACCTTCAACATCTCAGCACCGATCGCATCGAGCGCTTGCTCGCCGCCGCGCTGCACGATCTGCCGCGCGCGCGCGGGCGCGAAGACGTTCGCCTCGAGGGCCGCCGCGAGCGCTCGAGCTCCCTCGCCTGTCGTCCAATCGAGCATCGTCGAGGACACGGGCGCCTCCGAGGGGCGCACGCTCGGGAGGGACGCGGCCAACTCCGGATCGCGCGGCGGCGCGCACAAGAGCAGGTCCCCTTGCGTATCGAGCAACTTGAGGACGTCCGCGACCAAGGAGTCGAGGCTCGTGAGCGAAGCCTCATCGCGCTCCACGGCGGCCACGTGTTGCGCCAGCTCGCGCGGATCGCGCAGGGCCAGCGCCTCGAGCGGCTCGCGAGCCACGAGCACCACGCGCGACTGACTCTCATCGACGTCGTGCGGAAGGAGGCGCGTCGAGGCGTCGGCCGTCAGGAACGGCCCGAGCGCGCTCGCCCCGAAGGCGCGCGCGGCTCCAAGAACACGACGCTGCGGCCAAGGTCCGGCGGAGCGTCGCGCCGCAAGACGGAGGCACGTTTCAAACGCGGCGGCGCGGCGCGCCGACGCGGAAGCACCGAGGCGCGGCTCGTATCCGGTTACGGCGCGGAGCACGTCGGTCGGCAACTCCATGACCGGTCCGTCGGCGAAGATCTCACCGAGCGAGCCTTCGGGACGCGCCGCCACCGCGAGCATGAGCACAGCCACGACGCCATCGGGCGCCGGAAGCGCGCCTTCGTCCTGCGCACTTCGGAGGTGCCGCACGAGAAGTCGGTCGACGCGATCGGCGTGCTCGCCGAGGAGTCGCGCCGCGAGCTCGGCCCATTCTTCGGCGTCGTCCGCCTCGCGCCCCACACGAACGCGCGCCAGCAAGCGCGCAGCGGGCACGCCCTCGAACCAAGCTCGTGCAAGCTCTCGATCAGAGACCACGAGCTCGACCTCGAGATCGGGGTGCGGTAGCGGCGTAAGCATCCTCCCCCCACGCTGCAATTTTTGAACCTCGAGCGCCAGGCGGAGGGAACCACCCGACACGGTTCCGCGTCGGCCGAGACGCGCGTTTCATCGAGCTTTATCGAGTGGGCGCGGGTGCGCGCAAGAACGCGCATCGCGCACTGGTTTACGGAATTTCCAGGGGCAGCGAGCCCCCGTCGCGGGGGCCTGCTCCCCAGGGGCCAGCTTGTCCCCACGGCTCACCTGCGGCTTGTCCTGGCCCCAACTGGCACGCGCCTACACAGGCATCACGCCGCGCTTCCTCGCGGGGCGCTCTACCTTCTTGTGCTGCGCCATCTCGAGCCCCAAGGCGAGGACGCGGCGCGTGTCGCGCGGATCGATCACGTCGTCGACGAGTCCCCAGCCGGCGACCTTGTAGATGTCGATGTTCTTCTGAATCGCGTCGACGATGCCCTTCCGCATTTCCGGCGGCGGCTCCGCGTCACCGAAGAGCTTCTTGGCTGCGATGCCGACCATCCCTTCGGCGCCCATCACGCTGATCTCGGCGCCGGGCCAAGCGACCAAGAGGTCGGGTTCGTAGGCACGGCCGCACATGACGTAATAGCCGGCGCCGTAGGCCTTGCGCACGACGACGGTCAGCTTCGGCACCGTCGCCGCGCTCATCGCGTGGAGCATCTTCGCGCCGTGGCGAATGATCCCCGCGTGCTCGACCTTCGAGCCGACCATGAAGCCGGGCGTGTCTTCCAAGAACACGAGCGGCACGTGAAACGCGTCGCAGATCTGGATGAAGCGCGCGGCCTTGTCGGCGGCGTCGATGTCGAGGATGCCCCCCAGCATCATCGGCTGGTTGGCGACGATGCCGACGCTACGGCCGCCGATGCGCGCGAGGCACGTGAGGATGTTCCTCGCCCAGCGGGGCTTGATCTCGAGGAAATCGCCGTCGTCGACGACGGCGCGCACGAGTTTCAACATGTCGAAGGGACGTCGCGTGCTGTCGGGCAAGAGATCCAAGAGCGACTCTTCGCGCCGCTCCACCGGATCCTTCGTGGCGACAAACGGCGGCCGCTCGTCGACGCTCGACGGGAAGTACGAGAGGTACTTCTTCGTCATCGCGATGACCTTGGCGTCGTCCTCGAACTCGCCATCACCGACGCCGCTGACTTCCGCGTGCACCTTGGAGCCGCCGAGCTCTTGCTCGCTGATCTCTTGGCCCGTGGCGGCCTTCACGAGCGGTGGGCCCGCGAGGGCCATGCTCGCAATGTCCTTCGTCATGGGCACGTAGTCGGCGAGGCCGGGAATGTACGCGGTGCCGGCGGCGCCCGGTCCGACCATGGCCGCCACCTGCGGCACGACGCCGCTCATCACAACTTGCTCGCGGAAGAGGTGCCCCGTGCCGGCCCAATACGAGAGCATGTCCGGGTGCATCGCGCCGGGATCGATGCGCGCGCCCGCCGAATCGATGAACCACACCATGGGCCAACGACCCGTGAGGGCCATGGTGCGCATCCGCGTGACCTTCTCCTCGCCGGTGTAGCCGATGCTGCCGCCCTTCACGGTGAAGTCGTACGCGGCGGCGCACACCATGCGGCCGTCGACCTTGCCGAAGCCGCAGATGACGCCGTCGGCGGCGGGTTTGTCTTTGCCGTCGGGCCCGGCCGCCGTGCCCATCTGCGTTCCGTGGAGGCCGACCTCGAAGAAGACGCCGTCGTCAAAGAACTGCGCGAAGCGCTCCCGCGCCGTCAACTTGCCGCGCGCGTGTTGTTTGTCGATGCGCTCCTTGCCTCCCATTTCGAGGGCCCGCGCACGTTTCGCTTCGAGCTCGGCAACGAGCTCTCTCATGTTCGCCATGGGTCTGCCTCCGGGGACACTATTTTCCGGTCCAAACCGGTTCACGTTTTTCGGCGAAGGCCATGAGGCCCTCGCGCGCATCGTCAGTGCCCAAACACTCACCGAGCCGCTCGCGGAGCAGCGGGAGCGACTCTTCGAGGTCCATGCCGTCCTGCGCGCCGAACGCGCGGAGGCCGAGGCGCATCGCCGCCGGGCTCTTCTTGGTGAGCTCGCCCACGAGCTCAGCCACCTTCGCGTCGAGCTCGTCTTTGGGCACGGCGTCGTTGAGGATGCCGATGGCCTTCGCCTCGGCGGCGTCGATGCGCTCGCCGAGGAGCATCATCTTGAGCACGCGACGGCGCGGGACGAAGCGGACCAAGACGGCCATGATCATCATGGGGAAGAGGCCCACGTCGATCTCGGGCGTGCCGAGCTTCGCGTCGCTCGACGCGATGGCGAAGGTGCTCGCAGCGACGAGCCCGAGGCCGCCGCCCATGGCGTGGCCGTTCACCTTGCAGACGATGGGCTTCACGGAGCGAACCATCTCGCGCAAGAGATCGGCGAAGTCGCCGCGTGGCGGCACGTCGCTGCGCGTCGGCGCGGCGCCGCTCATCATCTCTGCAAAGTCGCCGCCGGCGCAGAAGACCTTCCCCTCGCCTTCGAGCGTGATGACGCGGATGGCGTCGTCGCTGCGCGCCCGATCGATGGCGTCGAGCAGCTCGTTGGCCATGCGCGGCCCGATGGCGTTGCGCCGCTCGGGGACCGCCAGCGTGATGGCGAAGACGGGACCGTCGACGGTCACCTTGATTCGCTCGTAGCGCGGCACCTCGCTCACAACGCACCGGTCTTTCCGAGAGCGTCGAGCCCGAGGATGGCGCGCGCCTCCGAGACGGTGGCGACCTTGCGCCCCACGTCACGCACCATGCGCGCCGCGACGTCGACGAGATCGCCGTTGGAGCGAGCCATCTCTCCGCTGGGCAAGTAGAAGTTGTCTTCTAGGCCCACGCGGATGTTGCCGCCCAAGACGAGCGCCGAGGCCACCATGCGGAAGCCCGTTCGGCCGATGCCGATGACCTCCCACTCGCTGCCGGCGGGCATGATGCGCGTCTGCAACTGGAGGCTCTCGACGAGCGGCGGGATGCCGCCCAAGACGCCGACGATGAAGGAGAACTGGAGCGGTGGCTTGAGGATGCCCATGTCGAGCAACGGGCCGATGCCTTGCGTGTGGCCGGCGTCGAAACACTCGAGCTCGGGCTTCACGCCCGCCTCGTTCATGGCGGTGAGGAGCTTCTGAATCTTTTCGTAGGTGTTCGGGAACACCATGTCGAAGACGAAGCTCTTCCGCTTCTCAGAGTACTTCGCGTAGTTCATCGTGCCCATGTTGAGGGCGGCGATCTCGGGCTTGCTCCCGCGGATGTACCCGACCTGATCGCTCACGTCGTCGAGCATCGTGCCGGTCGAGAAGTTGAGGAGCACCGGCGAGCGCTTCCGCACCTCCTCCTTGATGCGGGCAAACACCGCCGGGCTGAAGGTCGGTGAGCCGTCGTCGTTGCGCGCGTGGATGTGCACCACGGCGGCGCCGGCGTCGTGGGCGCGTTTGGCTTCTTCGCCAATCTCCTCCGGCGTGTACGGAATGGCCGGGCACTGGGCTCGGTTCGCCAAGACGCCAGTGAGCGCGCAGGTGATGACGCACAAGTCCGGGTCTCTCATGATGCCTCCTTCGAGTGAACGGCCAAACGAGCGCCTCGCCGCGCAGGGGAGACGCGAAGCGTCGCCCCGAGTTCTTCATCGACGATGCGCCGCACGGCGATCGTCAGCTTGTCGACGATGCCGTGGAGCATCTTGGCTTCCTCCGCCGTGAGGAGCGCCAGGGCCCGCCGGTAGATGCCGATGGGCTCGACGGGGACCTCCGCCGACGCGCGCCGCCCCTTCGGCGACAGGGTCAAGCGCACGACGCGCCGATCGCGGGGATCGCGCTCGCGACGCACGAGGCCTTCGCGCTCCATGCGGAGGGCGATGCCCGTGAGGGTGCTGTTGCCGACGCGCATCGCTTCGCTGAGCTCCGAGAGGGACATGGCGCCAACCTCTTCGAGGAGCTTCACGACCACGAGCTGCGGCCCCGTGAGGCGCGCCCGCGCCGCCACACGCTTCGTGAGCCGGCGGTTGTCGGTGTAGAGCGCCACGAGGCCCTTCAGGATGGCATCGGTGTCAGCGCGCGCGGGTTTGGTCGCCATGATGTTTCGCACGCGAAAGATTCCCGAACCGAGCGGCCCGGTCAAAGCAAAATCATCACAGGCCCTTGCGCGGCGGGGGTTCTCGTGGAAAGTACGGTCCCCCTTCCGCCACCAACCAAGCCCCTTCTGCCACCAACCCCCCTTCTGCCACCAACCAAGGGGCTGGGGCCGGCCCGAAGCCCGCTCATCATGACCGAAGAAGCCCACCGCGACGCCGCCGGCCATGCCCGGAGAGCCGCCGAGTTCAGCATCCCCGTCGCCGACATCGACGCCGGCGGGAAGCCCTTTGAGTTCCCGATCCGCCCCGCGTGGGTTCGGGGCGCCCTCGAGGATGCGGAGTCGACCACGTCGGGCAAGCCCGGCTCGTTGGCCGTTCGCGTCTCCCGGAGCGGCCACGACATCGTCGTGCACGGCCGCCTCGAATGCGAGCTCGAGGCGCCTTGCGCCCGGTGCCTCAAGCCGACGCCGTTCGTCGTGGCCGAGACGCTCAGCCTGCTCTTTATGCCGGCCGCCGAGCTGAAGAAGCGCGAGATGGCCGCCGAAGCCGAGATGGCCCCCGGCGACGCCGATACCTTCCCTTATCAAGGCGAGACCGTCGTCCTCGACGACGTCGTGCGGGACGAGCTCTTGCTCGAAACCCCCATGATCCCCTTGTGCTCGGAAGACTGCCCTGGTATTCGCCCCGCGGAAGACGGCGCGGCAAAGCCGCAAGAGCCGTCCTCGGGCGATAAAGTCGATCCTCGGCTAGCCCCTCTTCTCCGTTTCAGAACGACCTCAAAGGAGTGACGCCGTGGCGGTTCCCAAGCGACGTACGAGCCGATCCAAGCGCAACATGCGCCGCGCGAACCATGACAAGGTGACGGCGCCCCAGCTCATCCCCTGCGCCAACTGTGGCGAGCCCTCGATCCCGCACCGCGCCTGCGCGTCCTGCGGTTTTTACAAGGGCAAGAAGGTCGCAGCCGCCGCCAAAGGCGACTGAGCTTTTTCGGGCCTAGCGCTGGCATGACGAGGCGGGGCGCCGTGAGCGCCCGACGCTTCGTTTTGTCATGTCTACGCCGAAACGGAGACGCACCATGAAGCTCGCCTGGTTCTTTCCTGGCCAAGGGTCTCAATCGGTCGGCATGGGCCGCGACCTGCGCGATGCCTCGCCGGCGGCGCGGGCGGTGTTTGACGCAGCCGACGCCGCCCTCGGCGAAGGCCTCACGGACCTGATCCTGAACGGCCCCGAGGAGCGCCTTACGCTCACGGAAAATGCTCAGCCCGCCATCGTGACGGTGAGCATGGCTGCGCTGGCGGCGCTTCGTGAGCGGCTGCCGGACCACGAAGCCGTCCGCCCCGCCTTCGCGGCCGGCCACTCGCTCGGCGAGTACTCGGCCCTCGTGGCCGCCGGGGCCCTTCCGCTCGAAGCGGCGGTGCGGCTCGTGCGGGCGCGGGGCAAGGCCATGCAGAGCGCCGTTCCGCCCGGCGTTGGGGCCATGGCGGCCATCATGGGCATCGACGACCGCGCGCGGCTCGAAGCCCTTTGCCGCGAGGCGAGCCAGGGCGACGAGTCGGTCCAGCCGGCCAACTTCAACGCGCCCGGGCAGGTGGTCATCGCGGGTCATGCCGCAGCCGTGGCCCGCGCCAGCGACCTTGCCAGCAAGGAGCGCGGCAAGGCCATCGCGCTCAAGGTCAGCGCCCCCTTCCACTGCGCGCTCATGGCGCCGGCGGCCCGGGCCCTTCAGGGCGAGCTCGAACGCGTCGTCATCGGCGCGCCGGCGTTCCCGGTGGTCGCCAACTTCGACGCGACCCCAAACGCCGACGCGGCCCGCGTGAAGGAGCTCCTGGTCCGCCAAGTCGACGGCGCCGTGCGCTGGGAAGACTCGGTCCGCCGCATGGTGGCCGACGGCGTAACCCACGCGCTCGAGATCGGCCCCGGGAAGGTGCTGGCGGGCCTCTGCCGTCGCATTTCCAAGGAGCTGAAGGTCTTGAGCGTCTCCGACATGACGGCCCTGGACGGCGTCGATGCGTTTCTGCGCTCATGAAGAACCGCTCATGAAGAAGCAAGAACAGCGGCGAAGGATGCGTCGGTCGACCTCACGGACGGGTGACAACGCCGCCCCGGCGTGGCAAGAGGCGCATGCCAAACGGCTAGGAGAACCGCATGTTCCGACTGGACGGTAAAATCGCCCTCGTCACCGGCGGCTCGCGAGGCATCGGCCGCGCGTGCGCCGAGGCCCTCGCGTCGCAAGGCGCCACGGTCATCGTGAACTATGTGCGCGGCGAAGACGCCGCTCGCGCCACCGCCGACGCCATCACCCAGAAGGGCGGCAAGGCCGACATCGCGGGCTTCGACGTGGCGGACACCCAGGCGACCGAGACGGCCATCGAGGGCCTCATCCAGAAGCACGGACGCATCGACATCCTGGTGGCCAACGCAGGCATCGCCATCGACGGCCTGCTCCTTCGCCTCAAAGACGACGATCTCGATCGCCTCTGGCAGACCAACCTGCGCGGCGCTCTCGCCTGCGCGCGCGCCTCCACGAAGAGCATGATGCGCACGAAGGCTGGCCGCGTGCTCTTTCTCTCCAGCGTGGTCGCCGAGATGGGAAACCCCGGCCAGACGGGCTACGCAGCCACCAAGGCGGCCCTCATCGGCGCCGCCAAGTGCATCGCCCGCGAATACGCGTCGCGGAACATCACCGTGAACGTCATCGCGCCGGGCTTCATCGACACGGACATGACGAACGCCATGAAGACCGAGGCGAAGGAGTTCATCCAGAAGCAGATCCCCCTCGGGCGCACCGGGCGGGCCGAAGAGATCGCCGCGGCATGCGTCTATCTCGCGAGCGACGAAGCGGCGTATGTCACGGGGCAAGTGCTCCGCGTCAACGGCGGCATGTACGTTTGAGGTGCGAAGCGCGCAACGCGCCTCGCCAAAAGAGCAAGACACCTACTCATTTGCGTTTCGCGGAACGCACGAATTCTGATACGAGGCACGACATGGCTCAGGACATCGCCAGCGAGGTCAAGCGCATCATCAAAGAGCAGCTCGACGTCGATGAGAAAGACATCAAGCCCGAGTCGACGTTCATCGAAGACCTCGGGGCTGACTCGCTCGGGCTCGTAGAGCTCGCGCTGGCGTTCGAGGAGGCGTTCGAGATCGACATTCCCGACGAAGACGTCGAGAAGATCCGCACGGTCCAAGACGCCATCGACTACGTCGAGAAGCACGCCAAGAAGTAGTCGGCGCCCTGTCCAGACGGGCCAGGCATGGACGGCCCGTCTCGGACGGTCTGTCGTGGCCGGTCTGTCGTGGACGGTCTTCGTGAATGGCCCGTCCGGCTGTTCGGGGTTGAGCCCACCGCTGGCGAGGCCCTTGGGCCGCTCGGGCGCGCCGCGCCGGTGGCTCAGTCGCCGGTCTTTTCCGCGAAAAGCGGAGGCCAAAGCTGGCGCTCGGCGCTATAAGGGTCGCCTCTCATGGAACGCGTCGTCATCACAGGCATCGGCCTTGTCACGCCGGTCGCGCTGGGCACCCAGGCCAGCTTCCAAGCGTTGTGCGCCGGCACGTCCGGCATCGAGCGCATCACGCTCTTCGACTGCAGCGCCTTTCGCGTGCAGATCGCCGGCGAGGTGAAGGGCTGGGATCCGCTCGCCTTCATCGAGAAGAAGAAGCTGAAGGAGTTCGATCGCTTCAGCGAGTTCGCGATGGGCGCCGCCAAGATGGCCATCGACGACGCCAAGCTCGAGCTGACCGACGAAGAGCGCGACGAGGCTGGCTGCTTCGTCGGCGTGGGCATCGGCGGCCTCTTCTCGCTCGAGAAGACGAAGCAGACCCTGATCGACAAGGGCCCCTCCAAGATCAGCCCCTACGCGATCCCCAACATCATCGCCAACCTCGCCGCCGGCCAAGTGTCGATGGCGCACGGCCTAAGGGGCCCTAGCTACTGCACAACGAGCGCCTGTTCGAGCGGCGCACACGCCATCGGCGAGGCCTTCGAGTGGATCCGCCGCGGCCGCGCCCAGGTGATGGTCGCCGGCGGCGCAGAAGCCGCGGTCACGCCCGTCGGCATCGGCGGCTTCGAGGCGATGTTCGCGCTCTCGAAGCGCAACGACGCGCCCCACCAAGCGAGCCGCCCCTTCGACAAGGGCCGCGACGGCTTCGTCTGCGGCGAGGGCGCCGGCATCCTCGTCATGGAGACGCTCACGCGAGCCCGCAAGCGCGGCGCCCGCGTCTACGCGGAGGTCACCGGCTACGGCGCCACGAGCGACGCGCACCACCTCACGCAACCGGCGCCCAACGGCGCCGGCGCCCAGCGCGCCATGAAGATGGCCCTGAAAGACGCGAAGCAATCGCCGGAAGCCGTCGACTACATCAACGCGCACGGCACCTCCACGCCGGTGGGCGATGTCGAAGAGACGCGGGCGATCCTCAGCGTCTTTGGCGAACACGCGCGCGAGAAGAAGCTGTGGGTGAGCTCCACCAAGTCGATGATGGGCCACCTCCTCGGCGCCGCCGGCGCCGTCGAGAGCGCGGTCTGCGCGCTGGCCATCGCCGAGGGAAAGATTCCGCCAACCGCCAACCTCGACGACCCGGACCCCGAGTGCGTCCTCGATTACGTCGCCAAGACGGGCCGGGAGCGCCCCACGCGCCACGCGATGAACAACTCCTTCGGCTTCGGCGGGACGAACTGTTCTTTGCTATTCTCGCGGGTCGAAAGCTGAACCGTTCGCCTCGCCTCGCGGCCGCGAACTTCGAGCACAAAGGAAGCCATCGATGAGCGAGCGCATCGTTCTTGGATCGGACCACGGCGGTTTCGAGCTCAAAAAGGAGCTCGCCGAAGGTCTTCGTGAAGGTGGCTACGCCATCACCGACATCGGCACGCACTCCACCGACGCGTCCGACTACTCGGACTTCGCCCATCAGGCCTGTCGTGGCCTGCTCGCCGGCAAGTTCGACCGGGGCATCCTCATCTGCGGCACCGGCGTCGGGATGGCGATCTCGGCCAACCGGCACCCGGGCGTTCGCGCCGTCAACTGCATGGACGTCTTCACGGCGCGCTACGCGCGGCAACACAACGACACCAACATCCTCACGCTCGGGGCCGCGTCATCGGCTTCGGGCTCGCTTGGGAGGTCGTCAAGACCTGGCTGACCACCGAGTTCAGCGGCGACCCGCGCCACGTCCGCCGGATTGGCAAGATCGAAGCCGTATGAAATGCCCATTTTGCTCCCACGTGGAGAGCAAAGTCATCGACTCCCGCGTCTCGACGGCGGCCGACGTGACGCGCCGCCGCCGCGAATGCGAGAAGTGCCAGAGGCGCTTCACGACCTACGAGCGCGTGGAGGAAGTCTTGCCGCTCGTCGCGAAACGAGACGGCCGCCGCGAGATGTTCGACCGCCAGAAGGTCCTCCTCGGCATGCGCAAGGCGTGCGAGAAGCGCCCCATCTCCCTTGAGACCATCGAAGGCGCCGTCGACCAGATCGAGCGCGACCTCATCGACTCGGGCGACAAGGAGGTCTCGGCGACGTCCGTCGGCGAGCGCGTGATGCGCCACCTTCGCCGCCTCGACGACATCGCGTACGTCCGCTTCGCCAGCGTCTACCGCTCGTTCCGCGATCTCGACGAGTTTCGTGCCGAGCTCGAGAAGCTCGCCCGCGACCGGAAGGACGGCCCCGAAGGCCCGGAGGCGATCGAGTCATGACCGCGTCTGATCCGGTCGACGAAGCGTGGATGGATCGCGCGCTGGCGGAAGCCGCCAAGGGCCACCCGTCCCCGAACCCGCACGTGGGGGCGGCCCTTGTCAAAGGCGGCGAGCTCCTGGGCGTGGCGCATCACGAGCGCGCCGGCGAAGACCACGCCGAGGTCGCGGTCATTCGCGCGGCCGGCGACAAGGCGCACGGCGCGACCCTGTACGTGACGCTAGAGCCCTGCAACCACCACGGACGGACGCCGCCGTGTACCGAAACGATCCTCGCGGCGAAGATCGCGCGCGTCGTCGTGGCGTGCCGCGATCCCAACCCGCACGTGAACGGCGGAGGGCTCGACCGCCTTCGCGCGGCCGGCGTCGAGGTCGTGCTCGGCGTGCGTCAAGGCGAGGCGGCCCGCATCATCGGCCCATGGGCGAAGTTCGTGACGCAAGAGATCCCTCACGTTTCGCTCAAGCTCGCCGTCTCCCTCGACGGGCGCATCGCCACGCGCACCGGCGCGTCGAAATGGGTGACGGGCCCCGAAGCGCGCATCCGCGTTCATGCCTTGCGGGCCGCCCACGACGCCGTGGCCGTCGGCATCGGCACCGCCATCGCCGACGATCCGCGACTGACGGTGCGCGACGCGCCCGGCGGTAGCCCCGTTCGCGTGGTGTTCGATACGAAGCTGCGCATTCCTCGCACCTCGCGCCTCGTTGAGACGGCGACGCAGATCCCAACGTGGGTGGTTTGCAGCGTCGACGCCGAGAGCGGCGCCGAGGCCGAGCTCGCCGGTCGCGGCGTCGACATCGTGCGGGCTCCCGCGTCCGCCGAGGGGCGCATCGACATGCCTTCGGCGCTTCGCATGCTCGCGGCGCGCGGCATCGTGTCGCTACTCGTGGAAGGGGGCGCCGAGCTCGCCGGGAGCATCCTCGCGTCCCGCCTCGCCGACGAGCTCCACGTCTTCATCGCGCCGTCGCTCTTGGGGCCGCGCGGCCGCCCGGGGGCCGTCGACTGGGCGGGCCCGTCGACGCCGGCCGAGGCGCCTTACATCCACGACCCCAAATGGGAGCTCGTGGGCAACGACGCCCACGTCTTTGGCCCCCTCCGGTACCCGGAGCGCGCCGAGGGTTAGCGGCCCGGCCCCTTCGGCGTTGGCGGGTACGTTCATCGCCCGCACCTCGACGGCTCGCAAAACGGCTATACACTCTCCCCCATGGCCATTCGGACCATCCTCCACTACCCGGACAAGCGCCTTCGCGAGAAGGGCGAGAGGATCGAGCGCGTGACGCCCGAGATCCGCACGCTCATCGACGACATGGCCGAGACCATGTACGCGGCGCCGGGCGTGGGCCTCGCGGCGACGCAGATTGGGGAGGCGCTTTCGCTCTTCGTCATCGACGTGGCGAGCGACAACGAGCCGAGCGATCTGCGCGTCTTCATCAACCCGGAGATCCTCGAGACGAGCGGTTGCCTCGATTGGCAGGAGGGGTGCCTCTCCTTCCCCGGCGTGACCGAAGAGGTCGAGCGGGCTGCCAAGGTGAAGGTGCGCGCGCAGGATCGCGACGGCGCGTCGTTCGAGCTCGAGGCTGAGGGGCTCTTGGCGGTGGCGATTCAGCACGAGTTCGACCACCTGCAAGGGGTCTTGATGATCGACCACTTGGGTGCGCTGAAGAAGCGCATCGTGCATCGGAAGATGCAGAAGAGGGCGGACTCGGAGACGACGCCGTAGCCGAGTCCTCACTTGCCTCGTTGGCAGAGGATGAAGGGCGGTTATCGAAGACGAAGGTGGCCGATGCCATCCTCGATAGTGACTTCAGTATCGAGTTCCCGGCTCCTGGCCTGTAAGCGTTCCAGAGCGGCCGTCGCGCGCTTCCCAGGAAGGAGGTGCGGCTGGGTCACTTCATTGCGGCGGCCAGCGATTGGCAAGAGCTCGACCGCATTCACTCCCCTGGCCCCGAGCTCGATTCGTGCGAGGGTGTTGTCGTCCCAGTAGTCGTGGCTGTGGCCGAACGCGAGATTGCCGAGCGAATAGAAAATCACCTTCCCTCCGCGGACCTCGACACCTTGCGCGAGATGGGAGTGATGACCGAGGATGACGTCGGCGCCAGCATCGAGGATCTGGTGCCCGAGACGCCGCGCAGCGGGGTGAACCTCGAACGTATTCTCTTCGCCCCAGTGGCACGAGACACACACGACATCGACGCGCTTACGCAGCTTCCGAATGTCTTCCTGAATGATCGACGGGTCGAGCGGGGCGACACCGGAGCGCCCCCTGGTGGCGAAGATGCCGGTGCCGCCCGCACCGATAATTTGGTTGTAGGCCAAAAGACCGACCGCTATGCCGTTTCGTGTCGTGACGAATGGGCGCCTGGCCTGGCCCAAGTCGTCGCCACCGCCAACCGTTCCGATGTTGGATGCTTGCAACGCCAGCTGGGTGTCGGTCAATCCGACCTCTCCGGCGTCGAGCATGTGATTGTTGGCGAGCGACACCACGTGAACGCCCGCCCATCGCAACGCCTCGGCGAAGAGAGGGCTCCCGCGAAACGCCCCGCGCCGGCCCGCCTCCCGCGAGAGCGGCATCTCCAGGTTGAGGAAGCCGAGGTCTGCAGCACGAAAAATCGGCGCGAGCTTCCGCAGCGGGTAGCGAACCATCGCACGCTCGTTGGGGAACGACAGCGAGTGGTTGACGGAGTCGGATGCGTGCGATTCTTCGGGCAGCGGTCGACGCAGGGGATCCAACGCGAGCGACGCCACCGCTCGCGTACCGTTCACGAGCGGCAGTGGGGGCCAGCCGCCATCGTACGTGTCTCCAAAATCGAGGAGGATCTCGGGCGCGTCCACCGCGCTCTGCCACTCGGTGTCGCCTCCCGCCACAAGGGTCAATCGCCGCGTCGATCGGCTCTTAGAGGCCCGCCCGCGCCCCCCCGTCCCCTTCGCCTTCTTCATCGCGTTCATCGGTGCGGCACCCGTTGCAGTACGTCGTTCAACTCCGTGACGTCATTCATCGCGACGACAAGAAGCTCGCGCGGGCCGAGCGTACTGAGCTTCGCGAGCACGTAGGGGACCGGAGCAACGGCCTCCACCCCAACGGCGGCCGACATCGCACCGACAACCGAGGCACACTCACTCTGATAGAGGGCGAAGGTCGCCGCCTCGCTGCCGGCTCTACGACTGGCGCCAACGACCGCATGCACCCGATCGATCCCCAACCGTCGGCACAGGTCAGGAATCTCTCCCCACAGGCGGCGATGTTCAGCGATTCCATTGGCTCGATGCACCAGCACACGCGCGCTGCGAATGCGATGAAGGTTGAAGCAACCGGGCGCATTCGCAACGTTGGCTTGAAAGCGCGACAACACTCGCACCACCGTTGCGAGCGGCTTGTCGCCGATCGCCAGCAAGGTCGCGAAGGCCGCCAGAAGAGGCGCAACGAACACGCCGGGGAGCCCGCCCACCGTACCGAAGGGCGCGATCGAAAATTGAGGCCGCAAGCTGCCGTGGACGCGCGCGAGCACTTGTCCGTCTGCACGCGCCACGAGGGGAACGAGGCCCAGAGCCTTCTTGCCGGACGGAGAGAACGGCACCAGTCGCAGGTGCTCGAGCTCGCTCGCGCCTGCCAGGCGACGGCACATTGCATCGTTGACGTTGAGGACCAAGAGGCCACCGGGACGTGTTCGTTTCGCGAGCTCGAGGTAGTGGCGATAGCGCGCCCGCCCCTTTGAGACGCCGCCGTCCTCGGGCGGTGCAGCTGTATTCAAGATGATGGTGGCGTGCGGATGATAAGGCACAGGGGCCGACGACGCCCCGAAGGCTGGTGCTTCGACGATCAACATCTTTGCGCGCGGATCGGGCCCCGGCGTCCCTCCCGCACCGTCGGGCCCGCAGACTTCTCCGACATACGCGGCGTCGGCCTTGAAGCGGGCGAGCGCCGCAAGAAGGACGCGGCAACACGCGGTCTTCCCATGGCCACCGGCAACGACGATGACGGGAACGACGCCGACCTGCTTGCGCGCGAACATGTCGGCGAGCCGAGTCAGCGCCTCGTCCTTCTCCGAATCCGCCGCCGAGAACGTCGTCGCGCGCGCCCCCTGCCCGACGGTCCACGACACGGGTGGCTCTTTTGGACGGACAGGGACGCTGTTCGCCCGCGCCCATTGCAACATCTCGACGACACGACGGTCGACATCCGTTGGCCAAGCGCGCGCGTGAGCCAGCGCGTCGGTCCATCGAGGTTCGCGACCGCTCAGCAATTCTGAGAGGAGCGCGGCCGCGTGCAGAAACGCGCACCGGCCGACGGTATGGAGCGGCACCTCAAAGACTGCCACATCGGGCTCGTCAGGCCGCACGATCGCGCGCGAGGGGGCATCGAGCGCCACTGCGACCAGCGCCGCCGCGACCAAGGCGACGAAGCCACATGCCGAAGCCACCCTCGCAGAAGGTTCGATCGGCTGAAGCCACGCGTGGATGCGCGTCGCATCTTCGGTCGACCACGAGGTGGCCGATCGCTCGAGCTCTACACGCATGACTGGATGTTCGCTGTATCGATTGGGGCCCCACTCGAGGCGCGACTTCCGATCGCGGAGCGGTGGGGTCAACATCGCGGGTTCGGTGGAGGCACGCGCGATCTGCGAATCTGAAGGCTCCGCAGGCACGGGCTCCGGCATCCAAAAACGGCCGGTCGCGGAGCGATGCGACCGGGGAGAGGAGCCCAAATCCCGGAGCGCGGCCGGGAGATCGTCGACGATGAGGAGCGGCAGCGGGATCGGTACGCGGAGGTAACCCAGGAACGACGCATACGCACTCGACGCCAAAATCCCCACCGCGCCCCGCTGCGCCACGCGCGCGACGAGGTCGAGCTGGCGCTCCAGACGACAGCTCGGGTGGAGGACGAAGAGCGACCCACGATTCACGTCGTCGGGATGGAAAGCGATGCCGGTGATGGGTGCGTCGACCAGCGAGCCGCCGAAGCTCCGTGCCCCCAACCGCGACTGGACCTCCCGGAGGGTCGCCCGAAACTTCGGGAGTGGTGGGAAGCGGACAGCGCGAGCGCGGTCGTTGTCGGCAGTCTTGTCGGCAGTGGGCCTTCGCGCGGCGAACGCGAGCGCGAGCTCTTGTCGGTCGTCGAAGAAGTGAAGCCCCGCCCGGGTGGCTTGGTAGGCCTCGTGGCCCTTGCCCGCGACTAGGATGATGTCGTTGGACTGCGCATCCTGCACGGCGCGACGAATCGCGGCACCTCGGTCCAGGACGACCACGACCCGCTCCTTCTTTGCCTCATCGGGAATGCCCTTCAGGATGTCGGTGCTGATTTCTTCAGGCGCTTCGTTGCGGGGATTGTCTGACGTGAGCAGCACGTGGTCGGCGAGCTTCGCCGCGGCAGCCCCCATCATCGGGCGTTTGCCACGATCGCGGTCACCTCCGCATCCGAAGATGACGATGACCCGGCCACTCTTCGGTGCGGCGAGGCGACGGCAAGTCTCGAGCACGCGCGTTAGGGCATCGGGCGAGTGGGCGTAGTCGACAAAGGCTTCTACAGCGAGATCGTTCGGCACTCGCTCGAGTCGACCGGGAGCCCCACGCGAACCTTGGAGCGCGAGCGCAATGGCGTCGTTGGCCACGTCCAGCGCCTGAGCGGCCGCCACCGCCCCCAACAGGTTCGAGAGATTGTGGAGGCCAATGAGCGGCGACGCGAGCTCAATCGTTCCGCTCGGCGTGCGGAGAATTCCGCGGAACCCGCTGCGTGTCTCCGTGACGCGCACCGGCGCGACGTCCGCCTTCGAAGAAGGCTTCACGGAGAACGAGACGGTTCCGATGCGGGGGGGCAACGAGCCAACCAATGCCGCACCGAAGTCGTCGTCGACGTTCACGATGGCTTTGGGCCGCTTCTTGGCGCTGTTGGCGAGTAGGTCCTCGAAGAGACGACGCTTGGCCGCACCGTACGCGGCCATTGTGCCGTGAAAGTCGATGTGGTCCCGCGTGAGGTTAGTGAAGATCGCAGCATCGTACTCGGTGCCGTCCACGCGACGCTCGGTGAGCGCGTGCGAAGAGACTTCACTCGAGACGTGCGAGACACCAGCCCGTTCCATCACGGCGAGGAGCGCTTGGTAGCGATCCGATGGCGGCGTTGTGTAGTTGGCCGCGAAGGTGTGCTCGGCGACGCGGTATTCGACCGTACCGATGAGTCCCGTTACGAACCCTGCCGCGCGAAACATCGCGTCGAGCAGAAATGTCGTTGTGGTCTTTCCGTTCGTCCCCGTCACGCCGACGACCTTGAGCCGCTTCGAAGGAAACCCGTTTTCCTTCGCCCACCGATGCGCCGTCGCCTCAGCGGCGATCGACGCCGGCGTGGGTGACTGGGGCGTTCTGCGCGGGCGCGATCTGCGTGCCGTCACGTCGTCGAGGCTATTCGAAAAGGGGACACGTCACATCACGTCGTCATGCGCCCCCCCCCTCATGCGGTTACTCGTTGTAAGCCCAGTTCGCATAGTCGCCGCCGTAGACCGCCCCGATCCACGTACCACCGAAGCTCACCCCCGATTGGGCCGCTTGCGAGACGGCGCCAACCTCGCCGCCCATCACGGCGGCGAGCTCATCGATCGTCAGCTCGGGCGTCGTGACGTTGTGGTTCTTCTTCGAGGCCTTTTTCACCGCAATCTTCTTCTTCATCTTGGGGCTCCGTCGTGCGTTGAGTCGCGAGAGGGCCTAAGCAGCAACCATGCCTTCGCCAAGCACTCCGCAATTCGCATAGAATTGGCCCTACTCCGAAGTGCTCGGCAGCAAGCAGTGGCCGGTAGCTGACTGAGGACGTGCGGAGCGTGCAACGTGTTGCCCTCAGAGGGTCCAGTTTGGACCAGCATCCAGCACCTAGGCGCAAAGGTTCCCCTCAGAGCGGTACGGCCACGGGCCGAAGCGGGAAGTTCGGTCCGTTTCGTCGCGGAGTCGTCCCGGCTCCGGTTCAGCGCGAGCGCGTCGCCGCCGCCCGCTTGAACGAACTCGCACGGGCGAGCTAAGGCAGATGGAATCGCTCCGGGGCAGCGCGACGCAAAACAGAGCTCATCGCTTCTGCAGTTTGGTCAGCGTCCGGGAGCGGCCCTCGACCTACCGCCCGACGGCGCGCTTGAAGAGGTTCGGATCCACCTTCACGCCGCGCGAAGCGAAGTCCGCGACCGCTCGCGGCACGACACCCGTGGCGGCGAACGAGCCATCCTCCGTCGATGTGAAGACGTCGCGCGCGACGACGCCCTTCGCGTCGCTGCCGGTGAGCTCAGCCACGCGGACGACACGCGAGCGACCATCGGGCAGCGTGACCAACTCGACGGCAACGTCGAAGCTTTCGCCCACGGCCTCGCGCGCCGCTTCCACGCCGCCAGGTCGTGCCGACGCCATCTGCGCGACGAGTCGTGCGAGCGCGTGCCTCAATGAGGGAGCGACGGCCGCCGCGATAACGCCCTCGGCGCCCTCGGCAATCACGTCGAGGGTCGCCACGGCGACAGGGCCGGCCATGGGCGAGACGAACAGGCGCTCGGGAAGGAGGCGCGCCGCGGAACGCACGGCGGCTTCGCCCCGCGCACCGCCGTCGGCGAGCGCGACGGAGAGCGTGTACGCGTGCGGGACGTTGCAGTCCTCCACGTCTTGCACGAACACGACGCGTTCGCCTCCGCCGCTGGCCATGGCCAACGCCGAGAGCGAGGCCGAGAGCGACGCGCGGTGCGGTCCGCACACGAGGATGTTGGCGCGCGCGGCGATGCAGTTCTCGAGGAACGTGGCCATGGCGCGCGACGCGGCGCCGAGACGCACGAACTCTTCGAGCGACGAGTCCTGACGTCGACGCTTGCGGATGAGCAGCGCATGCCCCGACGAAGCGGGCGGCAACATGGCCACCATATGCGCCCGACCCACGCGGCGCTCGGCGGTGGTCTCGCCGGCGCGAAGTGGCTCGCCCGACTGGTGGGCCAGCCGCGCGATGACACGGCCGAGGGCTTCTTCGCTGGTGAACGAGACCTCAGCCGGTTGCAAGACGCCGCCGCGCGAGAGGAAGACGTGGTCGTGACGGATGCAGTGGATCTCGGTGACGTCGTCGTCGTCGAGCAACGAACCGACGGGCCCGAGGCCGATGAGCTCACGCGACGCGTCGCGCACGAGCTGCTCGACGTCGATGCCCTCGGGCACCTCGCCTTCGCTTCGCATCGCGCCCGCTTGGTCGCGCACGGTGCGCTCGATGCGCTGCGCGACGGCGTCGTCGACGCGCGCGCTCTGACCGAGCGCGGAGAGATCGGTCGCGTCGGCGACGCGATCGACCAACGTGAGCAACGCGAGGCGGCGCGCCGCAGCTTGCGGACTCTCGCGCGGCGGGACTCGCGAGGGCGTGTTGCGCGGCCCCGGCACACCGGCGGCCGGCTGAGGCGCCGCGGCCGCTGGCGGCATCGCGGGCGATGGGGTCGGCATGGGCGCGGGCATCGCCGCCTGCATCGGCGGAGCCATTTGCATGGGGGTGGGGATACCGCCCGCCTGCATAGGCTGTTGCATCGGGGCCTGCTGCATCGCGGGCTGCGGCATCGGGGCCTGCTGCATCGGCGTCTGCGGCATCGCCGCCGTCACCTGGACCGGAGCGGGACGCTCGATGGGCGCGGGGACGGGCACAGGCACCGGCGCGGGCGCAACGATGGGCGGCGGCCCGGAGCGGCCGGGAACGGAGATCGGGGGATTCGCTCCCGTGCGCCCGCTCCCCGCGGGCGCGGGCATCGGCGCCATGGGAGGCGGCGCCGCAACGGCGGCGGGTTGAGGCGGAATCGGCGGCGGACGAACCGAGGGCACCGGCTGGGCCGGAGGGCGCGGCGCGCTGTTTCGGTTCTCTCGCGCCGCGGTCTCTAGCTCATCGCCATCGTAGGGGCCCGGCTGGAAAGCACCGCCGGGCGTCGGCGCTTCCGGCTGTTGAGGCGCGGGCGCCGGCGCGGGGGCCGCCGCAGCCGACTCGATGCGAAGCACGAAGTCGCCGATGTAGATCTTGTCGCCTTCGCGAACGATGGTCGCTTGCGCGATCTTCCGCCCGTTGACGTACGTGCCATTGGTGCTCTTGAGATCGGTGACGATGAAACGTCCGTCTCGAAAGAGCAGCCGAGCATGGTGCTTGGAGACATTCCCCTTGGGCAGCATGAGGTCGTTGCCCTGCACGCGCCCAATGTTGATCTCCGGCTTGTCGAAGCCTTCGCGGCGCTCGGCGCCGCCCTTCTCGCTGATGGTGATGGCGAACATTCGCTCCTCGACACCCCGCCGCACCCATGCTGGCGGCTCCAAGCCACCTACATGGCGCACGCCCCGCCAGACCTCAGCGCGGCTTGATAAGTCTCGACCACGTTGACCGAAGACACGAGACCCGCCGCGAGAGCGTTGGGTGGCTCGAGACCTTGATCCCCGAATCGGGATTGTCGAGGTTACCGCGCGACTCTGTCAAATTGCGTGTCAATTTCTGGCCCAAGCGAAAGAGCCAGCGGCCGAGCCCTCGGGCCCTGGCGACACGTCACTGGCGGGTGCGTTGACCTTTGACTTCGGTGGCGACCATGCCCAAGAGCTCGCTCGCGAGCGACATCACGTCGCGCTCGGCGTAGCCGGCGGCGCGGAGCTCGCGGTAGATCGTCTTGGCGAGGATCGCGACCGCACGCGGATTGCCGTTGGGCTGCCCGGTTTCGAAGGGAAGAGCCATGTTGGGGCCAATAAGCAAGTCATGGGCCACGCCGGCTCGGCCCAGCGGACCGCAAATTTGACGGCGATTTGGGCCCATCCGACTCACACCTGCGAATTTGGATACCCATACGGGCACGCATCGAGTGCGAAGCGTCGTACGCGCCTCGCCGGTCTGGAGGCATCGGGCTGGCGCTCGCGTTCGGGCTGAGGGCTTGCCCCGGCGCGGCGATATTCGTAGGGTCCCGCGCCTGTGGCGGACCATCGCGAGGCCGAGGCGGGAGAGAAAGCTGGACCACCCCTCGAGGCAAAGGCCGAGGCCAGCGAGGCGGCGTTGCCCGAGGCCACGCCCGAGGTGAGCGCCTCAGGAGGCGCAAACGCGTCCCCTACACAGGCGCCGCCAAACACCTCACCGGCCAAGATGCCTCCCGAGCAGCGCCGGCGCCTCATCATCGCCGCGCTGATCTACGCCGCGTGCGTGCTCGTGCTCGCGCTCGTGGCCGGCAAGGAGCGCCTCGGCGAGCACACGGCGTTCAACCACTACGCGCACCTCGCCGACGCGTGGATTCACGGGCGGCAAGACCTCGCCAACGGCGCGCCGGCCTACGCCCAAGGCAACGACTTCGCTGTGTACGGCGGCAAGACGTACATCAGCTTTCCGCCCTTCCCTGCGGTCTTGATGATGCCGCTCGTCGCCCTCGCGGGTTCGCCGGAGGCCTTCCGCGACGGCCAGTTCATGGTTTGGCTCGCGGGCCTGCCGCCAGCGCTTCTCTTCCTGGCCCTCGAGAAGCTAAGGCGCACGAAGCGCAGCGAGCGGAGCGAGCGCGACAACATCGTCCTCGCGTTCTTGTTTGCCTTCGGCACCGTCTACTTCTTCACGGCCGTAGAAGGGACCGTTTGGTTCGCGGCCCACGTGGTCGGCGCCGGCTTGCTCGCGGCCTACGTGCTCGTGGCCTTGGACGGCGAGCATCCGGCGCTCGCGGGACTCTTGCTCGGGTGTGCCTTCGCGACGCGACCCACGACGCTGCTCACGGCGCCGCTCTTCGCCTACGAAGCGCTCCGCGCGGCGGGTGGGGCCGCGGCCTTCGACGCCGACGGCGACCTCGGTTTTCTTACTCGCCTGAAGGATGCGTTGAGGCGCGCGGACAAGAAGCGCCTCTTGTCGCTCGTCGTCTCGTTCGCGGTGCCGATCCTGTGCGTCTTGGCGATCGCCAGCGCCATGAACTACACGCGGTTCAAGAACCCTAGCCCCACAGCCTTCGGACACGAGCACCTCACCGTCGTCTGGCACGGCCGCATCGAGAAGTGGGGGCTCTTTGGCCTCCACTACCTGCCGAAGAACCTCGGCGCGATGCTCAGCATTTTGCCCTGGCCCGCGCCCCGCAACGCGCCCGCGTCAGCGCCGCCCTTCGTCATCAACGAGCACGGCCTCGCGCTCTGGTTCACGACGCCGCTCTATTTGTTCCTGCTCTGGCCGAAGAAGCGTGGCCCGCTCCACGCGGCGTTGCTCCTCAGCGTCGCGGGCCCGCTGATCATGAACCTCCTCTACCAAAACAGCGGCTGGCGCCAGTTCGGGTACCGCTTCTCGAACGACTACTCGGTCTTCTTGTTCGTGCTCCTCGCCATCGGCGGGCGGCCCTTCGGAGTGCTCTGGAAGGCGCTCGCCGTGTGGAGCGTCGGGTGGAACCTCTTTGGTGCCATCACGTTCGATCGCGGCGGACCCTACGATCGCTTCTACTGGCGCGAAGGCTCGCAGCAGATCCTCTACCAGCCCGACTGATTGAATCAGCGCACGTCGCCCGCAAGCGGCGCACCGGGCCGGCTACTTCAGCGTGTACCGCTTAGGCGACAAGGTGTTGCAGTTCGAAGCGCAACACTTCGAGTCGTCGGTCCGGATCAACCCGGTGGGTTTGAAGTCTTTCCGAAGAACTCCGCGAGCTCGACCCAGCCGGTTCCGCCGTTCACCGCCGACGCGTAGCCGAGGACGCCTCTGATCGACGCGCCTGCCGGCGCAAGCGCCGAAGCCGATAAAGTAGGACCCGTCGGCGGTGTTGTTGCAACGATGGACGACGGTCGGCGCGCCAGGTTGGACGAAGAGCTTGAACTTCGTCATGTCCAAGTACCCAGCGGGAATCCCGGTCGTCTCGACCAAGGCATCCGTAGATGTCGGGCCATTGACCCGAGCCAAGCGTGCACGCGTACACCGAGTTCACGTAGACGCTGACGAGGTTCCAGCAGCCAGCCCCATTGCCCTTGATGCCATCGCAATTGAGGTCGGCGCCCGCCGGCTCGCAGTCGTCGTTCGTCGCGGGGCCCACGTCTCCCGTGCATGCTCCGAACGACGTCGAGGCCGACGTCCCCGAGCACTTGTGCGTTCCGGCCTTGCAAACGCCAACGCCGTCTCTCCCAGGGTGCGCGTTGCACGGCTGATCAAGCCCCGTGACTTGGCACTTGCAGACGCTAGGGTCGACGGTGTTGTCGGGCGTCCCGGAACAGTCGTTGTCTTCTGACGACAAGCAATCGCGCGCCGCCGGTCCGGTGCCGCCGGTGCACTTCGACCAGCCGCCCGTCTGACACGTCTGGGAGCCGGCCTTGCAGATGCCTTTGCCGTCGAGGCCTGGGTGCACGTCGCAAGGCTGAACGCCATTGAGCGGAGCGCAGGGGCAGCCGTTCGTCGGGCTGCCGTCGCAGTCCTCGTCGATGGTCGTCGTGGTGCAGTCCTCAGGCGCCGGGGCCACCACACCGACACAAGCCGACGGCTTGTCGCCAACACACGTGCGCTTGCCAGCTTTGCATTGGCCCTTGGGCGCTCCGCCGGGAAACACCACAACCCCGCCGTCGGGCCCGGTCGCGCAATCTCCGGGATGGCCCGCGAAGAGCGTCGGATCGCTGTCGTCGCAGTCCTTGCCCAAGTCGATCGCCGTGCCGTCTTGCGCCACGCAGTTCGCCGCCGGTTGACCGTCCTTGTCTCGGTCGAGTGCCGAGTAAACGCAGACGCCTCGTACAACGGCGCACTTCGCCGTGGCGCACGACGGCGGCTCGGTCACGAGCGGCGGACACTCGTTGTCGGTGACGCATTTCTTATCAGCCGCGCCATCGGCGCTCGCAACCGCGGCGTCGCCAGACGTGCTCGCATCGGCCTTGTCCGTCGCCACCTCGAAGTCGCCCAAGAGCTGCGCGCACGCAAGGGCCGGGAGGAACGCGAGCGCCAAAAGTGATCCGGTCGCCAAGACTTTCATCACGTCCCCACCTCGCCGCTCCCGTTGTATCGACTCGCCCGTTGCCCCGCAACGCGCGCGTCAGAGATTCGGATCCTACGATTTGTCGCGGCTGATCTTCACGGTCTCGATCTTGACCGTCTTGGAAGGCTTCTCGCCGCGAACCTCGACGCTGGCGATCTTGTGCACGGTCTCGACGGGGGTGCATTCGCCGAAGATCGTGTAGCCACCGTCCAAGTGAGGCGCCGCGTCGTCGGTGATGAAGAACTGCGCGCCGTTGGTGTTCTTTCCGCGGTTGGCCATGCAGAGGAGGCCCGCGCGATCGTGCTTCGCGCCGTCCCAGATCTCGTCCGCGATGACATACCCCGGCTCGCCGCTGCCGTTGCCGCGAGCGTCGCCGCCTTGGATCATGAAGCCCTTGATGATGCGGTGAAAGGTCGTCCCGTCGTAGGCGGGCTTCTGCACCCACTGGCCGCTGGGATCCTTCCAGTTGCGCTTGCCGGTCGCGAGGCCGATGAAGTTGGCCACCGTGTTCGGTGCCTTGCCGTCGAGCAGCTTGCACTTCAGGTCGCCTTCCGACGTCTTCAGCGTCGCGACGAGGGCCCCCTTGCCGGGCATATACATTGTGGCGTCCGCCAGCGCGAGTACTTTCCCTTGAGCGGATCGTCGGCGGCGGCCGCCGGCGCGTTCTCTTCCGGGGCCCGCGGGGCGATCTTCTTCTCGGTGGGGACCGGCGCCGCGCTCTGCGCCGGCTGCGCGGGCTGCTTCTGAGTGACCTGCGCCGTGTCCTTGTGCACCGGCACCGGCTCGGGCGGCGCTACGGGATTGCAACCTTGCAAGGAGAGCGCGGCAAGGACGCCAACGGGGAGGAGCGAAGGGGCAAAGCTGGAGCGCAACATGGTTGCGTGTTTTACCCTAAAAACGACGGCGCTTGGAGATCTTGCGTCGCGCGGGCCTGGGTCGACTCAGTTCGGCAGCTTGACCCGCTGGCCCGGCCTCACGCCGTTCTTCCGAGAGAATCCCGCCTGCACCTCGAGCACGTAGCGCGAGGGACAGCCCACGCTTCGCTCCTCTTCGTTCAGCACGGGGACCTGCTCGAGGATCCCGACGATGAGGCCGTCGTCGTCGATGAACATCATGTCGAGCGGGATGCATGTATTTCGCATCCAAAAGGCTTGGACCTTGCGCGACTTGAGGTCGAAGAGCATCCCCCGATCACCGGCGAGGTTCTTTCGATACATGAGGCCGTGGGCCGTCTGCTCGGGGCGCTCCGCGACCTCCACCGTGAGCGTCTTCTGCCCCGAGGCCTCCGGGAGCTCGAGCTTGGTCGAGCGAAACTCGAGGGGCACCTTCGCCGTGGCCGCCGGATCGGGCGGGCACAGACCACTCGCGGCGGGCTTTGCCACCGGCGGGCTCTCCGCGGGAAGCGGCCGAACGCATCGCTCGGCGGCTTGGCTAGGCGCGGGGACGGCCGCAGGAGTCGTGACCGTCGCACCATCGGAGAACTCGGCGTGAACCCTGGCACTGCTAGGCCCGGGCACTGTCGCCACGGCTCGCGCCTCAACGGCAACGGGCGGTCCGCTCGGCTCGGGTGGAGTGCGGCTGCATCCAGCCAGGAGGCACGGCACCATCACCCACGCGACAAGGCGGCTCACAGCGCGCCGTTATAGTCGCTTTTCAGCGGGTGCGGCTCGGCCGCAGGCGGGGCGCGGCGCACACGGACAAAAAAAAGCGGCACCACATAGGGGCCCGGGGGGGGAGAGCCTTCCTACGCGGTGCCGCAAACGTCCAAGCAATTTACAGGCCAACGCTGAACCCCCGAGCAGAACGCCGGAGCACCACTTGGAATCCTTTCAAATGTGAAATGCGGCTCGCCGAGTTGAAACATCCGACTTCCACCGCGCCCACCGCCTTCCGTATCCTTGGCCTGCGGCCGTGTGGAGCGGTCCGCGGAGGAGCCCCCAACGCGTGATGAAGGACGACGAGGGAGACCGGCAGCCATCGAGCCTGCGCGGACGCTTGGCCGAGGTCTACTTGCAGGCGCTGATCGCCGAAGCCGGAGAGTCGCTGGCCAAGCGCCTCGGCGAACGAGCGCTCATCTACCAACCGCTCTTTGGGGCTGCGAGCGGCATGACGGCCATCCGCAAGGCCCTCAAGCAATTCGGCGATTGGCTCGTCGAGCACGACGCGACAGCGAAGCGCGGGCCCACCATCGTCGGCGTCGACCGAGACGTCACGGAGGTCACGCTGTCGCTAAGGCACGCGGAGCGGAACATCGAGCTGCCCGTCGCGCTCGTGGCGGAGCGCGGCCGCGCGCGGGAAATCGCCGTGCGCCTGCACCACGCGTCCTTGCCTTTCGGGAGCCCGCAGGCGCCGCGGACGCCTCGCAAGGTCGTCGACCGCGAGCACGTGGTCGCCGCCGACGTGGCGGAGCACTTGGCGGCGCTCCGCCTCGGTGACGTCGATGCTGTCGTAGCCACCTTCGAGTCGTCCGGTATCGCCGTCGATGGCCTTGGTCAGGAGCACGACCGCGGCAGCGGCGCGCTCCACAAGCACTACGCGCAGCTCTTGCAGAATGAGCGCGGCGCCAACGACTGGGTGCCCATCGTGCTAGGCGTGGCCGACGACGGCCGCGGCTGTTCCGTCGAATACGAGACGGCGAAGCTGAGCCCCGGCGAGACCTCGCCGAAAGAGGGCGTCATGGTGTTCGAGCGAGGCGATAGCGGCCTGATTCGCAAGGTGCGAATCTACGACGAGATCGGCTACTGACGCGCCCGCGCGGTTCGCCCCGGCCACTAGCCCGAGACGAGCCGCAGCGAGCGCCGGCCCGCCTGCGGCGAAAACGGCACGGCGTAGTCGCCCGAGAAACACGCGTGGCAGAAGCCCGAGCCGCCGGCCCGCTCGACCATCCCTTCGAGCGAGAGGTAGGCGAGCGAGTCGGCGGTGATGTACTTGGCGATTTCGTCGACCGAGTGGCTTGATGCGATGAGCTCGCGTCGCGTCGGCGTGTCGATGCCGTAGTAACAAGGCCACTGCGTCGGCGGGCTCGAGATGCGCAGGTGCACCTCGCGGGCGCCGGCGTCGCGGATCATCTTCACGATCTTCCGCGACGTCGTCCCGCGCACGATGGAGTCATCGAGCACGACGACTCGCTTGCCGCGAAGGACGGCCTCCACGGGGCTCAGCTTGAGACGGACCCCGAAGTGCCGAATCGACTGCTGCGGCTCGATGAACGTGCGGCCCACGTAGTGCGAGCGAATGAGCCCCATCTCGAAGGGCAAGCCGAGCGCGGCCGCGAAGCCAACGGCCGACGGAACGCCAGAGTCGGGAACGGGGATGACGACGTCGGCTTCCACGGGGTGCTCTTTCGCGAGCTGCTCCCCCAGTGACTTGCGCACGCCGTAGACGCTGCGCCCCCCGAGCGACGAGTCGGGGCGTGCGAAATACACGTACTCGAAGATGCACATGCGACGGGGCGCATCGCCGGGGAGCCTGAGGGAGCGCACGCCGGCGGGGTCGACGACGAGAATTTCGCCCGGCTCGATGTCGCGGACGTATTCGGCGCCGATGAGCTCAAAGCTCGTGGGTTCGCTGGCGACGACGTGAGCGTCCTTCTTGCCCGGAAGGATGCCCAAGCAGAGCGGCCGAATGCCCATCGGGTCGCGCACGGCGATCATCGACTCTTCTGACATGAAGAGGAGCGAGTAGGCGCCTTGAACGCGCAAGAGAGCCTCCACGACGCGCTCCTCGATGAGCGGTCGCGTCGAGCGCGCCACGAGGTGCACGAGGACCTCCGTGTCCGTCGACGACTGGAAGATGCTCCCCTTCTCTTCCAGCTCGGAGCGGAGCTCGTGGGCGTTGGTCAGGTTGCCGTTGTGACAAACGGCGAGCGATCCGCGCGCGTAGTCGACGGCGAAGGGCTGAGCGTTTCTCAGGTGAGACGCGCCCGTCGTCGAGTAACGAACGTGGCCGATGGCCATGTGACCAGGGAGCTGCCCTAGGCTGGTCTCGTCGAAGACGTCTTGAACGAGGCCCATGGCGCGGTGCGCGTAGAGGTGCTGGCCGTCGCTGGTGACGATACCGGCCGACTCTTGCCCGCGATGCTGGAGCGCGTGAAGGCCGAGGTACGCGAGGTTGGCCGCTTCGCCGTGGCCGTAGATGCCGAAGACGCCGCAACCGTCGCGGAAGTGGTCGTCGTCGTCTTGCGTGGCCCGCGCTCCACGATGACCCGGGTCTAGGACGTTCAGCACGGGCGCGATGGTAGCCCACTTCAGGGCCGAACCAATCGCCTCGCTGCGGTTTCAGCCGCCCTCGGCCGCGTCCTTCGCGTCGGCAGACGCGTCGCCTGGCGCGCCGTCGGTCACGAGCGCGCCGTCGGCGGCGTCCGAGCTGTCCGCTGCGTCCGCCGCGTCGAAGCCGCCGTCGTTGCCGCCACCATCGCCTGCGGCGGCCTCGCTCGGAGCGTCCACGACGGCGTCGCTGGCGCTATCGGTCGTGACCGTCGCGTCGCGGCGGCCAGCGTCGGTTTCTTCGGGCCCCACCCCTCTCGTCTCGAGCGAACACGCACCGGCCCACGCGATGAGTCCGAGGAGTAAGGATACGGTCACGCGCCTCCCGAGGGTCGCCGACAATCGAATCGCCATGAGCGAGAACCCGACCCTTTCAGCCGGAGGGATCGATGAGGCCGCGCACGTTCATGCCCGGCTCGTAGCGCGCGATGGACGCGATGAGGTCGAGGCCCTCGGGCAACATGCCCTGCACTTGCCCAACGACCTGCTCGACGAGGCTTCGGGCCTCTTGCGGGTTCGGACCGACCATCGCGACCACGAAGCGCAGAGGGCCGGTCTTGCCGCCGGTAACGGCGACGAGCGAGAGCAGCAGCATGTCCGTCAGTTCGACGACGCGGGTCGCTGCGCGACGGAGCGCGAGCATCTCGAGGATCGTGGGACGGTCCGAGACCAAGCGGTTCGGACCGCGCAGCTCGTAGCGCGCGAGCGTCAGCGGCGCTTCGACCCAGTCGGCGAATTCGGCCTCCTCGTCGAGGGCCTTCAGGAGCTGTTCGCGGCTGAGGAGCCCCGTCAGGCCGTCACGGCGCGCGAGGTACGCGCGGGCGCGCTTGTGGCCCGGGCTCTCGCGCTGGTACGTCGAGAGCTTGAGACGAAGCTCACCGAGCTGAACCTCACCGCCGTGCATCAGGTTGACCTGCTTGCGCCGTTCGTAGGTGTGGTCGACGTAGGTGCCGTTGGTTGAACCGAGATCTTCGACGACCCAGGTGCCGCTCGACCAGCGGAGCTGCGCGTGCTGACCGCTCACCGTTGCCTCGGGGACAACGCTGTCGTTGTCGTTGCGTCGGCCGATGGTCATCACGGGCTTCTCGAGGACGATGAGCTCACCGACGAAGTCCGGCGCGTTGGTCGCGAACGTCACGAGCAACGCCTGGAGCGCGGGCGTGAACTGGGCCGCGGTGTTGCGGCCCGGCGGCGGCCCCGGGTCGAGGCGCTCTCGCGGAACCTGGATGGGATTCGTCGTGAGCGTGGACGGGTTGAAGAAGCGCAGGTGACGCGCGGGAATGCGCTGCTGCGAATCGTCGAGGAGGCACCGGAAGACCTGCTTCACCTCGTCGAGCGAGAGCCCCGCCGGCACGTCGAACATGATCTGCGCGCGCATGGGCTTGGCGCGGGGCTTGTACCCGGGCTCGGGCACGCGGCACGTCCACATTTCCCAGAGCGTGAGGCCGAGCGCATAGACGTCGTCTTCGGGCGAGGCGCCGCCCGAGCGAATGCGCTCTGGGGCCATGTAGTTGGGCGTCCCGCCGTCGGGCGGCGCGCCAGGACGGCGGGCGCTGGTGCGCGCGCGCTCCTTGGCGAAACCGAAGTCGAGGACGATCGCCTTGCCGAAGCTGCCGTCAGGCTCGGTCGTGACCATGACGTTGCCGGGCTTGAGATCGCCGTGCACGAGGCCCTGCGCGTGGATGGCCGCGACACCGGAGGCGATGTCGTGGGCGATGCGTCGGAACTCGTCTGAGGTGTACCCGCCCTGAGCCTTCTTCTTGCGGATGTGCGTGTGGAGCGTCTGCCCCGTGATGTGCTCCATCACGAGGATCGGACCCCAGGGCGACGGCGCCAGATCGTGCACGCGGCACACGTTCGGGTGGCTAACGCTGCGCGCCAGAAGGAGTTCTTGCCGCAGCGCTTCGTCGTCGCCGGGCATGCGCGACTCTTCGCGGACGATCTTCAGCGCGACTTGCTGCTGCGTCGATCGGTCGTAGGCAAGGAACACCTCACCCATTCCGCCTTTCCCGAGGGATTGGCGGATCTCATAGCGATCGATGACGATCATGCCTGGGGCTATCGGCCCAGGGCTTTGGCGGGAAGCCGCGTCCGTCAATGGACTTGGAAGCGTCTTCGATCCGGCCGCAACGTGCAACACAGGAAGCTACGCCGGCGCGGATTCCCTCGCTTTTTTTTCAAGCGCCTTCCTCACGCGGCCCTCCGGCCACGAGCTCGCCCGGTGACTTTGGGCCCGCCCATGCTGCGATCGGGCGGATTTCTGGCAAAGTGAGCGCCCCGTGAAGGCCGGCCCTCCCCTCTCCGAGGCTTCGCTCCGTCGCCGTGGCCTTGTCCTCCTGCTGACGGCCATCGCGTGCACCGTGGCCGTCTGGCTCGGGCCGCCCATCCACCAGGACCTCGGCTACCACCAGTTCGCCGACACGCGAACGCTCTTGGCCGTGCCCAATGCGTTGAACGTGCTTTCGAACCTGCCCTTCGCCGTCGTCGGACTCTTGGGCCTCCGCAAGGTGTGGGTCGCCCAAGCTCCCTCGCCGCTCGCGGAGCGCGGCCAACGCTCGTGGTTCCTGGTGCTCTTCGGCGGCATCTTCCTCACGGCCTTCGGCTCGGCCTACTACCACTACGCGCCTGACAGCCGCTCCCTCTTCTGGGACCGACTGCCCATGACGCTCGGGTTCATGTCGCTCTTCGCGCTTGTCCTCAAGGAGCGCGTGAGCGTGCGCCTCGGCGCTGTGCTCGCCGGTCCGCTCGTCTTGCTCGGCCTCGCGAGCGTGAGCTACTGGCGCTGGGGCGACGCGTCGGGCCACGGCGATCTCCGCCTTTACGTGCTCGTGCAGTTCTACCCGCTCCTGTCGCTGCCGCTCATCTTGTGGCTCTTCCCACCGCGATACGCGGGCACGCGTGAGCTTGTCGTCACGATCGGCTGGTATGCCTTGGCCAAGGCCCTCGAGGTCGCCGACGCGCGCATCTTCGCGCTCACGTCGACCCTTGTGAGCGGCCATTCGCTGAAGCACCTGGCAGCGGCGACGGCCACCTGGTTCCTCGTCCGGATGGCCGACGCAAGGCAGCGAGGCGACCATCACGGATCGCGACCCAAGGCGTGACGCGAACGCAGACGACTACGGACGAACCTTGGTCACGTAGAAGTGCTCGCGCGTCGCGACGTAGACGTAGTTGCCGGACACGGTGAGGTCGTCGACCCAACTGCCGACGTCTTCCTCGCGCAGGGTGCGACCCGACTCCTTGTCGACAACGACGAGGCGACCGTTGTGATCGGCGACGAAGGCCTTGCCGTCGGCGATGCGAACGCGAATCGGGTGCCCGAGGCCGCCGCCGACCTTGGTCTTGCGGCCCGTCGCCAGGTCGACGCGCTCGAGGTAACCGTCGTTCGAGCCCTTGGGGACGACGACGTAGGCGCTGCCTCCGTCGATGGCGCGGCATTTGACGATGGGCGAAAGCTCGGTGCCACCTTCGAAGAGCGAGCCATCTTGATTGAGCGTCGTCTCCCTCGCGGCCGGCACAGGGATCTTCACGAGCTTGCTCGCGCGCGGGTGGCAGAGCGCGAAGTGAACGACGTCGTCTTGGACCACAAAGGCCGCGTTCGGGCGATCGACGAATGCGCTGCGACCCTCGAGGATGGTGCGGTCGAGCTCGATGCGAATCTTCTTGGTGATCTTCTTGGCCGACGGATCGAACCAGCTAAGGACGAAGGCGAACTGGGCCCCCTGATTCGCGGGCGGACGTCCGAACAGGATGTCGACGGGGTTGCCGTCGAGGTTGTTGTCGTAGCCCAGCAAGACGAGCTGCTCGCCGTCGGCTTGGATGCCGTCGGCGCCGCGCAGGTGGAGGGCCGAGCGCGGTCCCCACTCATCGGCGACGCGCATGCGCACGGGGTCGACGCTCAGGAAGTGACCGAAGTCGTTGTTGAGCGCCACGAACATTCGACCGCCGAGCACGCCCAGCGAGGAGGCGAGGCGGCCGTCGGGGAGCGCGACAGCGGAGGTGCCCAACTTGGGGGTCGCCTCGCCCACCGCAGACGCCTCGTCGCCGCTCGGCTCCGCGTCACCGGGAGCGGCGCAAGCTGTCATCGAGAGGCTCGCCAGGGCGAAAACGGAGAGGACGCGGAGGTGATGCATGGCCTCCGTGTAGGCATAGGGCATACCCGCCGCGGCGCGCGGCGTTGACCGCTGTTTTTGTGCCTCGCGGCGCTAAGCTGCGTCGGCGCTGCGACGCGCGTCGACGACAAGTGGATCGCCCGTGGCCGGGTCATTCCTGCGTAACCAGAAGAATCACACGGGGATGGACCGCTTTCGGGCCGCGCTCAAGCCCGCTACGAACGCCTCATCGCCTTGCGCTCACGGTCGGTCACGGAGCGCCAGAGCCACTCGACAGGGCCGAGGCGAAAGCGCGTCAACCACGCCGCCGCGAAGGCCGCCTGCACCGCGAAGATCCCGAGGGCAATGCATGCACCTTGCACGTGACTGACACGACCGAAGAGTCCCCCGCCGTAGCCGTAGAAGATGAGGCCAAGCAGGACCGACTGAACGAGGTAGCTCGTGAGCGTCATGCGCCCGATGGGCGCGAGGGCACCGAGCGCCTTTCCAACGCGGCTCCGATCCGCCAACCAGAGCACCGCCGCGCCGAGGCCGGCCGCGAGGCCGAGCTCGCCGCACTCCGTCAGCGCTGCGAGCGTCACGCCTGACGCGTGCGACCGCGCCGCGGCCCACGCCGCGCCGGCCCCCAGCAAAAGAGCGACGAGGGCGAACGTGGGCAGGCGAGCGTCGACGCGAGGCGCCTTGAAGAGGCCGTAGCGCCAGGCGCTCGCGCCGAGGAGGAACAACCCGAGCGTGCGGGGCACGCTCCACGAGAGGGCCGCGAGCGCTGGGCGCGCCGTCTCAAGGCGAAAGCGGAGGATGCTCGCGTAGTCGCCAGCGCCGTAGATGCGATGCGCCGCGTCGACGTGGGCGGCCATCGCCTCCGGCGTGTCGAAGGGCCTCGGGTAGGGAATCGGCAAGGCCTGGACGCCGAAGAGCGCGAGCGCGACCAGCACCACGCTCCACGCTGGCAAGCCGCCCCATCGGGACAGGCGGAGAAGGATCGCTGCGAACCCTGCGACGACGGCGTAGAGCGCCAGGACGTCGCCGGACCAGAGGAGGACGAAGTGCACGACGCCGATGAGGAAGAGAAACGCGAGGCGACGCGCCAGAGCGAGCGAGCCGCGGTCCTCCTGCGCCGCGAGACCGAAGCCAAAGAGGAAGGAGAAGACGAGCAGCGGCTTGGTGTGGCAGACGAGGACAAGCGCCTCCGCGGCCCAGGCCTCGGGGCCCGTCGCGGGGGCCATCGACGGGAGAAACCGCTCGAAGGGCGACGCGCGAAACTCTGTGTCGACGTTCGCGAGGAGCACTCCCAGCAGCGCGACGCCGCGCAGCGCGTCGAGCGCCGCATGGCGCTCGCGTTCCGTCTCGGGGCGGCTCACGGTGAAGCAGACTCGCACGTTCGAGGCTGCTGCGGGCGTCTCGGTCGTGCCAGTGTGAGCCACGAGCAAGCGTGGAAATTCAACGCGCTATCAACCCTACGTGGGGGGCCTTGAACTTGCTACAAGGGCGATCATGAAGGGTTCTTTCCTGACCGCCCTCGCCGCGCTCGCGCTTTTCACCACGGGAGGCGCGCGCTCCGCGTGGGCGGCCATCGCGGCGCCTTGCGCGCCCGCGACCATGGCCCCGGCCGCGCCGACGCTCCCGGCGAACCTCCCGGGTTTCGGGTACACGGCGCTCAAGGCGACCAGCGCACAAGTTCACCTCTACACAGCCGCCAAGACCGAGGTCCCGCTGACGGTGGGCCCCGTCGAGGGTGGCTACCTGAAGGTTGTGCCGACGAGCCCGCTCACCGTGGGCGCGAGCTACGAGCTTCAATTCGAATCGTTCTGCGGATACGGGCCCTACCCGGCCCAGGGTCCCATCACGTTCACGGTGGCGCCGGCTGCGCCGCTCCCCACGGAGCTCGGCGCCGTCTCGAGCGCGCCGACGTCGACGGCGAAAGACCTGGGCACGACCCAATTCACGATCGCTGCAAGTTACACGCTTCATGCGAGCATGAAGCCCTGGGTCGCGGCTTACCGCTTCGGCGTCGCCTTCGACGACCGCCCCATCGAGACGAAGGTCACGCTCTCCGCGAACGGAGACGTCGCCCAGGTGACCGCGAAGGGCTGGTGCGACGAGGCCTCCGCCGCCAAACCCAAGCACAGCGTGGTCCTCCGCGCGCGACTGCCCTTCACGACGACCCTCGAGACGGCACCCTCGGTTGTGGAGTTCGCCTGCCCTGCGCCGAAGTTCACGACGCCCCCCCAAACGACCCCCGTAATCCCCGCGCCATCGACGACGGCGAGCGGTGCGCCATCGGCGCCGACGACGACCACCACCACGACGGACGGCGGATGCTCGCTCGCAGCGACTAGGGCGGTGGCGCCGCCGTTCGCTGCGCTCGCGCCCCTCGCCCTCGCGCTGGGGCTCGCGCTTCGGCGCCGCAGAACCGCCGTCGCCGCCGTCATCGCCAACAAGGGAGACTCGTGATCATGAGCCGCACCGAACTTCGTCTCAACAAGGCCTTCGCTGACGTCCTCGCCACGCTCCTTGCCACGGCCGCTGTCACGGCCTGCGGTGGCTCGACCGAGAGCACGACCACCACGACCGGCGGCGGCGGCGGGGGTGGCGGAGTTCAGCCGACCTACGCGACGGCGTGCGCCAAGACGAACAGGTCGTTCCTTCAGGGCCTCAACGTGACGCCCCCCATCGACGGCGCTGTGATGCGGAGCGAGCAAGCGTTTCCTCTCTCAGGCAGCCCCGAGTTCTCCGGCGGCGTGGTGGGCGGCGGAGAGCCGGAGGACGGCGACGCTTGGCAAGGTTCCGATGGCGAGCGCGTCGGTGCACTGTGCAGCACGGCGACCAACGCGGCGGCCTGCCTCTCCAAGGTGCAGGGCTTCCGTGTGCTGCCCCCGACGAGGGAGGCCTGCAAGGCGCAACACCCCGCGACCTCGTACGCCAACGTCGATTGCTCGGTGAACTACATTCTCTACACGCGCGGCGACGAGATCGGCGTCGCGCGCAACGTGGCCGAGATGAAAGCTTTGGCGGGCACCTTCGACACGCTCGAAGAAGCGCTCTGGGTCACCGCAAACAAGGGCCTCGAACGGTCCTGCGGGTCGACGCAGATCAAAGACTCGCAATACCGAACGACCGCCGACGGTGGCTGGGACTTCGTCCTCATCGATCGCCAGAACTGCGGCCCCACAACCTTTGAGGTCACGGTGCACGTCGATGCGGCGGGAAACCTGACCGAGGTGTCGCGCAAAGACCTCAAGGTCCCGGCCAACTGCGCCGTCGCGGGACGTCGTCCCGAAGGGCTCGCCGCCTACGAGGCGGCCACAGCCGGGAGCGACAGCGTCGGCGTTCACTTCGAGTCGATGGCAAACCTCGAGGCGGCGAGCGTCGTCGCGTTCCGCAGGCTCGCGCGTCAACTGGCGCACCACGGTGCGCCGCGCGAGCTCTTGGCCCGCGTTCGCAAGGCGATTCGCGACGAGATCCGCCACGCGCGCACGACGCGCCACCTCGCGAAGCGTCACGGCGTCACGCCGCGACCGCCCGAGGTCGCGCCGATGACGACGAAGCTGCCTTCGCTCTTCGAGATCGCCCGAGACAACGCCGAGGAGGGCTGCGTTCGAGAGACCTACGGCGCGCTGGTCGCGCATCTTCAGGCGAGCCGGGCGGAAGACGGCGAAGTGCGGGCCGCCATGTCGGTCATCGCCGAGGAAGAAACAGAGCACGCCGCACTGTCTTGGGATCTCGCCGCGTGGCTCGAAGCGCAGCTCACGGACGCCGAACGCCGCGCGCTTCAAGCGGTCCGTGAGCACGCCATCGTCAACCTCGCGCGTGACCTGTCGGCGCCGGTGGAAGCGCGGCTCGCGAGCGCCGCCGGTGTCCCCGATTCCGCGGATGCGCTTCGACTCCTCCGTGGAATCGCCCCCATGATGCGCGAAGCGGCCTAGACCCCGCTGCGCGGCGAAGAGCGAATCCTTCCCTTCGCGAACGCCATAACGATATGAGGGGCCATGCGTTCGACGCTGCCCCAGCCGCTGGCCTTGCTGCTCGCTCTCACCGGATTGCCTGGATGCCCAAAGGGCAACCCCGCTGAAAGCGACGCGGCAGCGGCCAAGCCGAGCAGCTCAACCCAAGCCCAGACGGCGCCGAGCACATCGGCGGCGCCTCTTCCGTCGAGTGCGAAGTCACGCGCGTGCCGAGTCGGCGCGCCGCAGCTCGTGACCGAAGGGCGCGGCGGCATCACGCACGCGATCGCGGCCAACGGCGACGCTGTGCTCGTCACGTGGGGCGAGAAGCGAAAGCCCGGGCCAAACGGCGGCTCGTTCCCCGAAGACGCCACGCAGCGCTTCGAGATGGCGCGCCTCTTCGACGCCAAGACGCTGGCGCCGCGGGGCGCCGCGACGGTGCTCGGTTCGCAGGACGCCGTCGACGCGTTCAGCAACGGTGCGGCGCCGTTCGCCGCGGCCGACAGCTCGCTCCGCACAGCCACCTGCGCGTGGGTCGCCTTCGCCGGCAAGTTGTCGTGCACGTTCGCGGACGTCGCCAAGGCGACGGCGCGTGCGAAGCGCGTCAACGAGTCGGTCCCTGGACCGGGACCCGATGGGGAACGGATCGCCGCCGTCGACATGGGCGACCACGCCCTCGCGCTTTTGCCTCAGTGCGGCGATCTGCGCCTCGTGTCTTCGACGGCCACCGAGATGCCGCCGCTCTTCGCGGACCCGGCGGGCGGCCTCGACGGCTGCGAACCCAAGGGAAAAGCAGACGTGCCAGCGCTGGCGCGCGGCGGCGATGCGGCCTTCGCCGTCGCACGGCGCGGCGGCGGACTCGTCGGCCGAAAGATCGTTCGCGCCGCCCCGCAAGGTCCCGTCGTGCAGCTCAGCGCGCGTGGCCTCGATGTCGGCGCGCCGGCCGTGGTGTCGAGCGCCGGTCGCGCATCCGTGTATTATGCATCTAGTTCGGGAAAGGCGCCTTTCGCGCTCACCGTGACCCACTGGGCCGACAGCGGGGCCCTGACGCGGGCGACCCTCGCGACCGGTTCGACACCCGCGGTCGCGCCGGCCGTCGCCGCCACCATCGACGCCACCTGCGTCCTTCTCTCGTGGACCGAAGGGTCCGGCAAGGAGACGCGGGTGCGGGCCGGCCTCGTTTGCAACGACGCGTTGGTACCGAGCACCGCGATCGACGTGTCGCCGAAGGACGTCGAAGCGGGCGACAGCGAGCTGGCGACCTTTGGCGGAAGAGCCTTCGTCGTTTGGCAAGAGCTCCCGAAGGGACGACCGACCGAGCTCAAGCTCGCCGCGCTGAGCTGCGACTGACATCGCCTCCGGTAGGCCGGTAGGCGCGCTCAGCTCACGAGGCCGTAAAGCGCTGAGAGCGCCGCGTCGAGCTTGTCGACCTCGGTGCCGCCGACTTACACCATGTCGGGCCTGCCGCCACCCGAGCCGCCGATGATGCCGACGACATGTTTGATGAGATCGCCAGCCTTGAACTTCGCCGTGAGTCCCTTCGAGACGGTGAGCACGAGGGCGGCCTTCGGTCCTTGCACGGCACCCACGAGCACCACGGCCTCTCCGAGTTTGTCGCGGAGCTTCTCGGCCACTTCGCGCAGCGTCGCCGCGTCGGCCGCGTCGACGCGCACCGAGAGCGCCTTACCGCCGGGGATCTCGCGCGCGCCCTCGAGCATGGCGTCGAAGCCGCCGCCGCCGGAGCCGCCGCCGCCGCCGCCCATCGCGATCTTGCGCTTCAGGTCGGCGATCTCTTTCTCGAGCTCCTTGCCGTGCTCCAAGAGCTTCTGCGCGCGCTCCGGCACTGCGTCCGGTGAAGAGCGAAGCTCGTGCGCCGCCGCCTTGAGCGTCGACTCGAGCTTGCGCACATAGGCCAGCGCGTTCTTTCCCGTAGCGGCCTCGATGCGCCGAACGCCGGCGGCGACGCCGCCGTCGCTCAAGATCTTGAAGAGGCCGATCTCGCCGAGGGCTCGCGCGTGCGTGCCGCCGCAGAGCTCCACCGAGTCCTTCGTCATCGTAAGGACGCGCACGACGTCGCCGTATTTCTCTTCGAAGATCGCTGTCGCGCCGCGGGCGCGCGCCTGGTCGATGGGCAGCACTTCCGTTTCGACGGGCGCGTCGAGCATGATCTTGTCGTTGACCAGATCTTCGATGCGCACGAGCTCTTCGGGCGTGAGCGCGCGCTGGTAGGCGAAGTCGAAGCGCAACCGGTCGGGGCCAACGAGCGAGCCCTTCTGCGTCGCCTGCTCACCGAGCACGGTGCGAAGCGCGTAGTGAAGCAGGTGCGTGGCCGAGTGGTTGCGTCGCGTCGCGGTCCGAAGGTCGTGGTCGACGGTGAGCTGGACCTTGTCGCCCTTGTTGAGCGTTCCCTCCGCCACCGTCGCGCGATGCACGAAGAGCCCCGTCATGGGCTTCTGCGTGTCAGTGATCACGAGGCGCGCCCCGCCCTCGGTGGTGGCAACGTCGCGATCGCCGACCTGGCCGCCGGACTCGCCGTAGAAGGGCGTCGCGTCGCAGACGAAGGTCACTTCGTCGCCGGCCGACACGCCGTCGACGAGGGCACCTTCTTTGGCCACCGCGACCACCGTGGCTTCCGCCTTCTCGCGCTCGTAGCCGACAAACTTCACAGCGCGACCAGGCACGAGCTCGAGGGCCTCGCGCCACACGTCTTGCACAGCCTCGTCGCCGACCTTGCTGCCTTCGCTGCGCGCGCGTTGCTCGGCGAGCTTGACCTCGTAGCCGGCGGTGTCGACCTCGATGCCTCGCTCCTTGGCGATGACCTCGGTGAGGTCGAGGGGAAAGCCGTAGGTGTCGTAGAGCTTGAAGGCCGTCTCGCCGCTGATGTTGTTGCTCCCTCGGTCCTTCAGCGAGCCGATCTCGTCGTCGAGCATCTTGAGGCCGCGATCGATGGTCGCGCGGAAGCGGACCTCCTCTTGCTCGGCGACGCTGGCGATGAGATCGCGCCGCGCCTCCAGCTCCGGGTACACGCCGCCCATGAGGCGCACCGTCTCGAGGCACACCTCGTGGAGGAACGGCGCGCGAATGCCGAGCCGGTGACCGTGCCGAATGGCGCGACGCATGACACGGCGAAGGACATATTCGCGGCCTGCACGGTCCGGAAACACGCCCTCGGCGATAAGGAACGCAGCCGTGCGAGCGTGGTCGGCGATGACGCGCATCGAGACGTCGTCGTCGGCGAGCGACGCGTGGTAGCGCTTGCCGCTGATGTCGGACGCCTTATCGACGAGGGCTCGGAGCAAATCGCCGTCGTAGTTCGAGAGCTTGCCCTGAAGGACGCTGGCGACGCGCTCGAGGCCTGAGCCGGTGTCGACGCAGGGCGCCGGCAACGGATCGAGCCGGTAGGCGCCGTCGGCCAGCGTGCGCTCGTATTGCATGAAGACGAGGTTCCAGATCTCCATCCAGCCGCGGCCCTTGTCGTCGGGCTCTTGGCCAAGCAGCGACACGTCGGGCGAGTCGCCGAGGAAGACGTGGATCTCGGAGCATGGGCCGCAGGGGCCCGTTTCGCCCATCTGCCAGAAGTTGTCCTTCATGCCCATGCCGACGATGCGCGAGTCGTCCATGCCGGTGACTTTGCGCCACAAGGCGCGCGCTTCGTCGTCGGCGGCGAGGCCGTCTTCACCGCCGAAGACCGTCACCACGAGCCGGTCTTCCGGCAGGCGCCACTCCTTGGTGAGAAGCTCCCAGGCGCTCACGATGGCTTCTTCCTTGAAGTAGTCGCCGAAGCTGAAGTTGCCGAGCATCTCGAAGAACGTGTGGTGGCGCGCCGTCACGCCGACGTTTTCGAGATCGTTGTGCTTGCCGCTGATGCGAATGCACTTCTGGCTCGAGGCGGCTCGCTTGTAGGGCCGCGACTCCTTGCCGGTGAAGACGTCCTTGAACTGCACCATGCCGGCGTTGACGAACATCAACGTCGGATCGCTCTGGGGCACGAGCGAGGCGCTGGGCACCACCTCGTGTCCGCGCTTGGCGAAATACGAGAGGAAGCTTGCGCGAACGTCGTTCGCCGTCTTGGTGAGCTCGGGAGAAATTCCGTTGTCGGTCGACATGAAAGACACCTCGGGCGCGACCTCGTGGCCGACGCCAACCAGGGGCTCTTTATAGCCCGCTTTTTGCTGCACCTCACGGGGCACTTCCGCGTTTTTTGCCGGCGCCGCACCCTTCGGGCTGCGACCCGCCTTGGCGCGTAGGCGCCTCGCGATACGCGACACGAGGCGGCGCGCGAGGTCCAAGAGCGCGCGCCTTCGCCTTCCCATGACGGACAACGACTACAAGGCGCGGCGCCCGGCGGCAACGCGAGAGGCGCCTTGAGGCCCGGCCGGCGGCGGCGTAAGCCAGGCCCGTGAGCGACCCCTCGTGAGCGCGACCCCCGCAAGCGACCGCCTGCCCGTCGGCGTGCTCCTCGTGCACGTGCTCGCGGCGCTCTTTTGGGCCTTCATCGGCCTCGTCGGCGGAGAGATGTCGCTCGTCATCACGGGCGTTTTCGGCTTCGGCGCCCTCCTCGTCTTTGCGGGCCTCGTGCTCTTCGCGCGGGGCCATGGTCGCGCACGGCAGGTCCTCGTGCTCGGCGACGCGGTGCCCCTCGTCGCGGGCGCGCTCGTGGCCGCGTACCTCGTGGTCGACGCGCTCCGGCATGGGACCTTCGGGGGCCTCTTCGCCGACAGCGGGGCGGCCCTCGCCCTCTACGGCCCGGCGGCCGTTGTGCCGCTCTTGCTCGCGCTCTCGCTCAAGCGAGCGCCTCGCGGAGGGGCACGGTAAAGGGGTCCGTCTGGCGGAGGAGCGCGTTGTATTCGCAGAACGAGCGGAGGTTGCCCTTCGTATCGAGCATGTGGTGGCAGCAGCTCTCGACGCGGTCTTGATCGTAGTTGTGGCGATCCATGAACGGCTTGATGGCGATGGTGAACACATCGGTCGAGCGGACGAGCTTCTCACCGATAGCCACAGCGGCACGCTGCACGATGTTGGGCGCTGAGTCGCGAAGCGCGCCCCGCAGCTCGTCGGTGGAGAGGAGCGTGCGGTATGCCACCGTATCCATGGCGCGCGCCAGGTCGACGTGGCGCGCGATGTTGGCGACGAGGCCGAAGCGGCGCGCGAACAGCGTGATGAAGCCGCACGCAGGGTGACTGCAGGGAATGGGAACGAAGTCGGTCTCCTTCGTGCGCGCGGCGCCGCTCTTCGCGATGGCCTTGACGATGTCTGAGAGGGTGAGCCGGTCCATCGGGCTCGCGTCGAGTTCGTAGCGCCCCGAGTACGCCGCCGGCTGCATCGCCACGACCTTCACGTGCTCGTGCTTGAGGGCCAAGGCGACGACGTCACCGACCTCGTCAAGGTTGACGCCGCGGGCCAACGTCATGGTGAGCTGCGTGTGGATCCCCAACTCGCCGAGGCGCGCCAGCACAAGGAGGCGCGCGCGACCGGGCGTCGCCCCACGCAGCGACGCGTCGGCGGCGTCCGATAGCGCGTCGAACTGCAGGAGGACCATGAGCTTGTCCTTGTGCCGCGCGAGCCTCTCGAGCAGGTCGCCGCGTCGGAGCAAGAGCCCGTTGGTCGGCAGGTAGACCTTCTTGATGCGCGGGTGCGTGACGGCGAACGTGAAGAGCTCCCAGAACTCAGGGTGGAGGAGCGCCTCGCCGCCCGTGAGCTGCACGGAGTCGAGGCCGCCCTTTTGCTCGACGAGCGCCGAGAGGTACGTCTTGAACGCCTCGAGCGGCAGCTTCTTGTCGCCCTTGGCGTCGCTGTAACAGACGGGACAGGCGAGGTTGCACGCGTCGGTCACCTCGATGAGAACAGTGCACGTCTTGTTGGCGGACTGGTCCGCGCCGGGCCCCAACGCCTGCCCCGCGGGCTCGCACGCGCCGCCCTCGCAGCAGCTGCTGGAAGTGGCAGCGCCGGCGCTCGACGACGATCGCGTCGACCACTCGGGGATCTCGAAGATGCGCTCCTTGGCGTACACGCGACCGTTGCGATCCTTGTTCGACAAGAAAATAGAAGCGGGCGTCGTTTTCAACGACCGCCGTCGCCCGGCCATGACGCGGGCAGGCCTTCGCCATGAGGACGCGGCCGCCTTGCTCGTATACGAAGGCCGGCACGTACGTGAGGCAGTCGCCGCACAGGCTCACGGTGGTCTTGAGCGGCATGTGCAGCTCGGTCACCGCAAAGTGCGACGCAGCGGCCACGGCCCCCAAGGCCTGAGCCTCCGCCCGCGCAAGACCGAGCGACGACACCTCGGGCGGCGCTCCGCCGAGGAGTGAGACGCGGCGTTTCGCCGGCGGCGCACTTGAATCAATCGAGGAGGTCATGCGCCGACTCCATCATGGCTGCCGCGGCGCGAAAGAGCGTGCGGTCGCGAAGGGTGCCCCTCCGCTTGAACGTGCTGAGAAACGAGCGTACTTGCCGAGACGAGAACGCCAAATGCGCCCGCCGCTCGGCAGCCCGATGCATGGCCAGCGTGGCGAGGGCGCGAGGGCGTGGAAGAAGATCAAAGACCGCCTCGCGTGTGTAGCGCGCGTGCCGCTCCTCGTCGCCGTGCACCGCCTGGACCGCCGCGGCGACGGCGGAGGCGCCTATGCGATGGCACGCGTCCAAGTGAAACTCGAGGGACCGCGCGATACGCTTTTCGAGGTGGTGCGCGTGGGCGAGAAAATGCGCGACCTTCGTGACGCGCACGTCGGGCGCGTCCTCTTGAGTGACGGCGAAGGCCGCCGAGGTCTCGTGGCGAATGACGACGTTGAAGACGTCGCGCCCCGAAAACTCGACGCGAGGAACACCTAGGCGAGCGATGGCCCGGTCGTAGATGCGCACGTGGCGCCCCTCGTCGGCGGCGTGGCGCTCCATCGCGACGCGAAGCTCGTCGGTCGGGGCCGCCCACGACGGAAAATAGTCGTCCACGGTCTGCGGATGAAATTCGCCGGCGCGGTAGAGGCTCAAGACCCAGGCGTGCGTCTCGGGATGCGCCACGAGCGTGTCGTGCCAGAGGAGCTTCGGTCCGCGCAGCATGGGCTCCGTGCGGGCTCAGTGCCGACTGCAGGTGAAGAGAATGAGTCCGAAACCAGCCACGACGATGAAGCCCACAACCGCCAAGAGGCCGAGCAAGATGACGAACCACGGTGGCAGTGACTTCTTAGGGGCGTTCATTCGGTATGGATCGCTGGGGCTCGCCGTGCGGCGCGAGAGTACCACGCAAAGGAGTAGGCACCGGCCATCACCAAGGCGAGCGAAAGCCACTGGTAGCCAGAGGCGCCGGCGATGGACTTGGGGGTTACGCGCCACGCCTCGACGACGACGCGAAAGGCTCCGTACGCCATCATGTACGTGGCGAAGACCCGGCCTCGCAGCGCGCCGCGGCGGACGACGCCCGCGAGAACGCCGAAGGCCGCCACCTGAAACGCGAGCTCGATGAGCTGCGCCGGGAAGCGCGCGACGCCATCGGAGTAGACGACCGCGAGCGGGCCCGGGGCCACGGGCACGCCGGCGCAGCAGCCCGCGAGAACGCAACCGACGCGACCGATGGCAATCGAGAGCGGCAACTTGGCGGCGAAGTGGTCGTTTGGGAGTTCGCGATAGGCGAGCACACGCTTGCCAAGCTCCGCCGAAAGAAAGCCGCCGAGGAGTCCGCCCGTGATCGAACGCCCCGAGAACAGCACTTCGGACCAGCCCACGTGATGGAGGGGCCAGCCGAGATCGCCAGCCAGGAAGGCGAGCTTCGCGCCGATGATGGCGCCGAGGAGCGTCAGCGCTTGGAGCACGACGTAGTGCCGCCGCGCTGCCGTCGCCACGTGCCGGTGCGTCGGCACGAGGACCGCGAGCACCAACGCGACGGTCGCCGTGACGGGGTACCCCCACTGGTAGTGGCGCTCGTCGATGGAAATCAGGACGCGCTCCAAGACGGAGGCCACGACGTCAAGAGGGGCGGAAGGTGGTTCAGCGCCAGCGCGACGGCGACGAACGCGAAGAGGAACATGTGCGCCTTCGCATGAAGATCCGTCTCGGCAGGCGGAAGGTCTCGATGAAAGAAGAACTCATCGATGACGCCGAAGACGGCGATGGAGACGAGCCCCAAGAGCTCTTGCGCGAGGTTCGCGCGAAAGGCGCCGACGATGAAGAGCACCTGCGACGCGCCCAGCGTGAGGTGCACGAGGTTCTCGGCGGCGCCGGGCTTGCGGGGGCCGAAGTGATAAATGGCGTCGCGCGCCGCGTAGACGATGAAGGGCGCGAGGACGCCGGCAAGGGCCAACCACACGAGGATGCGCGACAGCACGAGGGGGGGCTAAGTCAGCGAACGTAGACTTGCATGTCGACGCTGGGAGCCGGGATCGAAATAAATTCCCACTTCGCGCCGCCGATGCCCACGTGGAGGCCGGTGAAGTTGTTGCACGCCCAGTAGATCTGCGGGTACGTGGTCGTGTTGACGTTGGGGCAGACTCCCCCGATCAAGAAACTCAGGTGTGCCGCGTTTGCAAACGGCCCGGTCCAATCGGACGCGAAGCCGCCGTCGCCGTTGGCGTTCATCAGCGCGAGCGTGCGGAGGTTGCCAATGGCCCGCGACGGTCCACCGTCGCCAGGCGCGATGCTTGTGATGAAGCCGGCGTCGGCGCCGCCATCAATCTCAGCGCCAGCGGCAAAGGGCGTTCGGACGTGCGCGAGCGTCGCTCCGAGGGCCAAGGCCTGCGCATGGGGGCCCTTTAGGGCGCCGAGTCGGCCGGGCGCAGGCTCTCGCAGATAGAACGCCGCGTCGGCCGCGGCGTCGCTCCCCGCGTCACCCGGATCGAGGATGAAGTGGTCGGCGATGTTCGAAAAGATGAGCGTCCAGCCGCCACCGCTATAGGCCATGTCGCAATAGAGGTTGAGCGGCTCGAGGGGGCCGACGCCATCGGGGTCGATCAAGTAGCTGCCGCTCGTCGCCTGCGGCACTGCGAGCAAGGCCGCCTTGCAGCTCGCGTACGTGATGGGCGTCGCCGCGTCCGGCGTTGCGTCGGGCGTCGCCGCGTCATTGGCCGCATCGCCAAACGCCGCGTCACCGCCGCCCTCGCTCGCCGCGTCAGGGACGGTCGCATCGGGGACCGTTGCATCGGTCCCGGTCGCAGCGTCGGACTTCGCGGCATCCGCGGAGGTCGTCGCGTCGCCGCTGGAAGCCGCGTCGAAGAGCGTCCCTGCGTCGGCGCCGCCGCCCTCGTTGTCCGTGTCGTCGCCGCACGCCGCGAACACCGCACAAGCCGTAACCACCGAGAGCGCTGCGATTCGCGTCGACTTCATCGGCGGAGGCTTGCACGAATCCCGATGAGCCGAAAGTCGAAGGCCCCGTCACGACGAGGTCTTGAACGGGCGGACCAGCCAGTGCCCCACGCGGTCCACCTCGCGATCGGCCCCTGGTCCGCTGAGGCCCGTCGCGAGCGCTGGGGCGTCGTCGAACGTCCCGAAGAGCACGTCGAAGAGCGAGAGCACGCCCGCGAAGTTCGCGAGGCGCTGCTCTCTCGCGTGGTGACGCCGATGGTTCAGAGGCGAAACGAAGACGAAGCGAAGCGGCCCGAAGGTCCAGGGAAGGCGCGCGTGAAGGAGGAGCGTATGCAGAAAGAAGGCGGGCCCGAGCGCGGCGAAGACTCCGATGGGGAAGCCCACGAAGAGCACGGCCACGCCGACGAGCACCGCGTCGAGCATCTCATCGAGCGGGTGCAGACGAGCCGCCGAGAGCGCGACCAAGTCGCGCGGCGCGTGATGCACCGCGTGGGCGCGCCAGAAGGGACCGCGGTGGCGGAGCCGATGGCTCAGGTACCCGACGAAGTCGGCGAAGACGACGGCAAGGACGAACGACAGAGCCCAAGGCATCCGGCCGAAGGGCATCGCGCGTTCGATGCGCGCGAGGAAGCCCGGCCCGTCGGTGCCGAAGCCGAAGGCCACGCCGATGAGCCCCACGACGCCGAAGGTGAAGAGCCTGGCGAGCGTCCCCGTGAAGAGCGGCGTGATGAGCCAAAACGCGAGGTCGACGCGGAGCGCGCTCTTCGGCCGCGCCGGCGCCCCCGCGCGACGCTCGAGCCACACGGCCAACGGGGCGAGCACCGCGAAGCCCACGAATGTGACGAGGAACCAAATCAAAGGGCGACGCGAACGGTCGCACGGTCACGCGGGAACGTCACTCAGATGCCGTAACACTGGACGACCGGCCCTCCGGCTGGCGCGTCGCAGGTCGTCGGCGTGCACGCGAGGTTCAGCAACTTGGCGGCGGACAGGGCGCAAGCGCAGCCGCCGCCGCAGGTCGTTTGAAGGTCGACGCATTCGTACGAGACACCGGAGCCGCCTTCGAGAGGCATCGGACCCGAGTGGCGCGCCACGCAAAACTCACCGCGCTTGCACGTGAACGAACCGCACGCGAACGAGGGTGCGCACTCGGTTTGCGGGAGCGGGAACGCTTCCATCCTCTGCCAAGTGCCCGATTGGCAAGACAGTATGTTGCAGAATTGGCACGGGTCGTTGCACGGCGATGGCGTGCACATCTGGCCCTCGCTGCCGCACGCTTGGCCCTCCTTTGCCGTTGCACATGACGCCGCCGCGTCCGCCTTGGCCGAAGCGTCCGCGCCCTTCGCGACATCGGTGGACTTCGCGAGGCTGGCGCCGGCGGCGCCGTCAGCAGCCCCGCCGTCCGCGGTCGACGTGTTTGGCAAGGTGCCGTCGCTCACGGCGCCGCAGGCCACCGGTACGACCAACGAAAGCAAAGCCACAAGGGCGGGGCCGAGTCGTGCGTTCATGCGCCGCCGCGAGGCACCTCGCGTGCCAGAGGCTCCGCACACTAGTTTGCCAGCGATGGACGGCGCGCTCGGTGCCACCGTGTGCCAAGGGGCTGCTAACGACTGGCCAACGTCGCGTTGCTGTCGCGGCAGCAACGCACGCCCGTCTCTGTGCCTCCATAGCTGTCGCCGTGGCCGGCCTGCTGCGCTCGGCAGGTGTGCTTGCCGGGTATCCACCAAGAGCCCTTCATGACCTCGCGCGTGCCGCGCGGCAGCCCCTCGAGCGTCACCCACTCGTCCACGTTGCCCGCCATGTCGAAGACCCCGAAGGCGCTCGTGCATCGCGGCTTGGAGCCCACAGCCACGCGATGGTCGACGAGCCGCCCCACGCGTCCGAGGCCCGCGGCGATGTCGACGTTGCACGCGGACGAGTCACGTTCGAAGCCGTAGGCGTAAGGCCGCATCTCTTCGCCTTCGCACGCGAACTGCCATTCGGACGCAGTGCACAGGCGCGCGCCTTGGGCGCGGCAGATGCGCGTCGCCTCGGTCCACGACGCGCGATTGACCGGCACGAGCGTCCCCGGATCGTGCTCTTCCGTGCGCGCGATGCAAAAGTCGAGTGAGCGCCGCGGCGCCTTGCAGGTCGCCGGCCGAGCGTAACGCGCGCAGCGGAAGTGCTCGTAGCGGTCGCCCGGCGGGTCGAGCCACGCGAGGCACTTGTGCTCGACGGTCGGGCAGTAGTCGCCGTGAACGTGGACCATCTCGCCACACGGCGAAGTTGCGACCGAAGTGCCAAGCCGCGCGGCTGCGCCCGACCCCGCGTCGATGGACGACGCGGAAGCTGGCTCGAGCGTCGTCGACGTCGCCAGCACGAGCGCCGCGCGCGGCACCGGCACGGGGCGCGTCTCCTCGGCGCGCCCGCGGCAACCGCAAGTCACGACGCACGCTAGAAGGACCAACCGCTTCCTCATCAATGCCCTCGCCCCGCGGCAGGCCCCGCTCGGCGGCCTCGTATAGCGCGACCATCCGTGCTGGCAAACCCTCAGGGCCGAGCCTCAAGCACGCCTGGAAAGATCGCCCTATAGTGCGGCCGTGAACAGTCACCCCTTCGACGCCATCACCCTCGCCGAGCTTCGGCAACGCCAGAGCGCCAAATGGCGCGTCTACGGCGACGACGTCTTGCCCGCGTGGGTCGCCGAGATGGACTACCCGCTCGCCGAACCGATCACGCGCGCGCTGCACGACGCCATCTCCAAGCACGACTGCGGCTACGCGTACCCCGGCGATCTCGGCGCGGGCTACGCGGCATGGGCCAAGGGCGCCTACGGTTGGGTCGTCGACGGCGCGGACGTGAAGGTCGTGCCCGATGTGATGACTGGCGTCTCGGAGCTCTTGCGCGTGGCCACCGCGCCCGGCGACGCCATCGTGATCGATCCGCCCGTCTACTCGCCCTTCGCCTCGACGGTCCGCGAGCTCGGTCGCACGCTCGTTCAAGTGCCGCTCGCCACCGACAACGGCCGCCCGTGCCTCGACCTCGAAGGCCTTGGTCGAGCGTTCGCCGCCGGCGCTCGCATGCACCTCCTCTGCTCACCCCAAAACCCGACGGGCATCGTTCATCACCGCGCGTCGCTCGAGGCCCTCGCGAAGCTCGCCGATCAGCATGGCGTCCTCGTCGTCTCCGACGAGATCCACGCGCCGCTCACGCTCAGCGGCGCGGCACACGTGCCCTTCGCCACGGTGTCGGAGGCCGCCGCGCGGCGCGGCATCACGCTGGCGAGCGCGTCGAAGGCGTGGAACTTGGCGGGCCTGAAGGCGGCGCTCGTGATCGCGACGTCGCCGGAGGCGCGAGACGTCGTGGCGCGACTGCCGCCCGAGCTCCCCTACCACGCAGGGCACTTGGGGGTGCTCGCCGCCAAGGCCGCCTTCCGCGACGGCGCCGATTGGCTCGCGAGCGCGCGCGCGATCTTGGAGCGCAACCGGGCGCTCCTCGGCGAGCTCCTCGCGAAAGAGCTCCCGGAGGTCGCTTACCGCCCGCCGGAGGCCGGCTACCTCACGTGGCTCGATTGCCGCGCGCTCAAGCTGACGCGCGACCCGTCGCGCGTCTTTCTTGAACGAGGCAAGGTCGCGCTCTCGCCCGGCCCAACGTTTGGCCCCGGCGGCCAAGGCTTCGCGCGCCTCAACATCGCGACGTCGCGCGCGCTCCTTGAAGAGGCCGTCTCTCGCATGGCGCGCGCCGTCTCCGAAGAGAGGCTCACGCCTTCTTGAGCCGTACGAGCTCCGCGGCGACGAGCTCTCGCAACGTCGCCTCTGCGCGCTCGGCCGCCGCCACCTTCGTGCGTATGACCTTCAGGCGATCCTCGACCTCGAGGATGCGCGCCGCGAAGGGCTCCTTGTCGTCACCGCGGCCCGCGGCCATGTGTTCGCGCAGGCGCTTCATGTCGTCCAGGGCGGTCTTCTGCTCGGCTGCGATGCGGTCCTTCTCCACGCGCCACGCCTCTGCTCGGCCGAGCAACATGGCGACCTGCCCCAGGCTCCGCTTCTGCGGCTCGGCGAGCTTGGGCGACGCCGCGACGCGCGCCACGAGCTCGCGCGTCAACGTCGCGAGCGGATGAGCCCGGCGCAGCCCTTCTTCAACGCGAAGGGTCTTGCTGAGCGTCGTCTTCGGTGCCACGTCGAAGCGAGCGAGCGGCGTCTTCGCCTGCGTGTCAAAGTCGAGGGCATCGGCGCCGACGACGCGCGCGTTGTCGACCACGGGAAGCGTGAAGTAGACCTCGCGCGCCGTGCCGGAGCGGTTGTCGAGGTCACACGTGAGGATTCGCCGCTTCACGAAGTGCTCGGTCAGCGCGGCGCCGTCGGAGCTCACCGCACGAACCTCTTCGCTTTCGACGGTATCGGCCACGTCCAGCGACACGTCGAGGTCGACACCGAAGCCGAGGACGCGCACGTCGCCGGGTTTGAGGCGCTCGAGGAGCGTCTCGCCCGCGAAGCCCCCGTCGGCGAAGAACGCCAACGTCCCTGGCGGCATGGTCTGGTTCGTGTCGTTCTGAAGGCGGGCCGCGCTCCGCCCCGTCTCGCCGGCGTGGGCGAACCAGGTCACGCGTTTGGCCGCGAACGACGCCTGCGAGAGGAACGGCACGAGGGCCGAGCCGTGAGGTCGTAGATCGATGGCGTCCGGCAGCGAGTAGCGGAAGAGAGCCTCCGAGGCGGCGCCCGTCGCGCCGGCGACCCCCGCGAGGCTGCCGACGCTCAGCTCCGTGCTCGGCGCATCGCTGGCGCCGTTGGTGCCCTTCGTGACACCGCTGCCCGAACCGCGACCGATGGTCCCAATCGTGCCGAGGCCGATGCCCTCCCCTCGCCCGCCGCCGCCTTCACCGACGCCCCTGAGTCCGAGACCGCCGCTTTCGCCGCGCCACTGGCGATCGGGGCTACCATCGGCCAAGAGCTGCGGAACGGTAGACAGCGCGTTCTCCGGCGTGACGAGATCGCGACGAGCGTAACGCGGCGCCGCGAGCGGATAGAGAAACGCATCGGGCCGGCCGTTGACCAACTCGACGCGCACGCCGCGCCAGGCTTCGTCGCTGTCGTTGTGGATGAGGGCCCAGCCTTGGAGCGCGGCCTTCGCCCCCTGAAAGACGACGCGGTACGTGGAGCGCCACACGGGAGTCTCCGTGACGTAGCCGAGCGTCACCTGGCTCCCCGGTGTCCCCAAGACGCGAACGCCCCGCGAGAGCTGATCGCTCCCCGGAACCACGGCGGACAGCGCGGTGCGCAGCCGATCCGAGAGCCCCGCGTCGCGGGGCTTCACGCCCTGGACCTCGGTGCTTCGAATCCGCTTGAGCGAGCCCTCCGACGTGAGCATGACCAGCGAGGCGCTCTTTGCGAGGGCGCGGCAGTGACCGCTCACGCCCTCACCGGCCTTGACGCTCACCTGTTGTGGAATGGGCTCCACGCACTCGCCGCGCTCGTCAGCCGACGCGTCGAGCACGTCAACGAGGCGCCCGCGAATCGTGTCGCCGCGCGTCTGCACCGCGACGTCGGCGCCCTTCATGCTCCGAAGCACGCGCACCCAGTCGAGCGGCGCCTCCGAGACGCCTTCGAGGCCCGCGAGCGCTCGTCCGAGCTCGGGGCCCACGGTGCTGTCGAACTCGACGGCCGCGAGGCGCGCTTTGCCGTCGCTCGACAGCACGACGAGGCTCTTGAGCGCGTCGTCGAGCTGCGACGTGGGGAGCGGCAAGGTCAGCGTGGAAGCGCCGTCGAGCTGTCCTTTGCGCTCAAAGTATCCGACGCCCACCTCGTAGAAGCGCACCGTCCGCAAGGGCAGGCGCGCCGGGCCCTCGGCGTGCGCAAGGGCAGGCGCGAAAGTCAAAGCGAAGGCGAACGTCACCGTGGCGGCGCGAGTGCGCGTCATCGTTTCCTCCAAGAGGAGCGAATCGGGCCGGTTGCGGCGCACGAGCTCCGGCCTTGCTGACATCGCGTCGCGTGCGGAGTTTCCCAATTCGCGGGCCATGCCCGAAATGCCCTCGCGAAGGCGCATGTGGGATGCCTGGCCAGCTTGCCCCCGAGCCAGCCTCGGACCGGATTTTTCCAGGCGATCCAAGGCGCGGGCCGTAACCCCGCAGGATTCCCCTCCCTCGCGAGGGCACACCCGTTGCTTCGAGGGAGGCATGCGCGTCGCCCCCCTCGCAGCCCCGTGGAACAGGGACCGATCTCCGGAGCGACCTCCGCTCGCGGGACAGCGTTCGCCTTCGAATCCGGCGAGCACACGCGGGCCAAGCCCCACAGCGACGTGCCCGACCCCAGCTTCGACGAGCTGCCCGAAAGCGATCGCTACGACTTCTCCGCCGTCCTCGGCGAAGGCGGAATGGGCGAGGTTCGCCTCTGCGTGGACCGGCGCGTCCGCCGGCCCGTTGCCATGAAGCTGATCCGTCCCGAGCGCGCCGCGCTCAAGCAGGACCGCGCTCAGTTCGTGCGTGAGGTGCTCGCGCAGGCCCAGCTCGAGCACCCGGCCATCGTCCCCGTCTACGACATGGGGACCGACGAGACGGGCTCGCTCTACTTCACGATGCGCCGCGTGCAGGGCCTCACCCTCGAGCAAATCATCAAGGGCCTCCGGAACGACGGCGACGCCGCGCCGCCAGACCACAGCCAACATCGCCTGCTCGTCGCCTTCGAGAGCGTGTGCCTCGCGGTCCACTACGCACACATGCGCGCGGTTTTTCACTGCGACATCAAGCCAGCCAACATCATGCTCGGCTCGTTCGGTGAGGTCTACGTCCTCGACTGGGGTATCGCTGCGCACGCCGACCCGGATCGCGACGTCAGCTCGAACTCGGGCGGCGGGACGCCTGGGTACATGGCACCGGAGCAAATTCGCCAACAGCCCATCGACGCTAGGACCGACGTCTACGGTCTCGGCGCGACGCTCTTCGAATTGCTCACGCACCGCCCCCTCCACCGCGGCACGCGGGCCCAACTGCTCGAGCGAACCCTCGTGGGCAAGCCCGTGCGACCGTCGGCCGCGGCGCCCGACCTCGACATCGCGCCGGAGCTCGACGCCATCTGCATGAAGGCGACGGCGTGCGATCCGAGCGAGCGATACGCCACCGTGAAGGAGCTTCACGACGCGCTCGACGCGTACATGGCAGGGGACCGCGATCTGGCGCTCCGGCGGGCGATGTCCGAGAAGCACGCGACCATCGCCCAGGCGTTCCGCGAACGCGCCCAGAAGGGCGGCGAGGGTGCCATTGAGGCCCGCAGCCAGGCGCTCTCGTCGGTCGGTCGCGCCTTGGCCTTCGATCCGGAGAACGCGGCGGCGCTTCGCACCCTCGTCTCGCTCATGACGGAGGGCCCCAAGGAGATGCCAAGGACGCGCGCGCCGAGATGCACGGCGCCGAGCGCAGCTTTCAACGGACGCGCGCCGTCGCGGGCGCGCTGGGGTTCTTCGCGTGGGTTTTGCTCCTGCCGGTCTTCTACCTCGCGGGCATCGGCACGCTCGAGGCGCTCTTGGCCAACGCGTTCACGTGGAGCGCCGCCGGCAGCGTCCTCGTGGCCGTCGCCATCAAGCCGCGGCCCGACGGCTATTCGCACGTCGTCGAGCCGATCTTGGGCGCGTTGGCCGTCAGCATGACGACGCTGGTCTTCCACTCACTCGCGCTCACGGCCACCTTCGCGACGGTGCTCGCGATGGGCTTCACGCTCGCCATGCGCAGGAACCGCCGCTTCGTTCCCTTCGTCGCGACGTCGCTGTCGGTCCTCGCGCCGTGGCTCCTCGCCACGTTCCACATCATTCGCCCCGAGATCGTCTTCGGCGCCTCCAAGATCGGCGCCGGCCTCCACCTTCAGCTCTTGAGCGCGCTCGTTTGCATCTTCGTCGCCGCCTTCTTCGGCATGCGGCTCCGCGAGAAGCTGAACGAGGTCCAGGAGAAGACCTACACGAGCGCGTGGCAGCTCCGTCAGCTTCTGCCGAAGCGCGCCACCGACACGGTTCGCTGACGATTTTGCGCAGCCCGTCTGTGTCGCGGCGTTCACGCGCGCGGCGCAATGCCCGCAATTCTCCGTGCGGCCCGCGCGGTACGGGACGTGCTATCGAGCCGGCAGCATGCGCTCCCCGCCCCCGCTCTTCGGCGCTCCGTTGGCCTTCGCGTGGCTTGTGGCTTCGGCCTTCGCAGCGATGGGCTGCTCCAGCTATGCGCTCAGGCCCGTCGCTCAGCCGCCCGTGCCAGCGCTCGGTCCGCCGCGGCCTGACGTCGCGACCGTGTGCCTCTTCCGGCCCACGAGCCTCGGCGCATTGCTCACGGTTCCGGTGCGCGACAACGGTCAACTCGTAGGCGCCACCTCGGCCCACTCGTACTTCTGTTGGCACGCGGAGCCGGGGCGCCACCGCATCAGCGTGGCTGGCGGCACCGACGCGTCGGATCGAACGCTCACGCTGGCGGCCGGCGAGCGCGTTCACTTGCAGCACGAGATCAACATCGGCAACGACGCGCTCCGCATCGCCTCGGAGGCGGAGGCCGCCGAATACGCGGGCGAGTGCGAATACAACGTGGTGAGCGAGGCGCCCGCCGAGGACGGTCCGCTCAATCCCCTGCGCGTCGCGCGGGCGCAGTCTCAATAGCGGCGTCCGGCGAGCGGCGTCCAGGAGCGGCGCGCCGAGCAGTGCGTGCGGGCCGACGGGCCCTTGCCGCGGCTTGACGCGCCGCCACGAGCGCGCGAAAGACGCCCCATGGCGCTCGACCTACAGGCTCGCGGGAAAGTCACGGAAGCCCACCGATTCACGTACACGTGGAAGGACGCAGTCCTCTACGCGCTCGGCATCGGCGCGCGCAAAGATGAGCTCGACTACCTCTTCGAGGGTCGCGGCCCGAAGGTCTTCCCGAGCTTCGCCGTCGTGCCCGAGTTCGCGCCGATGTTCGAGGCGCTGCGGATGACCAACGCGAACTTCGAGATGGTCGTCTTTGGCGGCGAGCGCGTGCGCGTGCACAAGCCCTTCGCGCCGAGCGCCACGGTCGTGTCGCGCTCGACGGTCCGCGGCATCTACGACATGAAGAAGATGGCGCAGGTCGTCATCGACACGGCCATCGAGTCGGAGAGCGGCGAAGCGTTGGCGACGACCACGTCGTCGATCATCTGCCGCGGCGAAGGCGGCTTTGGTGGCGAGCCCCCGCCGCGCGAAGACACCGGCATCAGCCTTCCGCCGAGCGACACGACGCCCGACTTCCACATCGAGCAGCAGACGAGCCCCGAGCAGGCGCTCCTCTATCGCCTCTCGGGCGACGTGAACCCGCTCCACGCCGATCCGGAGTTTGCGAAGACCGTCGGCTTCGAGCGCGGCCCCATCCTGCACGGCCTCGCGACGTACGGGCACATGGTTCGCCACGCGATCCTCGGCGCCTGCGGCGGCGACGCGCGGAAGCTCACGGCCTTCGAGTGTCAGTTCCGCAAGCCCGTGTGGCCCGGCGACACGCTCGTCACCGACGGGTACATCGTCGCGCCAGGAAAGATCGCGATGCGCGTCAGCGTGAAGGAGCGCCAGGAGAACGTCGTCAGCGGCGCCTGGGCGACGTTCTCGGCGTAGGGGGCGCGGGGGTTCGCGTCTCCGCTCAAGAAGCGCGGCGTCCTGCGGGCTGGAGCGCAACGCCGCCTCATGCCAAGCTACGTGCGGATGCGGGTGCCGTCGTTCGCACGGCCCCCAACTCAACGCCGACCAGGTCACGCGGCTGCAAGCCTCAGCCATTGCAAACGTGCGGCGCGCGACCTGGCCAAAGGGCACCCCTGTGATCCGACGCTGTGTCCACGTTGGAACGTCACCAGTGTGGACCCGACATCGACCGACTGCGCCAACTTACCGATGGGAATGACCGCGACAAGCATCAGGCTCACCACTACGCTAGCGATGCTTGGCCTCGTCGGCGTCGCACTCGTGAACTGTGGAGCTACGTCACTCGATGGGCTCGAAGCGCACGATGCCCTGGACGCTTCGGCGGTGGAGGCCGGCTTCGATGTAACCGGACCCGAAGCCGCGATACACCTGGCTGACGTGATGACTTGCGAATCTACCAAGCGCGCTTGCGGTGATGCGTGCGTGAACACGCAGGTCGAGAACAAGCACTGCGGTCAGTGCGACGTGGCGTGCTCCAGCGACGAGAAGTGCACGGCGGGCGCTTGCATGCTGCATTGCCCGGCCGGCACCACAGGGTGCACTTCGCAATTCGACGCCGGCAGTCCACGGTGCGTTGACACGAGTGTAGACCCGGCCAACTGCGGCGCATGCGGGAGGAGCTGCGCGGCGGGCGAACTTTGTCGATCCGGCACATGCGCCCTTGAATGTGCATCACCGCTCTCGACCTGCAGCGCCGATGGCGGAGCGTATTGCGCCGACGTGCGGAATGACCCAGCAAACTGCGGAACCTGCGGGACCGCTTGCGGCGCTACGCAGAGTTGCGTGGCCAGCGTTTGCACGCCGGAATGCACTCCAGGCAGCACGCATTGCCGCGCGCCTTCCGGTGGTCTGGTCTGCGCCGACCTCGCGGTTGACGCGGCGAATTGCGGCGCATGCGAAAAGTCCTGCCAACCGTACGAAGCATGCATCGGTGGTCACTGCACACCGCTCTGCCTCGGACTTGCATATTGTTCGGCGCCGGAGCGCGGGCGGTTTTGCGCGGACACGTCGAGCGACCCACAGAACTGTGGCGCCTGCGCGAGGGCGTGCGGTCTTCCCGAGGCAGGCTTCGCCTGCGTAGCTGGCGTCTGTAAGTTTCTCGGCTGCTCCAGCGTCGACTACATCGACTGCAACGGCGATCCCTCCGATGGGTGCGAGTGCCTCGCGGCTCATTGTTCGGGCAACGTTTGCAAGAAGCGCGTGTTCGTCACGAGTGCAACCTACACCGGGCTGCTTGGGGGAACCGCGGGCGCGGATGCCAAGTGCCAGGGCCTCGCCGACGCGGCACACATCGGCGGGCGCTTCAAGGCGTGGGTCACGTCCCCCGCCACGCGGTTCCTCCACTCGCGTGGGCCATACGTTCGAGTGGACGATGTCGTGGTTGCCAACAGCTGGGCTGACCTTGCGGACGGAGTTCTTGCTGCTCCGATTTCACGGACGGAGACCGGCGCGGCGCCGAGTCCATCTCCTCGTCCGAGCGCTGCTCGCTCGATAACGGCGTTTGGACGGGCCTCAAACCCGATGGGACACGCCTGAGTTGGCCTGGAGAACCGTTCCCCTACGTCGACTGCACCGAATGGACCGCTGACACCCAGGACCAGGTGGGTTTCGGCGACTGGACGGCCACCAACTCCGATTGGTCCTACGCGTGCGTCTTGGGAGGGGCCGGCGTCTGCTCCAGCGCATCGTTCCGGCTCTATTGCTTTGAGCAATAGCCAACAGCACGTCGGCGTGATCGGCCGCGCCGCCCTCTTCGTTCACGTTCAATGCCCCGTTGCATCTCACCGACCCCGGTCGCTGCTTGCGACGGCCGGGCGACTCCCGAGGTAGCCATGCGCGAGCAGGTCTCGCTTCATGCCCTCGGGGTCGCTGACGATGTCACGGTACGTCGCGAGGTGGTCCGAGTCCAAGGGCACGCCGGCTTCATGAAGTGCCAGGAACCGCTGCGCCTCGGCCAGAGCCCCATCAAAGCGATTGACGGCGATGAGGCCATGAAAGAGGGCCACTGACGCGACTTGGTGCTGAGGGTCAAGGATTGTCGCGTTCGTGAACGACTCAACTGCGCCCTCCGCGTTCTTGAGGGGGTCCGTCCAGATAGCCCCAAGGGCGAGCCAAGCGCGACCGCTCTTGGGAAAGCGCTGCAGAAGGCTCTGGAGCATCCGAACGGCTCCCTCCGCGTCGCCGCGTTCAACCACGGCCAACGCCTCGGCGAGCGGCTCCTCAATCGGATCACGAGCAGTGGTCTGATCAGTCATCACGGCCTCGAGTGGCGCCGCCGAGCTTAGTCCTTCTGAGACCGTTCAGCGCGCTTCTGGCGCCGTGTCGCTCTCTTCAGCATCTCGTGCATTCGACGAAGACCGCTTCCTCGCGATCACGAACGTGGACGATTTCCCCAAGTCGGTCGAGGGCGCTCATCGTCCGGTCCGGGGGCCCTCTTGCCGGTCAGTGCGCCGGTCTCTCGGGCTGTAGCCTGTGTCTCCGGTCTGCTCTGTCACCCATGTCGCCGGTCTGCACCCCCGCGCGGCAGCGCATGCATCCGCGACGGCCCGCCGGCCTTGCGTGATCGAGCCAACGTCTTGCGCGACAGGGGACGCGCTTCCCGCTCGAGTGACCAACGCTCCGTGACGGCGCGAGCGCCTCCATAAACGGCGGCGTCCACTTCCGTGTGCGCAGGAGAGCCTTCCTTGCGCGGGCGCGGTGCTTCGTTGTCCGGACGAGCGCCTTGCGTCGTGGGGCGTGAACGCCCGCGCTCCGGAGCGGAAGCTTCGTTGTCGGCAGACGCGCCTTCATAGACCGCGGAAATGCCTTGAGGGTCCGTTCGTGAAGGCCCAACCGCCAGCAACGAAGGCCCCTCGCCCGCCCGCGAGCGGCGGTCTCACGAGACGGAAGCCGCGTCGCTCGACGAGGTGCCTGCCGAGACGAAAAACGGAGCATCGAAACCCGTGGCGGATCCTCGACTTTCCGAGCGGGAAGGTCGCCGGGCCGAAAACGAGGCCGAGGCGCTCGCGACGGAAGTGTGTCCGGCCGTTGCGGAAGGCGTCGGTCTCGAGCGCGGCGGTTCACCTTCCGACAAAGAGACGCCACTCGCCGACAAGGAGACGGATTTTGTCGAAACGGGGTCGTGTACCGCGATGCAAAGCCCTGCGCGCTTGCGCCGGCGGTACGTCTTCTGGAGACGCGTCCTCTTCGATCAGTGCGCGCGCTTCCCTCCCCCGCGCGCACACTTTTGTTTTCTGAGCGGGCACTCCGCGCTCGCGGGCGGCACCTTCATGCTCGGAGAGTCATGCTTCGCTCTCGGCGGGGACACCTTCACAAACCAGCGGAATCGCTCGGGCGCCGATGGCGCTGGTTTCGTTGCTCACAGGGCAGCCCTCGTGCGGGGCGGCGCAGGGCCGCGCGCGAACGTGCACGCGTGCGCGCGCATGCACGACGCCCGCGCGCCCGAGCACGACGACATCCGTCTCAAGAGCGGCCCCCCCGAGACGAAAAACGGAGGCTGAATTTGCGAGCAATTCGTCCAGTTGCGGGCGGGCTTGCCTACGCGATCGGAAGCGATGCATTGCGCATCGTCGCAGCGCCGAGCGCGTCGCAACACGCGCGTGCTCCTTGGTGCACGACGGTCACGATTGCGCGCGCGAGAGCCATCTCCACGCACGCGACGGCCGTGTTTCCGAACGCAAGGGTCGGCCTTCGAACAACGAAGCGTCGCCTCTCGACAAGGAGACGCTCCCCGCCGTCACTGAGACGCAGGCATCCGTGACGCAAGCGCGCTCGGCCGTGTACGAAGTGCTTCGTTGGGGAGCGGGGGCGCAGCTGCCGGCACTAAGTTTGGCCGGCGGCGCAACTGTTACGAACAGCGCGTGAGGGCACCTTCCTCGCACGGCCACCCGCACAACTCGCCGGCTCGGAGCGATTCGAGATCCCCATCTGAGTCGTCGCCCTCCGTGAGGCCGGCCAGGCCCGATTTCGGCACCCCGCAAAGACCGTCGGGTCGGCACGAGCCGACGTGGCACAGCCGGTGCTCTGGGGAGCCCGTGAGAAATGCTTCCTCTCGCTGGGCGGCTCTTTTCGTTGCGTCCCTGGCGTCCACCCTCGGATGCGCCGGTGAGCAGAGCTCAAGCTCCGACGCTCAGGGCAGCGAACTCATCCGCGGCGAGCCAGTGGCCACCGGAGACCTCCGCTCCGTCGTCGAGCTGGGCAACCGAGAGACCTCGTTCTGTACCGCCGCCAAGGTAGGGCCCCGGCACATTCTCACGGCGGCGCACTGCGTGCTCGCCGCCCCCGACGACCGAGCCACCGACTGCGCACCGCAGCCGGCAACCGACCCCGACGACGACACGCCAACCCCGTGTGAGCACGGCGAACAGTGGAAGGGGCCTCTTCGCTTGCGCGTGCGCTCGGCGACTCGCGATCGCTGGGTGCCGATCAAGGTGGCCAAGATCTCCGTGCCACGGTTCGTCATCGACGCGTGCCGCACGAGCCAATGCTTCTGGGATCTGCCGGGACATCGACGGGTTCCGGACATCGCGATCCTCGAGACCGAAGACGACATCCCCGACGCCACCGCCGCGCCGGTCGATGTGACTCGCATCACAGCCGGCACCGACATTCTCACGTTGGGCTACGGCTGCACGCGAAGCGGTCCACGATGGATCGGCGACGACGAACTGCGCTCGCACCCCGGTGCGGTCGTGTCGCTCCGCTCAATCGAGACAGATGAGGTCGCCGACTTTGAAGATGCGTTTCGCCCAGGTCTGGAGGCGAGCTACTTCTTCTCGCCGGGCTCATCGCTCCGCCAAGCGGCGCTGTGCCCCGGCGACTCCGGGGGTCCGCTCTTGCGCCCCACGGGTGAGGTCATCGGCGTCAACGCCTACTATTTGAACGCCAGTCGCGGCTCGACCATGCGCGCCAACATGTTCACGCGCCTCGACGAAGGCGCCGCCGGCAAGGTTACGGATTGGCTAAGGCGTCGCCTCCCGACCGCTGCATTCCGCGAATGAACCGGCCGGACCTGGGTTGATTTCCGTGGGCATGCCGGCCCAACCGGCCGGACCTGGGTTGATTTCCGCGGGGCTGCGGTGCCGCTGCGCGAGCGGCACCGAGGATGCGGTAGTGCGTCGTCGAAGTCCGCGATCTCGTCCCAAGTCGCCCCACAGAACAGCTCGACGCGAAGCGCGATGCTCGTGCGAGCGCTGTGGACCACGAGGCGCGTCCCCTTTGGCCGGAGTGCTCCCATCGCACGCGCGCGCGAGCGGCGAGCCGCGCGTGGCGCCTTCGTAGATCGGCGCGGCCGGTGCCGGCGGTGCGGGGTGCGGTGACCGAGGTCTACTTCTGCGCGGCGCCTTGGCAGCGCACGCCCAAGGCAGCGAAGCGATAGGTTCCCTCTGGGAACACGGTGCGCCTCTCTCCTCCGATCCATCGGAGTCGTGCGTCGCGGTAGGCCTTTCGGAAGCCGCGGAGCGCCGAGAGCTCGTGAACGCGCCGCTCTTTGTTGCGACAGGCCACATGGGGCCGGAGCTTGCGGCGAGGCTCGACGGTACGCGGCTTGCTCGTCGGCGCCGTGCCGAGCACGGCCTTGCGTCCGAGCACGCGTCGACCCGTCTTTGCGCGCTGCGCTTTCGCGGCATCCTCTTCCGCACGGACCGCAGCGGCGACCTTGTCGGTCCATTCCTTGGCCGCGAGGTGCTCGAAGCCGTCAATGGGCTCGATGCGAAGGGTCACCTCTCGCGGCATCGGGCCGTCTTCGCGAAAGAACCCGCATGGGCGCTTGATGGTCCTCGTCGTGCCGCGAAGATGTTGGCCGAACGACGACGCGCCAGGCCACTCGGCGACTCGCTCAACGAGGTGGTCAGCAACGGGATTGCAAAACAGGTAGATGAGCTTGTCGAAGCGGTCTTGGGCTTCGACAAGGTAGACGGCGTTGGGCTGCTCGGTGGCCCAGAGGTTTTCCCAGCGACCCCAGTAGGCGTTGAGCGCCTTGGCGGTCATCTTGTGAAAGTGGGCGAAGAACTCGGGGTAGTTCCCGAGGTTGTCGCGCACGAGCAGGTGTTGGTGGTTGCTCATCGCGATGAAGCCATGCAGCGTGATCTCGTAGCGCTCGCACGCTTCCGCGAGGCAGTAGAGGTAGATCTGCTCGACGCGCGCATCGGGACGAAGCAGGTGCTGCCGCTGCGTGCAGCGCCGACTGGTGAGGTACGTGCGACCCGCGACGACCTGACGGGGAAGCGTCATGAACGTCATATCGGCGGCGATGCGATCGAAGTTGCGTCGTCGGGGCGAAAAAGGAACCCAGGACCGGTGGCACGTGGCACGCGCGAATGACGACGCACGCGCGCAAGCACGCCCCACGCCCCGCGTCCCCCTACCCCTCGTAGATTTCCTCGTACCGCGCCGCGACCACCTCGGGTCGAAACACGCGCGCGTAGAGCGCCTTGCCCGCTGCCGCTTGCTCCGCGCGCGCGGCGTCGGACTCGAGCAAGTGCGCGAGCGCGTCGGCGAGGCCCTGCGTGTCGGCCGCGTCGACGAAGCTCGCCGTCGTCACCGTCTCGAGTGGCCCGCCGCGCGCGAGCACCAGCGGCACGCCGAGCGCGAGCGCTTCGAGCACCGCGAGGGGAACGTCAACCTTGCCGTAGAGATCGTCGGCCGGGAGCGCGACCACGCTCGCCTCCGCGAGGAGCACGGCCAGCTCGGGCAGTTCACCCACGAAGCGAACGCGGTCGAGCACGCCGCTTTGCGTGAGCGACGCCCTTAGCGCCTGCTCCGCGGCCACCGCGCCGGACGTTTTCGCGCGACACGCGAAGATCACCCGCGCCTCCGGAACGCGGCCTGCGAGGGCAGCGATCGCCGCCGCGACCGAGCGCGCGCCGCGGCTCACCTCGAGATCGCCCGGATAGACCACGAGCGGCGCGTCGCCTACGTCGAGGCGCTCACGAAGCGCCGCGCCTTCCTCCGGCGCCACATCGCGAAGCGGCCTCGCGCACGGCGGAACCACAACGAGCTTCCGGCCATCGACGCCGGCCGCGAGAAAACGCCCGCGCGTCCACTCGCTCAGGCACACGACCACGTCCCCGAACAAGAGAGCCCCCACGCTCCTGAAGTGTTTCGGTCGACTCGCGATGGTCTGCACCACGCGGCGCACGCCGCGAAGGCGCCCCGCCACCAGCGTCATGCGCGACGCCGACGACGACGGCCAGTTGGGCGCGAAGACGAAGTGCCAGATCGAGTGCCCCGTCGACGCGGCCACCACCGCCGCGACGCGCGCGTTGGCGCGCAGCGTGGGCGCGAACCGTCCCCGCGCCGCATCGCCGTACGCCACGAGACCGTCGACGCCGTCCGGTGGCGCGACGCCCTCGCTCGTCAGCACCGTCGCGCGATGCCGCGTCAGCGACGTGGCCACGTCGCGTACGAGGTTCTTCGAGCCGTCGTGCCACGGCGGCACGATGGGCTTCGATACGTAGAGGACCCTCGGCACCGGCGCAGCGTATCGCCAGCCCTCGCTAGCGAGAAGCGCGCAGGAGTCCTTCGTCGGCGCCCTTCATGGCGCTGTCGACGGCGCCTTCGACGGCTTGGTCTTGCAGCGCATGGATGCGACGCGGCCCCGCGGCGAGTGACTTCGCCGTGCCGACGCTCGTGGCCGCACCGCTGAGCGAGCCTCGCAGCGTGTTCTCGGGCGCCTTGCGCACCGTGAACTCGACCTGCGCCGTCACCCCGACGTTGCCGTTGGCATCGGCCTGCTGCGCGAGCTTCGCGAGGCGACCGTCGATGATCAAGAGCGGCATTCCGGCGCTCTTCTCTCGCCATCGGCCACGACGACCGCGCCGGGCAACGACGCGATGCGCCGCTGCGTCGATTCACGAAACACGTTGTGAAGCTCTTGCTCGCGCGAGCCCGACTTGACGACGACCTTGCCCAACTGAAGCCCGTAGCGCTTGGCCGTGACGGGCGCGGCCGGCGCCGGTTCGGACTTCTTGAGCGACGCGATCGTCGTGCGGAGCTGCGAGCGCACGCTCTCCGACGACTCGCCGCCCAGGCGTCGCTCGAGGACCGGCAACGCCGCTTCGTCGCCGATGGCGCCGAGGGCAGCGGCAGCCGCTGCCCGCACCGAAGGGTGCGAATCGGTGAGGGCGCGCTCCAAAAGTGCGCGTGAGTCAGCCGCCCGCGAGCGCCCGAGCGAGAGCGCCGCGCTCACCCGCAACCGGAAGTCCTCGGCGTTCGCCAGCTCGCGCCGCGGATCGGCGCTTTGCGCCGGCGACAGCGGACCGGAGCCGCACAACAGGGTGATCGCGATGCCCAGCTCGCAACACCGACGCAGCCAGAACCTCAAGGCCGTGATCCTCCCCCGAGCGCGATGCGCTCGGTTTCGTCTGCCGATCAAGCCACGAACGAACTCAGAGTAAGCCAGCCGACGAACTCAGCCACCAGCGCCAAGCCCCCGCCCGCGTCGACGTCGCCCCGCACACTGCACAGAAGCTCAAGCCTGAGACAGACGGACGATCAGAGCAAGCTCTTCACTTGCTGCTCCATCTTCGCCTCGTCCCCGTCATGGTAGCCGAGGTGAACGAAGCGAACGATGCCCTTCTTGTCGACGATGAACGAGGTCGGCATGGTCTTCGGGTCCCACTTGCTCGCGATGCTCTTCCCCTGATCCCACCCGAGCGGGAACTTGGCGCCGAAGTTCTTGCCGAAGTCGGCGACGCCGTGGTTCTCGTCGTCTTCCGAGATGCCAATGATCTCGAGGCCGCTCGCCTTGTACTTCACGTTAAGCTCCTGGAGCTTCGGGAAGGACTTCTTGCAGGGCTCGCACCACGTCGCCCAGAAGTCGACGATGACCACTTTGCCCTTCATGGAGGCGAGCGAGAACTTGCCTTGGCCGTTGACGGAAGCGAGGGAAAAATCAGGAGCTGGCTTGCCGATGAGCGCGTGCGAATCGCCCGCAGCGGCGGCGCCGCCCGTGGTGGCGCCGGTGCCGGGACCCGTGGCCCCCGCGCAACCGAGAGCCGAGACAGCGAGGACCAAAGAGAGAGCGATAACGGTCGGGGACGTCATGGCCTTCTTTCTTATCATGGTGCAACGGCCAATCGAACGCCGATGAGCGCCTCTTTCGATCGGTGAGTGAGAGATGACGCGCAAGGCCCCTTCTCCGTGGTCAGCGCGCGTACACCGCCGGGTCGGTCGCCGCGGGCCGGGAGACCCCTACGCGCCCGCGGCGTGGAGGAACCGGCGCAGAATTCGGTCGCCTTCGTGCACAAGCGAGAGCGACGTCGACTCGTTTCGCTGGTGCGCCTGCGCATTTTCGCCGGGACCCCAGTTCACCGCGGGGATGCCCAGCGCGGCGAACCGCCCGACGTCGGTCCATGCCTGTTTGGGCGCGACCCCCGCGACGCCGGCTTCCAAGAGCGCCCGCACGAGCGGATGCTTCGCGTTGGGCGGCGCCGGCGGCGAGACGTCGACGAACTCCACGTGGGCGCGCCCGGCAACCGCCGACACCACGTTGGCCTTGGCGTCCTCAACCGACACGTCCGGGGGGAAGCGATGGTTCACGTTGAGGACGAAGCGATCGGGGACGACGTTCTTGCCGCGACCGCCGTCTTTCGCCTGGGTCACGGTCATCACGCTCTTCCAAACGAAGCCGTCGATGGTGTGAGCCTCGGCTTTCGCGCGTGCATCTCGGCGAGAAACGACGCGGCCTTCGTGACGGCGTTTTCGCCTTGCCACGGACGCGCGCAGGGACGTGTTCCCCTCGAACGTCACCGTCGCGTGAAGCGAGCCGTTGCAGCCGAGCTGCACGTGGTTGTCCGACGGCTCGAGGCACACCGCCAGATCGACGCGTGAGAGTTCGGGGTCGGCAAGGAGCACGGGGCCCAGCTCGTTGTCGGCGAAGGGGCCCTCTTCGCGCGAGTAGAAGACGAGCGTCAGATCGCAGGGGAACGCCTCCATCGACTCGGCGAGCACCAGCATGAGCGCGAGGCCGCTCTTCATATCGCTCGACCCGGCGCCGAAACACCGACCGTCCTCGATGCGAGCCGGACCGTTCTCCGTCCGCACCGTGTCGAGGTGCCCGACGAGGGCGATGTGAGGTCGCGCCCTTCCGGAGCCGCGCCCCTTGTCACCAGACGCATCGCTGCGCGTGAGCGGCACGACGAGCGAATTGAGGGTGCGCCGGACAGGCGCCGCGAGCGGCAGTCGCGAGAGCCGCGCGAGCACGGCGTCGCAGAGCGCCTGCTCGTCGCCGATGGGCGACTCGATGGCGCAGAGCCACAGCAACGTGTCGTCGAGGGCTTTTGCGCGCGGGTCCACTTCGCAGGTCTCCTTAGACGGCCTCAGACGGGAACTGCGAAGTCGCGAAGCGCCGCGTTGAGGCTAACCTTCTTGTCCGTCGACTCGGTGCGGCGGCCGATGATGAGGGCGCACGGCACGCCGAACTCGCCGGCGGGGAACTTCTTCACGCGCGAACCAGGGATGACCACGCTGCGCGGCGGCACGACGCCGCGATGCTCGACGACCTCGCTGCCCGACACGTCGAGGATGGCCGTGGACGACGTGAGCACGACGCCGGCGCCGACGACCGCTTCACGTCCGACGCGAACACCTTCGACGACGACGGCCCGCGAGCCCACGAAGACGCCGTCTTCGATGATGACGGGCCTCGCGCTCGGCGGTTCGAGGACCCCGCCGATGCCGACGCCGCCCGCCAAGTGACAATCGCGGCCGACCTGCGCGCACGAGCCGACGGTGGCCCAGGTGTCGACCATGCTGCCGGCGCCGACACGCGCGCCGATGTTGACGTAGCCGGGCATCACGATGGCGCCCGCTTCGAGGAACGCGCCGTAACGCACGACGCCCGGCGGCACGACGCGGACGCCGGCCTTCGCGAAGCCCTTCTTGAGGGGGATCTTGTCGTGGAACTCGAAGGGACCGACGTCGAGCGTCTCGACCTTGCGGAGCGCGAAATACAGCAGGATGGCCTGCTTGATCCAGGCGTGCGTCGTCCAGTCGGCGCCCCTCACCTCCGGCGGCGACGCGACGCGGAGCACGCCTTCGTCGAGCGCACCGAGCACCTCGAGAACCGCGGCCTTCGCGGCCGGCTCTTCGAGCCGCGCACGCTGGTCGAAGGCCGCTTCGATGAGCGAGCGGAGGCGGCCTTCGAGGTCCGCCGCCGCCCCCCCACCGATGGCCCCGCCCCCGCCGTGGCTCAAAGCTCGTTGCCCGTGAAGAAGTACGCGATCTCGATCTTCGCGTTGTCGAGCGAGTCGGAGCCGTGCGTGGCGTTCTCGCCGACGTTGGCGCCGAAGGCCTTGCGGATGGTGCCGGCGTCCGCCTTGGCGGGATCGGTCGCGCCCATGAGCTTGCGCCAGGCGGCGACGGCGTCGGCCTTCTCAAGGCAGCCCACAACCACGGGAGACCGCGTCATGAAGGTCACGAGCTCACCGAAGAAGGGGCGATCCTTGTGAACGGCGTAGAAGCCTTCGGCGACCTTCTGCGAGAGCTGCATGCGACGGAGCGCCACGACCTTGAAGCCCTCCTCTTCGATGCGCGCGAGGATGGCGCCGGTCTTGTTCTTTTCGACGGCGTCGGGCTTGATGATGAAGAAGGTGCGTTCGAGGGCCATGGACCGGACTCCAGGTGGACGGTTGAGTCACGAAGGCCCCCTCGAAAAAGCTCGTGGGGGCGGGACTTTGCGGCCTTCTACGGGAGAATCGTCCGCAGCGCAACGGGTCTCGGGTGGCCAGACCCCGGCAAAATGGGCCACCAAGTCAGCCTTCGCTTTACAGCGGGGCCTCGGCCGCGGGATGTTTCATATCGGATGACCTTCGAGGACGACAAACCCCGGACCCGCACGCTCGTCGTGAAGGAGGAGCCGACGAGCCAGCGCCGGCTCCGCGCCGTGGTGACCCTCGCGAGCGGCCAGGACTTGGGGCGCGTGGTGACGATTCCTCGCGGCGAGGTCCTCTCCATCGGCCGCGGCGAGGATCAGACCTTGCGCATCGACGAGGCCGCCGTCTCGAGCTCCCACGCGCGCATCGTCGCCCTGGCTGGCGAGTACATGTTCGTCGACAACAAGTCGACGAACGGCAGCTTCCTCAACGACGAGCGCGTCGTGGCGCCGCAAGCGCTCAAGGACGGCGACCGCATTCGCCTGGGCCCCACGGTGCTCCTCCGCTTCAGCATGGTCGACGAAGAAGAAGAGTCGGCGATGCGGAAGATCTACGAGGCGGCGCTCTTCGACGGCCTCACGAAGGTCTTCAACCGTAAGCACCTCGACGACCGCCTCGACGCCGAGGTGGCCTTCGCGGTCCGTCACAACACCGAGCTTTCGCTTCTCTTGTTCGACGTCGACCACTTCAAGAAAGTGAACGACACGCACGGCCACCCGGCCGGCGACGCGGTGCTCGTGGGCGTTGCGCAGATCTTGATGGGCGGCCGCCGCGCCGAAGACATCGTCGCGCGCTACGGCGGCGAAGAGTTCGTGCTGGTGCTGCGGGGCACGCCCATCGAAGGCGCGGCCATCTTCGGCGAGCGGCTGCGCAAAGCCGTCGAGGCCAGCACCTTCGCCGTCCCCGATGGCCCCACCATTCGTGTCACCGCCAGCGGCGGCGCCGCCTCGCTCAAGTGCTGCGGCGCACGCAAAGACAAGTCGACGCTCGTGGTCCTCGCCGATCAGCGCCTGTACCGCGCCAAGCAGGCGGGCCGAAACCGCGTCATCTCCGCCTCGGAAGGCTGACGCAGCGATCAGCCGTGGCGGCCGCGACGGCGAGGTTCGCGCGCCAATCGGGGCTTTTGGGCTGCCGTGCCTTCGGTTACGCTCCGGCCCGCTCCGCGGCGCGACGTTTCTCGCAGACCTCGGCACGGCAAGCGCGCAGAAGCGCAAGGAAGGACACCATGGCAAACCCGACCGCCACGCTCGAAACGTCCCTCGGCAACATCGAAATCGAGCTCTTCGTCGACAAGATGCCCATCACGGCGCAGAACTTCGTCAAGCTCGCGAAGAGCGGCTTCTACGACGGCCTGCACTTCCATCGGGTCATCGAGGGCTTCATGCTCCAGTTCGGCTGCCCGCACAGCAAGGATCCGAAGAGCCCGCGCGCCGGCACCGGTGACGGTCCCGAGGGCACCATCAAAGACGAGCACCCGCCCGACGCGAAGCTCTCGAACGAAGTCGGAACGCTGTCAATGGCGAACACAGGCCGCCCCAACAGCGGGAGCTGCCAGTTCTTCATCAACGTCGCGCACAACCACTACCTCGACTGGTTCACGCCGGGCGCGTCGAAGCACCCGGTCTTCGGCAAGGTCACGGCCGGCATGGACATCGTGAAGAAGATCGAGCGCTCCCCGACCGACGCGGGGGATCGCCCGACGACGCCGGTGCGCATGAACAAGGTCACCGTTCACGAGTGAGCGCCTAGCGGTGCTGGGGAGGAGGCGCTCGCGTTTCTCGCGGGTGGTCCCCTCCCCTCCCTTCCTCCCTCTTGGCAAACGCCGGCGCCACCGGGCTCGGCCGCAGAGCGACGCAGCGGGAGCCGTCAGCTCGCCGCGGCGACCTCGATCCAGGTGTCGCGATTCGGGAGCTTGCCGCGCAGCGTGCGACGGAAGACGCGTTCGTCCCTGAGGGCAATGCCCTCGGCGTCCGTCGAGAGCTTCATGAACGACGCTTCGTCGGCGCTCTGCGTCGCCTCGTGCGCGCCGACCTTTAGCGGGCCCGTCTGGTAATCGAGCGTGTGATCGAAGCGCGCGACGTCGTGCACCTTGCCGTCGTGCACGTGCACCGTCGGAAAGAAGAGCTTCGAGGGCGCGCGCGTCTTCCAGCGAAACGCCATCGGATGGATCTTGGCCTTCTTGCCCGGCGCGAGGCGAAAGACCGCGAAGCCCCAGTCGTCGTAGCCGCCAAGCTTCTGCCAGACGCCGTCGGGCAACCGAAAGCGCGCATCGAGCCGATCCCAATCGCCCATCGTTGGCACGAACGACGCTTCGAACGAGCCCACCGCTTGCACCCGCAACACGGGCCGTGACTGCGGCGCAAAGTCGAAGCCTCCGCGACTCTTGGCGGCCGGTTCGGGCACCATGAAGAGCGTCGCGAGCCGCTCAAAGAAGTTGGCGTGGCGTTCGAGGTTGACGAACTCGAGCGCGTCCTCGCCGAGGCCGGTGGCGACCGGCACCGGCAGGATCATCGCGACGTCACCGGCGACGCTCAGCTCCAGCGAATAGGCGAGCGCTTGCGTCGCGTCATCGACAAGGCGCGCAAAGATGTTGGTGTCCGAGACGTGCACCGGCGGCGAGGCCGCGCCGCTGCCACCGAAGAGGCGAGCGAAGAACGACGCGGGGGCCGACACCGGCGAGAAGCAGCACATGGCGGCATCATCCCGCGCGAGCCTCGCGGGGTCTACCGCGGGCTCGCATGCCGGCATCGACGGTGCCTACTTCAGCATCGATTGAAGCGTCTTGCCCATGTCGCTCGGCGTCGGCGCGATCTTCGCGCCGGCCGCTTGGAGCGCAGCGATCTTGTCGGCGGCGGCGCCCTTGCCGCCGGCGATGATGGCGCCTGCGTGGCCCATGCGCTTGCCCGGCGGTGCCGTCGTGCCCGCGATGAAACACGTCACCGGCTTGTTCATCTTCTCTTTGATGAACTTCGCGGCGCGCTCCTCGGCGGCGCCGCCGATCTCGCCGATCATGATGACGCCGTGGGTGTCGGGGTCGGCTTGGAAGAGCTCGAGCACGTCCACGAAGTCCATGCCGCCGACGGGATCGCCGCCGATGCCGACGCAGCTCGATTGGCCGATGCCGAGCGCCGAGAGCTGGCCCACGGCCTCGTAGGTGAGCGTGCCGGAGCGCGAGACGACACCGATGTTTCCGGGTTTGTGAATGTGACCTGGCATGATGCCGATCTTGCAGGCGCCGGGCGTGATGACGCCGGGGCAGTTGGGGCCCACGAGGCGACGGCCCGGCAGGCCCTCGATGACGCGGCGCACCTTGATCATGTCCATCACCGGGATGCCCTCGGTGATGCAGATGACGAGGTTGCAGCCGGCGTCGAAGGCCTCGAGGATCGCGTCGGCGGCGCCCGGCGGCGGCACGAAGATGCAGCTCGTGTCAGCACCGGTCTCTTTGACGGCCTGCGCCACCGTGTTGAAGACGGGGACCTTGTTCTCGAACTTCTCGCCGCCGCGCGTCGGCGTGCAGCCGGCGACGACTTGCGTGCCGTATTCGAGCATTTGTTTCGCGTGGAACGAGCCTGCGCCGCCGGTGATTCCCTGAACGACGACCCGTGTTTCTTTTCCGACCAGGATGCTCATGGTGGTGTTCCTTCAGGCCTGTCCGGAGACGGCTTTGACGATCTTCGCTGCACCGTCGGCCATGTCGACGGCGGGGGTGATGGCGAGGCCACTGTCGGTGAGGATCTTGCGCCCGAGCTCCACGTTGGTGCCCTCGAGGCGCACGATGACGGGGACCTTGAGGCCCAGCTCCTTCGCCGCGGCGACGACGCCGGCGGCGATGACGTCGCACTTCATGATGCCGCCGAAGATGTTGACGAAGATCGCCTTCACCTTGGGGCTCTTCAGGATCATGCTGAAGGCCTTGGTGACTTGCTCTTGGTTGGCGCCGCCGCCCACGTCGAGGAAGTTCGCCGGCGCGACGCCGACCTTCTCACCGGCGTGCTTGATGATGTCCATCGTGGCCATGGCGAGGCCGGCGCCGTTCACGAGGCAGCCGACGTTGCCGTCGAGCGACACGTAGTTGAGGCCAGCCTTCTTCGCCTCGAGCTCGATGGGATCGTCCTCGTCGGCGTCGTGGAGCTCGCCCCATCCGGGGTGCCGGAAGTCGGCGTTGTCGTCGAAGTTGAGCTTCGCGTCGAGGGCCACGACGTCGCCGCCCTTGAGGATCACGAGCGGGTTGATCTCGCAGAGCGAGCAGTCCTCTTTGACGAAGAGCTCGTAGAGCGAGCCCATCAGCTTCACGAACTTGGCGACGGTCTCCTTGCCGTGTTTCTCGAGGCCGAGCGAGAAGGCGAGCTGCCGCGACTGATACGCCGAGAGGCCGACTACCGGGTCGACGTGCACCGTGATGATCTTCTCGGGCGTGTCGTGGGCGACCTTCTCGATCTCGACGCCGCCCTCCGTCGACGCCATGAAGGCGATGCGGCGGCGGTCGCGGTCGACGACAGCCCCGAGGTACAGCTCGCGCTCGATGTCGAGGCCTTGCTCGATGTAGAGCCGGCGCACCTTCTGGCCTTCGGGCCCCGTCTGGTGCGTGATGAGCTGCATGCCGAGGATCTTCTCGGCGAGGGCGCGCGCGTCGGCGGCGCCGCCCTTGGCGACCTTCACGCCGCCGCCCTTGCCGCGGCCGCCAGCGTGAATCTGCGCCTTGACCACGGTGACGTTGGAGCCGGTCTCGGCGATGAGGCGCTTGGCAGCGGCCTCCGCTTCGTCGACGGTCATGGCCGGGTAGCCCTTGGGGATCGGCATCCCGTACTTCGCGAAGATCTGTTTGCCCTGGTACTCGTGAATCTTCATGGGAGAAGGCTCCTCGCGCGCGGCGCGGCGTCGGTCTCTCGCGGCAACAAGCGCGCCGGGAGAGGCGAGGCGCGAAGCTAGCACCCCGGGCCGGCCCTCGTCACGGGGCGCGACGGCAAACGCGCCACCGCACTCGATCTGCAAATTGTGCTAAACGCGGGTCCGCTAAAAATACGCAGCGAGGCCGCTGCGCGGAGGACATCATGCGATCGATTGCTTTGGCTCTCTCTCTTGTCTCTCTCCTGGCCGTGGCCTGCGGTGGCGGCCAGCCCGAGCCCAAGGCACCCGACGCACCGACGCCGCCGTCTGCCCCTTCCGCCCCCACGGCGCCCACAGCCGCTGCACCGGCCGGCACGACGGCCGAACCGGCGGCCCCCGCCGGCGGCCCCGCCAAGGCCTTCAAGGACATGTCGCCGGCCGAGAAAAAGGCGCACATGAAGACCGTCGTCATGCCGAAGATGACGGCCGTGTTTCAAGCCTTCGACAAGAAGGAGTTCGCCGAGGTCAACTGCATGACGTGCCACGGCGCGTCGGCGAAGACCGGCAACTTCGCGATGCCCAACGCGTCGCTCCCCAAGCTGAGCCCCGCCGACATGTTCAAGAAGCACATGACGGCGAAGCCGGAGATGACGAAGTTCATGATGCAGAAGGTCGTCCCCGAAATGGCCGCCACGCTCGGCGCCAAGGCGTACGACCCGAAGACGCACGAGGGCTTCGGCTGCGGCGGTTGCCACGTCATCGAGAAGTGATGGGTCCGCGCCTCGGCTCGCGCGAGCTGATGGCGCCCGGGCCTAACGCCGGCGGGCCGTCACGAGCCACGTGACGGCGCCGTCGGTGGGCGCCTCGCACGGCGGCTCCGAGAGCCGGCCGAAGTGTGCCCGCGGGTGACCGATGTGAACGACGTCAACGTCGAACGTCTGGGCGTCGAAGAGCTCCGCGGGGTGTGCCGTCGCAAACCGCCACGCGGCACCGGCGCGCGCGAGCTCCTCGTTGTGCCGCGCCATCGAGCCCGCCCTGTCGAGCGCTGATGGCGAGGGCACATCAAAGGCAAAGACGCTGCCCGTCGCCATGAGCGCGCCGACGCGTTCGATGAAGCGAAGCGCGTCTTCTGGTGGCAGGTACATGACGAGTCCCTCGGCCAAGAGCAGCGCGGGCGCCGACGGCTCGAAGCCGGCGGCCACGAGCGGCGCCGCGAAGTCGCCCGTGATGTCGACGGCGACGGCAAGGCTCTTCGCCGCCGCGTCATCGCCGCCGAGCGTCGACCGCTTGTGCGCCAAGGTCTCGGCCGTATCGACGTCGAACCAACGGACTGCTGGCACCGCGAGGCGCGCGGGGCGCATGTCGAAGCCGCACGCGAGCGACGCAGCCGTGCGCACGCCGGCGGCGAACGCGCCGAGGGCCACGTCGTCGAAGTACCGCGTGCGCACAGCGAGCGCGAGCGCCGGACGAGGGCTACCGGTGCGCTCGAGCATGGCGCGCCCGGCGTCGCCGGCGAAGCGGTCCGCCCAAGGATCGCTGAACAGCGCGTCTGCGCGGCGGCTCTCAACGGCCCGCGCGGCGGCCGTGAGGAGCGCCGTTTGCGCAATCCGCGAGAGGCTCATCGAACCAAGGAGTAGGCGCAATCACCCGTGCACGCCAGACGTGAGCGAATCGCGTCGTTACCTGCCCTCCGCGGCGGCGCGCACCGCCTCGGGCAAGAGCTCGTAGTTCTTGCTCACGCGAGCGCGCTCCTCTGGCGGCAGGCGGCCCTCCGTCAGGAGGCGTCGCCCGAGCGCCGCGGCCACGTCGTGGCACCCTTCGTAGAACGCGGCGACCGCCAGCTCATCCAACGCGCGCCAGGCGTACACCGACTCGTCGAGAAAGAGACCGTCGTGTGGTCGCGGGATCTCCGACGCCGACTGCGCGAACACCCGCGCGAGCGCGTAGTCGCCGCCGAGGCGGCAGTAGCGCGCGAGCTCAGTGAGCGCCTCCGCTCGCGTCGGGCATGAGCGGAACGCCTTGAGGAAGGCCGCCCACACGAGATCACGCGCATGCCCCAGCTTCTCCCTGAGGAGCGCCGCCTGAAGGAGCGCGACGGTGATCTCCTCGTCCCATCCGCCCATGAGCGCCCGCCGTTCGTAGGCTGCGAGGGCCTCCACGGGCATGTCCGCGTCGCGCCAGCTCTGCGCGAGGTAGAACGCGTAGCGCGTGTTTGCCGGCTCGCGAGCCAGGGCTTCCGAGAGCACCTCGGCGTCTTTCGCGAAGCGCTCCGGATCACGCGACCGCGCGCCGCCGCCGCCGATGCGGTAGACGGGGCCTTTCAACACGACTTGTTGATGGGGCGCGTCGCAGGCGACGGCCTCGTGCACGACGCCTTCGTAGCGCCACGGCAGCGACGCCTTGAGAAGATGCGCGCGAAAGTAGGTCGTGGCTCCATACGCGACACGAAGCATGTACGCGTCGGCAGTGAGGGCGGGCATCACGAACGAAGGAGGCACGTCGAGCGTGTCGTCGGCGTCGATGACGAGGAGGTATTCGCTGTGCTCGCGCGAGAGCTCGAGGGCCTCGGTGCGGTTCGCTGCGAAATCGCGCCACGGGCGCGAGACCACCTCGCCTGGCACGCCGTCCATTGCGTGCCGGATGACGTTCATTGTCTGGTCGCTTGAACCAGTATCAACAATGAGCCAGTACGAGAGGAACGGCTTGACGGAGCGAAGGCATCGCTCGACGACGTGCGCCTCGTTCTTCACGATCATCGACAAGCCGATCGACGTCCCCATGGCGGTCAACGATACCGCGCCGCTCGCGAGGCGTCTCCGACCGCGCTACGTTGAGAGGCGTGCGGCGTCGCTCCCTCGTTCCGTCCCTAGTGTTCTTGCTCGTCGCCGTCGCCGCCTGCGGCGACGACCCGGCCGTCGACTTCGAGGCCGCTCCCGACGCGGCCGCTGCCGACGCCACCTCCTCGAGCCCCACGAGCGACGACGCGGGCGCCGCGGCCCTGCCGACCACCGACGCGGCGGCGACGACCAAGCCCACCGACGCGGCCGCGGATGCTGCGCCGGTGCCCACATTCTCGGGGGAAGCGACCTACTACGCCGCCGACGGCACCGGCGCATGCGGCTTTTCCGCGAGCGCGAACCTCATGGTCGCCGCCATGAACAAGGCGCAATACCAGAAGAGCGTTTGCGGCAAATGCGTCCGCGTGAAGGGCCCCAAGGGCGAGGTCACGGTCCGCATCGTCGACCTATGCCCCGGCTGCAAGCAGGGCGACTTGGATCTCAGCGAAGAGGCCTTCACGCAAATCGCCTCGCTGAGCGCTGGCCGCGTGAAGATCAGCTGGTCCTTCGTCACGTGCCCGTAGTCGGCAGGCGCGCCGCTTAATCGCGCAAACGTTGCACGACGGCCGCCGCTTCCGGCGCCGCGAAACGATGCTAGAAGCGTCGTCGACATGACCGACTTGGCCATTCCCTCTGTCGACCTCGACGACCTCGCCTCCACCGACTTGGCGCGACGCAAGCGCGCAGCCGAGGCGCTCCGCACGGCCTTCGCTCAATACGGTCTTGTGTACGTCTTCGGTCACGGCATCGACGGGGCCAAGCTGCGCGAGCTCTACGACGCCTTCCGCGCCTTCGTGGCTCGGCCGGAGGCGGACAAGCGCCCTTACGCGCGCGCCGATCTCTGGTTCCAGCGCGGCTGGACCCCGCCCAACACGGAGACCGCCGTCGCCGGCGGCGGGCAACCGGATTTCAAGGAGTGCTACTTCGCGACGCCCTTTGATCCCGACCCGATGCTCAAGGCCGACTATCCGGAAATCTACCCGGACAACGTGTGGCCTGAGCCGGAGCCAGCGGGCTTTCGCGAAGGCACGCTTTGGTTGGGCAAGCGCCTCCACGACATCGGGCTAACGCTCCTTCGCGGCGCTGCAGTGGCGCTCTCCTTGCCGGAGGGCACCTTCGTCGACGTCTGCGATCGCGCCGCTCACGTGACGCGCCTCTTGCACTACCTCCCGCTCAGCGACGCGCAGGTCGGCAAGGGCATCCTGTGGGGCGAAGAGCACACCGACTTCAACCTGCTCACGCTCTTGCCGGGCGGGCAGTTCTACGATCCTCAAGGCTTGGCAGCGCGCAAGCCCGACGACGCGAGCGGCCTGTTCTTGCGTACGCGCGCAACCAAGGAGCATCCCACCGGCATCAAGGTTCCGGGGCGGCCGCCGGAGGGCGCCATCGTGGCGCAGGTCGGCCAAGAGCTCGAGATCTTGACCGGCGGCGCGTTCCTCGCGACGCCCCACGTCATCACGGCACCCAACGCACCTCGGTGGACGCGCGCCTATCGGCGGCCCACTTCATTCACGTGCAAGGCAACGCGACGCTCTATCCGCTCGAACCGTTCCGCACGCCCGAGGCGGTCCGCGCTTATCGGCCGCCGGTGCTCGCCGGGACCTACAGCTTGAAGACGCTCGTCGACATCGGCCTCGCTCCAAAGTCCGCACTCGACAAGCTCGGCTACCGCCACTACGACCGCCTCGATGAAATGCGCGAAGTCGAGCGGGGCACGTCCAAGCCGCGCTGAGCGGCGGCCGTGAGCCTCGCGGTCCGACGGGGCGCGCGCTTCACGTGCCACGGCGACGGCGTCTGCTGCTCTGACGTTCACGCGCTCGGACCGCTGTCGTTCAAAGAGCGCGCCCGCGTCGCTGGCGTCGCCAAAGAGAGCGTCACCACGCACCCGCGATTGGGCCTGCCGGTGCTCGCGACCCGGGATGCGTACTGCACGTATTTCGAGGGCGACCGCGGGTGCGCCCTTCACCGCGAGCGCGGCGCCGCGTTCAAGCCGCTCGCGTGCCGGCGGTTCCCCTTCTCCGTCGTCGCCACGCCAAAGGGGCGCAGGCTCGCGACGGCACACCGGTGCCCCTGCCGCAGCGTCGGCGAACGAGCCCTGCTCGAGGGCGCGCCGCTCCTTCGCGACCTCCGGGGCGCCAAGGCCGATCTTCACGTCGCGGGCCGCGTCGCCCTCACGAAGCGGAGGCGCGTGGGCTTTGACCGTTACGCGATGCTTGAGGCGCCGCTGCTCGATCGCTTGCTCGGCGGCTCGCTCGCCGCGTCTTCGGCGATGGATGCGCCGCTGCCGGAGCCGGCCTTTGCAGTCCTCTCCGACGTCGCCTTGGCGCATCGCTCGATGGTCGACGGAACCTCAAGTGGTGCGGCGATGGCGTGGTTTGGTGACGCGCTACTCGCCGAAGCGACGGGCACGCGCGTGGCGGCTCGCCAGAGCCCGTTCGCCAGAGGCTTCGATCGCGCCGAGCGCCGGTCGCCCAGCGGCAACGCCGGCGACGCCTTCGGCGACTTTGCGGCCGACGTCGTCTTCGGCCTCTCGTGGACCGAAGAAAGCTCGCTCGGCGAACTGCTCGTCCGGCTGGAGATCGCCCTCAGGTGCGCGAGGCGCCTCGCGGCACGGTCTCCGCGCCGCGAAGACGTCGCGCTGGCGGAGGCCGTCGCCGTGGTGGAGGTGGCGATGAGCGGCCCCTTCGGGCACATCGCCTTCAAGGCCGAAGACGAAGCGGCGGCCCTCGTTCGCCACAACGTGGTGCCGCGCCGGTAGCGATCGGTCGCCTAACGCGCATCGACCGGCGCGCGTTCGTTTCTTAAGGACGGCCCCCACGTGCCGTTCTCATCCACAGTGGAAGTCTCGAGCGTGCCGCCCCAGTCGTCCGACGTGGTGATCACCGACCCGCAGCCGGTCCTCGTCGCGGACCGCTATGAGCTGATGCGTGAAGCGGGGCGCGGCGGCATGTGTGTCGTCCATGAGGCGCGCCATCGTTACACGGGGCGGCTCGTCGCGGTAAAACGACTCTTGCCCGCCTTCGCACGCAAAGCGGAGATGCGCGCGCGCCTCATCCAAGAGGCCGTCGCGCTGGGGCTCGTTCGGCACCCGGGCGTCGTCGACATTTTGGACGCCGGCGAGAGCGGCGGTGGACCCTACATCGTGATGGAGATGCTCGCGGGCCGCACCGTAGAAGGACTCTTGGCGGCCCGCGGCGCGCTGCCGCTCGCCGACGCGCTCGCCATCGGAAAGCGCGCAGCGTCGGCTGTCGCGGCGGTGCACGACGCAGGCATCATTCACCGCGACATCAAGCCCGGCAACTTGGTGGTCCTTCAGTGCCCCGAGACGCACAAGAAGCGCCTCAAGCTCATCGACTTTGGCATCGCACGCCTTCCCGAGTCAGCGGTCGTCGGCGAGCGCCTCTCGCGTGCCTCTACGGTGCTCGGCACGCCGGAGTACTTGCCGCTCGAGCTCCTGACCGCGTCGGGGCTCGTCACGCCGGCAGCCGATGTCTATGCGCTCGGTGTGACGCTCTACGAGTGCCTGACGGGCGTCGTGCCCTTCGCCGGCTCTTACGGCGAGGTCCTCCGCCAGGCGGCGATGACGGAAGCGCGGCCGGTGCGCGACCTGCGTCCCGAAGTGCCGCGCGGCGTCGAGGACGTGGTCATGAGGGCGCTCGCGCGAGACCCGGGCGCGCGCTTCGAGGACGCCGGCGAGTTCCGCGACGCGCTCCAAGAGGCCTCCGAACAGGTCACCTCGACGCCGCCGCCGCTTCCCAGTCGCGACGGCTCGCCGCGGCGCCACGCCCGCGTCCCCTACATGACGCCGGTGCGCGTGCGCTTCGAGCAGGGGTTGCTCGAGGGCCGCAGCGAGGATCTCTCCGAGTCAGGGCTGCTGGTGCTGATGCCCATTCCGCTGCCCGAGGGCACGGAGGTCCATGTTCGCTTCGCCCTGCCGATCACCGGGGAGATCGCCGTTTGCCGCGGCGTGGTCCGATGGGTGAAGCCGCGCGAGGCGCGCACGTCGGCCGTCGGCCTGGAGCTCCTCGACATCCCGGCGCGCATGAAGGCGATCATCGCCGACTACGTGCGCGCCGGCGAGTGACACGCCGCTCAGTTCTTGAGCGGCGCCATGTTGAAGATGGTCGAGTGGCCGCTGCGGATGAGGGCCGCGTAGACGCCGACGCGCTCGCGCGTCGACTGGCGCGTGGCGGTCACCGAGAGCGACGCGAGCCCCGTAGGTCCGGCATCGAGGTTGAGGTAGCCGGTGTCGCCTTCCGTGGACGTCTCGCCCTGATTGGTGTTCGGCAGCCCCTGGGCGTCCGTGTAGAAGACCTGGCTCGTAGGGCCGATACCGCCCGCCAAGGTGATGGCGACGCCGGCCGCCGCCCTGTCGGCGCAATCACGCGCCGACACGGCGAGGTGCCCTGCGTTGGGGTCAAAAGCGAGCCCGATGGCGGCCGTCAAACTTCGAAGCGTGTTCTCGCTGAAAGAGACCGTGGAGTTGCTCGGAGGGATACTGCTCGCCGGGTCATCGCTCGTCGACGGAGGCGGCACAAGCATCTCGATGCCCGGCATCAGGTCGGGTGGGAGGCCCACGATGGCCTCACCCGAGGTGCCGAGGCGCACCGCGCACCGCTCTTGCGACTTGCCCTCCGCCGCCTCCTTGGCGGCGAGCTCCTGAAAGCACTGCCGCACCTTCGGTGACCAGGCCGTCGCTCCGTCCTGGAGCTGGGGCCGCGGCGGTGTCAAGAGCAGGTAGCCCTCGAAGCCGACGTAGACCGCCGTGAGGTTGAAGTAGCCGTCGCAATCGGATCGCGCAGTCTCAACGGGGCTCAGACACGCGACGTCGCGTTGCGAGCAGAGCTTGACGCCCATGTCCGGGACCGGGCGCTTGTGCTCGCAGTCGTCCTGGCTGTAGACGACGTAGCGATTGCGCCTAATGAGCAGCTTCGAGCGGTCCTCCAGCGGCTTTCCGGGCGGGTTCGCGAGGCACGCCCACGGCTCACCGCCGTCGGTCGCCGCATCGCCGAGACCCGCGTCGGCCGGGACGCGGCAGACGCTCTCCACGCAGACGAGGTTCGCGCCGCCCTTCGCTACGCAGTCGGCGTTGGACGCGCACTGCTTCTTGTCGGTGACGAGGATCACCTGACACCCGACGAGGAAGAGCGCCGACAACACGGCTGCGCTTCGAGGCCGACTCATGACCGCAAAGTGTAGGGCGATCACGGGGCGAGGTGGAGCTTTTCGGGGGCCCGTCGACACCGAGGGGGCTCTCTCGGACCGATCGGGTATCATCGGCCCACGATGGCTGTGGGACTTGGGGCCGCCGGAAATATCCGCCGCCGCGAGGCATTGGGGACCCGCTGATGGAGTTTCCGGGCTTCCGTGTCCTCGGCGTCCTTGGTCATGGCGGCATGGGCAAGGTCTACCTGGCGTCCTCCGAGAAGCAGCCGGGCTTCACGAAGCTGCTCGTGATCAAGGCGCTCAAGGAGGACCTGCGCGACGAGACCGCGCTCACCGCGATGTTCGTGCAGGAGGCGCGCATCGCGGCGCGGCTGAACCACGCGAACGTCGTCCAAACTTACGAGGTCGGAACCGCCGACGGACTGCCTTACCTGACGATGGAGTTTCTTGAGGGCCAGTCCCTCTACAGCGCCGCGAAGCGCCTCGGCGCAAAGTTCCCCCTCGCGCTGCAAGCGCGCATCTTCGCGGACGTCCTGTGCGGGCTTCACTACGCCCACGAGCTGGCCGACTTCGACGGGCGCCCGCTCGGCATCGTTCATCGCGACGTGAGCCCCCACAACGTGTTTTTGACCTACGACGGCGCCGTGAAGGTCCTGGACTTCGGCATCGCCAAGGTCGCAAGCGCGCCGAGCCAGACCAGCTCCGGCATGATGAAGGGCAAGATCGGCTACATGGCCCCGGAGCAGGCGCTCGGCGGCAGCGTCGACCGCCGCGCCGACGTGTTCTCGGTCGGCGTCATGATGTGGGAGGCGCTCGCGGGGCGGCGCCTCGTCGAGCCGGGCACCCACGAGGTGGCGGCGCTGGCGGCGCGGCTCGCGGACGAGATCCCCAACCTCCGAGAGGCGGCGCCGGAGGCGCCGGCGGAGCTCGTCGCCATCGCCACGAAGGCGCTCGCGTACGACCCCCGAGAGCGATTCGCCACGGCGGAAGAGATGCAGCTCGCCCTCGAAGAATACTTGCGCTCCGCAAGCAATCCTCAGCCACGCGACGTGGGTCGCGTGCTTCGCGAGGTCTTTGAGGGTGAGCACCAGAAGCTCAAGAAGACCATCGCGGCGCAGCTGTCCCAGCCCAACGGCGCGATGCCGTTCTCGACGCCCGCGAGCCCCGGCACGCCGACGCCCGAGGGCGACGACCGCGAGGACTCACCGTCCGCCGTCGCCCGCGATCACTCGGCCAACCGCGCCAACCGGCGCGGCGCCTTCATCGTGACGGTCGCCGTGACGTTCACGGTCGCCGCGAGCGCGGCGGCCACGTTCTTCCTGGCCAAGGGCGTCAGCGACACGGCCCGTGAGGCGGCCCCGGCGATTCCACCGGCTTCGGCGAGCGCCCCGCCCGCAAGTGCGCCGGCGCCTTCCGCGGTTGCGCCACCGTCCGCCGCTGCACCACCTCCCGCGTCGGCCGAGACGCCGAAGGCTCCGGCGACGGTCCGCATTGCCCTCGTCGTCGAACCACCGAGCGCCGCGCTCCTGCTCGACGGGGCGCCCATCGCCGCCGGCGAGCTCGTGCGCCCCCTCGACGCCACGACGCGCCACTCACTTACGGCGAGCGCGCCCGGTCGCCGAAGCACGACCCGCGAGGTGCTCTTTGATCGCGACCAGACCGTCGCCATCGAGCTCGCGGACCGGCGCACGCCGGGACCACGTCCCCGCGGGTCCTCTACCCCCATCACGACGGCGACCGCCGCGAGCAGCGCCCCCGCGTTCGAAGAGGGCGTGAAGCGAACGCCGCGAGACATCGACACCAGGATCCCGTTCTGATGGTGATCCCTCTTCGTCGGAGAGCAACATGAATCGCGCAACGTGGACGGTGGCTGGCTTCGCTCTCGCGTGCTCCGTTTCATCGGTGGCCCACGCCGAAGGGGACGACGGCAAACGCACGGAGGAGGCGCGCGGTCGCTTTCAGCGCGGCGTCGACCTCTACAAGGACGGCGACTACCGCGCCGCGATCATCGAATTTCGGCGCGCCTACGAGCTCGTCCAGAACTGGCGCATTCACTACAACATCGCCCAGTCGTGTGCCGAAGTGCAGGACTACCCCTGCGCGAAGCGCGAACTTGAGGCCTACCTCGCGCAGGGCGGAGCGGAGATCCCCGAAGAGCGTCGGGCGACCGCCACCGCCGAACTGCGGCGGGCGTCGGCGCGCATCGCCCTTTTGACGGTGAAGGTGAACCGCTCGAACGCCGAAATATTTGTCGACGAGCAGAGCGTAGCGATGGGCACCACGCGCGAGGCCACAGCCGTTAGCGCCGGACGACGCCGCGTCGCCGCAACGCTTCCGGGCGGACAAACGGTCGCGAAGGTTGTCGACATCGCGGGCGGTGATGCGCTCACTGTGAACTTGGACTTCGTCGACGCGGCGCCGGCCCCGGCGCCGGCGGTGGGCACCGTCGACAAGCGTCCCGCCAACTGGACGCCGGTCTACATAGGCCTCGGCATCACCGGCGTCTTTGTGGGGGCCACGGCGGTCACCGGCGTTCTCGCGTTGGGCGCCAAGGACGAGCTCGACAAGGCCATCGACAAGGTCCCAGGCTCGGAGGCGGACATCGAAGACAGTCGCTCGCGAACCCGCACGCTGGCGCTCGTGACCGATGTGCTCGGTGGCGCCGCCGCGGTAGCGGCCGGCGTCACGCTGTACCTCGTGGCGACGCGCGGCTCAGGCTCGCCTCCGGCCGCGCAGAGCGGGGCCGCGTCCCTCGCCGTCACCGCCGGGCCGAGCAGCCTCGGTCTGAAGGGACGCTTTTAGCAACGCACCTCGACCTAGCACTCGCGCAGCCACTCGCCGATGCGCTCGCCGATCATGAGCGTCGCGAGGTGTGTGTTTGCGCTCGGGATGGTGGGCATCAGGCTGGCATCGGCGACGTAGAGGCCTTCTATGCCGCGCACGCGACCGCGGCCGTCGGTCACGGCGGTCGGATCGTCGTCGGCGCCCATCGGTGCTGTCCCCGACGGGTGATAGCCCGAGCCCGTCATCCGAGACAACGGGCGGAGCAGCGCGCCGCTCGAGTCCCACGGGGCGCGCCTTGGGTACCGGGCCGCGCGCGAGTGCCGTGATCGCCCTTGTGCGAGACAGCTGCCAGATGACGCGCATCGCCTCGGTCACGCGCGCCACGTCATCGGAGCTTTCGAGGAGCCTCGTCTCAATGCGCGGCGCATCGGCCACCCTCGGCGACAAGAACGCGAGGCGCCCGACGGAGCGCGGCTTGCCGAGGCACACGGCGAGCGTCACGCCGGGCAGCTCGGTCCACGGAAGCGGCACGAACGACCCGGGCTGAAGCTGCACATCGTTGGGACACGCGCTCCCAGCGGACGTGAGCCGGCAGACCGTCTGGATCAGAGGGTCGGTCACCCTTGAGAAGCCTCGATGCCTCGGCGAAAAGAAGATCGCCGACCCCGGGTGATCGAGCAGCCGGCGCGCCCCGCCCGGCACCTCCAGCACGAGCTCGACGCCCAGGCGCGCGACGTCCCGCGAAGGCCCGATGCCCGAACGAAGCAAGATGCCCGGCGTCGCGATGGCGCCCGCCGACAGCACAACGCGGTCGGCCGCCACATCGAGCACGCGCCCGAATCGCTCCACCTCGACCTTCTGCACACGACGGTTTCGAAACACGACGCGACGCACGAGGGCGCGGGACACGAGGGTCAGGTTCTGCCTCGCTCGCACCGCGGGGGTTAGGTACGCGCGCGCCGCGCCGACGCGAACGCCATCGACTTTGTTCATCGCGTGAGGCCCCGCGCCGGTCGTCGTCGGATCGTTCGTGTCGGGGCACGACGGCATGCCGAGCTCGGCGCATGCCTCGAGGAACGCCGCCTGCCACGGCACAAGCTCGCTCGCGGCATGGCGACGAATGGGCACGGGCCCGGTCTTGCCGTGCCAAGGTTCGCCGAAGTCGAGATCCTGCTCGAGCTTCTTGAAGTACGGCAGGCACCGCTCGAAGGACCACTCGGGAAGGCCTCGCGATGCCCACTCGCCATAGTCGTATGGCTGACCGCGGAGCGCGATGCACGTGTTGACGGCCGACGAGCCCCCGACGACGCGGCCCCGCGGAAAGGGCTGATCGATGAGGCGACCGAGGCCACCATCGGTCGCGCGGTACCGATAGCCCCAGTCGTGCCGCTCCATCGAGTTGCGCGTCCCGTCGACGAGATCGGCGGGAAGCGCATCCGCGCCGGCGTAGTCGGGCCCCGCTTCAAGCAAGACGACGTCGTCGTGCGCCGGATCTTCGCTGAGCCGAGCGGCGATGACCGCGCCGGCGGCCCCGGCGCCCACGACGATGGTTCTCATGCGCGTCGGGCAACGTCGCCCCGAGCGCGCGCCCCGGTCAAGGGGTGATGCGGTACGTCATGCCCGCCACGCGGCCCGCCAAGAGCGGGACCTTGCCCGTGTCGTTGAAGGGCCGGGTGATGGCGACGATCTGGCAACCGGTCTTCGTGCCCGACAGGACGATGGGCGCGCCCGGCGTGATGCCCTCGATGCTCACAAAGCTGAGCGCCGTTGACGTTCCGGTCACGGTGGCCGTGGCCCCTGCCTTGATGGAAATCGCCGTCCCGGTGAACTCGAGGTAGTTGACGACCGCCTCAGCGTGGCCGGGCACCGTCACTACGAAGCCGCTCGCGACGTCGCACGGCGTGGTCTGGCCGATCGAGGTGATCTTCGCCACGATGTGCGACTTCGTCACGTTGAAGCCAGGGAGCAGATCGCTCACGGTGATCGAGCCAAAGGTCCCGGCCTTCGGTGCCAAGTACGAGTCTTCGTCGTCACCGGTGCCGGCGAAGTTGAAGTTCAAGACCTGCGACGCGCCGGGGTAGTACTTCGTCGTCTCCGTCGGGTCGGTCGTGACCACGAAGTCCTTGCTCGACGGCGCGTCGACCATGGCCCGTGTGCCATCGGTGTAGCTCGCGGCGGCGGTGCCGGCGCAGCCGGTAAACTCCGCTTTCATCGTCCCGGCGCCCGTGGAGTTCGTCGTGAGGATGTTGAGAGCCTTCGGCCGCGCCTTGCTGTCGGTGGTGCAGCTCACGGCCGGCGCATCGGCGGCGGAGTCCGACGCGGTCGCGTCGGGCGTGCTCGTGTCGGTCGCCGTCGCGCTGTCCGTGCTGGTGCTGCCGTCGGCGGCGGTCGCCGTGTCGGTCCCCGAAGCCGCGTCCGTCGACGTCCCGCCGTCAGCGCTCGGCGTCGGCGCGGCCGGCTCACTGTCGCTGCTGCAAGCTCCAAACACCATGGCCGCGCTAACGCACAGGCTCACGCCCCACCCGATGGATTTCATGCTTCGACTCCGTTAGTCCCGCAGGAAAGTCCCGCGCCGGACGAACCCACCCTCTTCTCATCGCCCGCGTGGGTGGCCCATCGCATGCCTATGCGGGGCGCTTAAACACGCGGCGCCGCCGCCTTCCATTCTGAAGGCAGGCGGCGCGCATTGGCAGGCCGGCGGCCGCGGTGGCGGCCCTTGTCGGCTCAGCCGTTCGTGTCAGCCCTTCTTGCAGATGTCGACGACGGCTTGCACGGAGGCCGCGCTCTTCTTGAGCATGCCCTTCTCTTCTTCCGTGAGCGGGATCTCGATGATCTTCTCGACGCCCTTGCCGCCGATGACCGCCGGAACGCCCATGAAGAGGTCGGTGTAGCCGTATTCGCCTTCGAGGTAGCTCGCGCAGGCGAGGAGGCGCTTCTGGTCGAGGAGGTACGCCTCGGCCATCGCGACAGCGGCGCTCGCCGGCGCGTAGTAGGCGCTCGTGCCCATGAGGTTCACGATCTCGCCGCCGCCCTTGCGGGTGCGCTCGACGATGGAGTTGAGCTTCTCCTTGCCGATGAGCGTCGAGGCGGGAACGCCGTTGATGGTCGTCATCGAGAGGACCGGCACCATGTCGTCGCCGTGACCGCCGAGGACCATGGCGCGGACGTCTTTCACGCTGACGTTGGCCTCACGAGACAAGAAGAGCTGGAAGCGCGCCGAGTCGAGGACGCCGGCCATGCCCGCGACCATGCCCTTGGGGCAGCCGGTCACGCGCTTGTACTCGTAGACCATCGCGTCGAGCGGGTTCGAGATGACGATGACGAAGGCGTTCGGGCAGTGCTTCTTCGCGTTGTTGGCGACGTCGCGGATGATCGGCAAGTTCGACGCCACGAGGTCGTCGCGCGACTGGCCCGGCTTGCGCGGGATGCCGGCCGTGACGATGAGGACGTCGGCGCCTTCGAGGTCGGCCCAGTTCGACGTGCCGCGGATATGCGAGTCGTAGCCGAGGACGGAGCCGTTTTGTTCGAGGTCGAGGGCCTTGCCCTTGGCGAAGTTTTCCTTGGCCGCGATGTCGAAGAGCCAAACGTCGCCGAGCTCCTTGTTCGCGCAGAGGCGCGCGAGCTCGCCGCCGATGTTGCCAGCGCCAATGAGACCAATCTTCTTCTTCGTGGGCATGGGGGAAACCTCTCGAGTGGGGGCACCCTTCTACCGCAGAGCCGCCTCACAGGAAACGGTCGCCGGCTTACAAAAGACTTCGGCGGCGCCCCGCGTGGGAGCGCCGCCGAACCTGCGTTTGCGAGTCGCGGTCGCCTAGAGCGACGCGCGGCGGCTCACATCGCAGCGATGATCGCGTCGCCGAACTCGCTGCACTTGATCTCCGTCGCGCCTTCCATGAGGCGGGCGAAGTCGTAGGTGACCTTCTTGGCGGCAATGGCGCCGTCGACGCCCTTGAGCACGAGGTCAGCGGCTTCCACCCAGCCCATGTGCCGGAGCATCATTTCGCCGGAGAGGACCACGGAGCCGGGGTTGACCTTGTCGAGGTCCGCGTACTTCGGCGCCGTGCCGTGGGTCGCCTCGAAGATGGCGTGGCCGGAGACGTAGTTGATGTTGCCGCCGGGGGCGATGCCGATGCCGCCGACCTGCGCCGCGAGGGCGTCGGAGAGGTAGTCGCCGTTCAGGTTGAGCGTCGCGATGACGTCGAACTCCTTCGGGCGCGTGAGCACCTGCTGGAGCGTGATGTCGGCGATGGCGTCCTTGATGAGGATCTTGCCCTTGGCGAGCTCGGCCTTCTGCTCGGCGTTGGCGGCTTCTTCGCCCTTCGCTTCCTTGGTCTTCTCCCAGGTGGCCCAGGTGTAGACCTTGCCCTCGAACTCCTTGTCGGCGAGCGCGTAGCCCCACTTCATGAAGGCACCTTCGGTGAACTTCATGATGTTGCCCTTGTGGACGAAGGTGACGCTCTTGCGGTTCGTCCGCATCGCGTATTCGATGGCCGCGCGGACGAGGCGCTCGGAGCCGTCCTTGCTGACCGGCTTCAGGCCGACGCCGCTCGTCTCCGGGAAGCGCACCTTCGCAAAGTCCTTCGGGAACTCCTTCTGGATGAAGGCCATCAGCTTCTTTGCCTGCTCGCTGCCCGACTCGAACTCGATGCCGGCGTAGATGTCTTCGGTGTTCTCGCGGAAGATCACCATGTCGACGGCCTCCGGGTGTTTCACCGGGCTGGGCACGCCCTTGAACCAACGCACGGGGCGGAGGCAGACGTAGAGGTCGAGGAGCTGACGAAGCGCCACGTTGAGGGAGCGAATACCGCCACCGATGGGCGTGGTCAGCGGGCCCTTGATGCCGACCAAGTACTTGCGGAAGGCCTCAACGGTCTCGTCGGGGAGCCAGTTGTTGAACTCCTTCCAGGCCTTCTCGCCCGCGAAGACCTCGTACCAGGCGATCTTGCGCTCGCCCTTGTAGGCCTTCTGAACGGCCGCATCGAGGACGCGCACGCTGGCGCGCCAGATGTCGCGCCCTGTTCCGTCGCCTTCGATGAAGGGGACGATGGGGTTGTTCGGGACCACGAGCTTCTGACCCGCACCCATCGTGATCGGTTGACCGGCAGGCGGAACGAACGAAGCCATCTTGCATCCTCCATGAGCAAGCGCCGATCAGGACGGCTGCGGGCCCGGCGGCTCCATTCGGAGAGTCGTCAAGGCCCGGCAATCCAGGCGCTTCTGTTTGCTTTTGACGCTCGCCGTACCACGGGCGATCTGCGTCCTCAAGCGCGGCCCGCGGCATCGCGCCCTCCCAGAACGGCCCACGGGGGTTCGGCCGAGGTGTCGGTGGGCCCTCGCGCTGACTTGGGCCCCCGTCGATAACTGATCGAAAGCGCAGCGGGCACCAAGCCGTGGGCGGTATAACCCCGAGCCATGAGGCTCCCCGCTCGCCTTCCCTCCGGCTGGCTCGTCCTGACGACCGCCGCCGTCGTGCTCAGCGCTTCCGCGCCCGGCTCGTCCCGGGCCGAAGCGCCCCAGCGTTACACGGCGAAGACGCCCCTCGCGATGGTCTCCGCCGCGACGCTGCGCGCGGCCGCCGACGGCGCCGCCGAGGGCGACGTCCTCATGGGCGGTCTGCTCGCCGAGGCCTTCCAGTTCGACCTTCCACCGGGGGGAGCCAAAGCCGCCATGGAGGCCGTGGCGAAGGCGCCCGCCGGCGCCACCAACCAGGAGGCGCGCCGGGAGGCCGCGGTCTTGGCCGAGCAGCTCGCGCCTGACTTCGGCAGCGACGCCGCGGTGGCACGAAACAAGGCGCTGGGCATCGTGACGGACTTGGCCATGCTCGGGCCCTTTCGCGACGCCGGCGGCGGCTTCGCGTCTCCCCTCGGACCCGAGAGCCCGGGCCGCTCGTTCACCGATCTCAAAGCCGACTACTCGTGGGGTTCGTTCCAGGTGCGCTGGCGCAAGGCGCCGCCGCGCTATGCGTCGGCCGCGGGCCTCCCCCTCGCCGTGTTCATGACCCCACGCAACGAGAGCTGCTCCTTCGTGGCCGCGAGCCTCATGCTCGAGCGACCCGGCCCCTTCGTGGTGCGCCTCGCCGCCGCCGGACAGGCCGCGCTCTTCGTCGACGGGCAACTCGCCGCGCGCAGCGAGGAGACGCACAACGAGGCGACCTTCGAGCGCCTCGCGGCGCAGATCACGTCAGAGACCAGGGACCACCTCGTCGTCGCCAAGGTTTGCACCGGTGCCCTGGGCGACAGCGGCCGCGTACGCCTGCGCGTCACCGATGAGCGCGGCGCGCCCGTGCCCTTCGCCGCGTCGGCCGAGCTTCGTGCCCCCGCCAAGGACGCGCGCGTCAAGGCGGTGTCGACGCCGCTGGCGCGGACGCTCCTCAAGACGGCGAAAGACGCGAAAGCGGGTGGCGACGGGGTCAGCCTCGCAGCCATCGCCGTGCGCACGCTCGCGGGCGCCGACGACAAGAAGAGCCCAAGCGCGGCGGGGTTCCTCGACGCGCTCACGCAAGACAAGACACTCGACGCGGACCGCCTCGCCTTCTTGGCGTGGCTGACGCCCAAGGGGGCGAACCGCACCGGCCGCTACGGACGCGCCCGTGAGCGGGCGACGCAAGACGCCGAGACGCGGGACTTCGTCGACCGACAGCTCGTTGGCGAACGACTCTCAGCGCAGCTCGTCGACTGGGCGAAGCTCGGCGCGAAGAGCGCCGGGCTCGACACCGCGAAGGACGACGCCGCGATGATCCTCATGGCCCGCATCGACATGCGGCTCGGCATCGACGCGGCCAAGCTCGGCGCCCTGCGCGCGCTCGTGGCGCGCTTTCCCAAGCTCGAAGAGGCGCCTTCGCACGCCCTGGAGCTCATCGCGAGCGCCGCCGCGCAATTCGACCAACCGCTCGCGCGCCGGGCGCGGGCCGCGCAAGCGGCTCGCGGCGAGATCGATCGGTCGACGGTTGCATCGCTCCTCACGGTCGACGGGAGCGCGGCCGACGCGGCGGCTCGCAGGCTCGTCGGCGGGTCTCTTGAAGACGCCGATGGCGGCGCCGAGGCGGCTCGCATGCTCATCCGCATCAACCGCATCGCGGCCGCGCGCGAGCTCTTGCGAGACTTGTTCGCCTGGGCCCCCAACGACGCCGACGTGACGCGCGCGTTCGCCGAAGCGTTGCTGGCGCCCGACGACGGCGCGCCTAAGGGTGCGGCGAGGGAGCGGGAGGATGACAGCGCGCGACGACGCGACGTGGCGCTCTCGCTCTTGGCGCGTGCGCGCGAGCTCGCGCCCGGTGACGCGCGGGTGCGCGCCGAGCTCGGGCTCCGAAACCCAAGCCGGCGGGCCCGCAAGCCGATGAGCGTCACCTCGCCGCGTCCGAGACCATCTTGAAGCGACGCGGCGGCGCGCCGAAGCCCGGCGAGGCCCCCGACGTGCGCGAGCGCCAGCTCCATTGGCTGAGGGCCGTTCGCATGATGCCCGACAAGCGCGTGTCGCAGCTCATCCACTACGCGCGCGAGATCGTCATCGCTCCGCGAACGCAAGACGAGCTCTACGAGAACCTCCCGCTGGAGGGCGATCTCTTCGAGATTCTGCGCGCGCGGGTGCACCGCAAGGACGGCAGCCTCGCGTTCCCGCTCGAGGAGCACAACGAAGGCCGAAGGCCCCGCGTCCGCTGGCCCGACCTCGTGCCCGGCGACACCGTTGAGGTCGCCATTCGAACCTGGACCGACGGCCCCGTCGGCGGCCGGGGCGATCCGCCGTTCTACTTCCTCGACTACGCCGGCTCCGTCGCGACCAATCCGCTCCTCTACAACGAGGTCATCGTGGAGTCGCAGCCCCAGAACCCCATCCACGTGGACGTGGTGGGCGGCGCCGCCGACAAGCGCGAGGAGAACGACGAAAACGGCATGCACGTGGTCCGCCTCGTGTGGACGAAGCCGAAGACCGTCCCCGACGAGCCCCTCTCGCCGCAGTTGACCGAGATCGTCCCCGTGGTGGTGGCCTCGACGTTCCGGACGTGGGCCGACTTCCGTGCATGGTACAGCGAAGCCATTCGAGGTTTCACCGAACCCGACGCCGAGGTCCGGCGCCTGGCCGCCGAGCTCACCAAGGGAAAGACGACGCGGGAGGCAAAGCTGAAGGCCCTCTTTGAGTTCGTCGCTGACCAAATTCGCTACGTCAACTTCACGAGCGGCGAGTTCTGGCTTCCCAACCGGCCTCACGAGCTCTTGGCGCGGCGCGAAGGCGACTGCGACGACAAGGCCATCTTGCTCATCACGCTCCTGCGCGCCGTCGGCATCGAAGCCGAAGAGGTCTTGGTGCAAACGCGCGAGACGGGCCAGCCGTCGGTGCTGCGTGCGAAGAACGCCGCGGCGCCGCTCTTCGACCACGGCATCGCGTTCTTGCCGGGCCCCGGCGGCGGAACGTACCTCGACGCGACGAGCCCCCAGTCGCGGCTCGGGCCCCTGCCCGCGATGGACGCCCGCGGGTCGGCGCTCCCGCTTCGAAAGAACGGCGCGTCGGAGATCGTGGAGCTGCCGGCCGGTTCGCCCGACGAACACGGCAGCGACGTCGACTGGACCTTGACGCTCACGGCCGACGGCGCCGGCGATCTCAAGGGCCAAGAGCTCCACTCGGGCGACAGCGCGTTCTTCCTCCGCTCGTACCTCGGGCAAGAGGGCGCGCGCACGTCGTACGTGGAGAGCAACCTGCTCTCGCCGTGGCTCCCCAACGTCGAGGTCAGCGGCAAGGTCGGCTTCGACGGCGCCCTCTCGGCGGGCCGCGCGAAGGTCGACTACACGGCCCACTCTGGCGCCATCGCGCGCCGCGAAGGCATCGAGCTCGTGGTGCCGCTGGCTCCGAGCCGCACGATGACCTCCCAGCTCGCTCCGCTCGTGAAGCGCACGCTGCCGGTCTCGCTTCCGTCGGCCATGGCGCCGAGCCGCATGCGCCGCTCGGTGCGGATCGTCGCGCCCGACGGCTTCGCCTTCGGTGATCTGCCCTCCGGCGGAAAGGTCGACGGCGGGGAGTTCGGTCGCGCCGAGCTCAGCGTCTCGCTCGACCCGAAGAACCCTCGCGCGGTCGTCGCCAAACGCACCGTCGTGCTCGACCGAAGCATCATCCCCGTCGGTCAATACGAGGCCTGGCGCGGCTTCTTGCGCCGTGTCGATACGCTCATGCAGAAGGGCGTTCGCCTCGTCCCCAGCGCCGAGCGAGGTGCACGATGAACCGCGCTCTCTTGCTCGCTCTCTCGGTGGTCCTCTTCGCCGCTTGCGGCGGGCCCCCAAAGGCCGCCGTCCCTGACGCCGTCGTCGCGCGCGAACTCTCGGCGCTGACGGTCACGGCGTTTCGCGCCGAGGCGCTCGAAGCACCGGAGAAGGCCTTCCGCGCGTACGCCGACCTCATCTTTGCCGCGAAGGCTGGCGAGAGCGCATGGCACCTCGCCGCCGCGCGGGCCGCAGTGGATGCCCTGGTCCTGAGACAGGTCGCGTCGCTCGAGCGCGTCACCGATCGCTCGGCGCTCGCCTTTCGCATGGCGAAGACGCGAGAGGCCGACCCGGAGCGCGATGCGGAACGACTCTTCACGTCTTCCCTCGAAGGCGCGAGCCCCGTCGTGCGTCGTGAACTCCTTCGCGGGCTCGTGGCCGTCGCCACGCGCCGCGGCGACGCCGCCGCCGCATCGCGCGCACGAGCGGCCAGCGGCTGCGCGACCGCGGCCACGGTCCTTGGTCCCGTCGACTGGAAGACGCTCACGGCACTCGATGCGCCGTCGCCGCTCGACGCCTACGACGCGCCCATGCCAGCCGAGTTCACGACGCCGGGAGCCTTCGGCCGACGCGTCGCCCCGGCGCGCATCGAAGAGCGCGGCTGCCATTTGCCGCTCGCGGCGGTGACCGCGGAGGCGGGCCTCCGCGAGGTCGTCGTCGATGTCACCGTTCCGAAGGCGCAATCGCTCGTCGTCGAACTGCAATCGACCTCGGCGGCGCGGCTGCGCATCGGAGGCCTCGTGGCCCTCGAACGAGCTCATGAGCTCGGCGGCCGCGACGTCGCGCTGGTGGCGCGCGCCTCCGTCGACGAAGGCCGCGTTCGCCTCGTCGCGCGCGTCGCCGACGCGGCCACGCTCGCCCTCTCGGTCCTCTCGGAGGACGGCGAACCGCTGACGCTTGCCGCTCCCAAGGCCGGCGAGCGAGCCACCGCACGAGCGACGCGCGTCCAGGCGCTTCGCATCGGCGACGAGCGGTCGAACGTCTACCAGAAGCTCACCATGCCGGAGCGGTTGCTCACAGCGCTCGGCGCCCTCGCTGCCGATGACGCGCGAAGTGCGGAGCGCGTCGTCGCTGCGTCGTTCTTGCAGAGCGGCGATCCCGAGCTGGGACTTGTCTATGTGCGCGCCCTGAACCACACGCCCGACATCCCGTACGTGCAGCGGCAAGAGCGCGCCCGCGGCGCCGTCACGCGCATCCTCGACAAGTGGCCCACGGCCTGGGAGGCGAGCCTCCTCTCCGCGAAGTTTGCGGCGGAGCGGCGCGGCGAAGGTGAGTCGCAAATCGAGGCCATTCGCGTCCTCGATATCCAGCGCAAGAAGGGAGCGAGTTCACCGCTACTCGATGCGTCGGAGGCCGTGTGGTCCGTCGCCGCCGGCCTTCACGATCGCACCGAAGCGGCACTCGCGCGCTTCCACACGTCGCGCCCTGGGGCCGTCCTCGGCGCCGAGTTGCGCCGCGCGGCGGTGCGGGCGACGACGAGCGAGCAACTGCCGCTCACGTGCGGCGGCGACACAGATCGCATGAGCTTCGCCTGCTACTGGGCGCAAGCTGCCGTTTCGGGTCAGGCCCGCGCGAAGGAAGAGCTCCAGCGCTTGCGCGCGCTCGCTGGCGCACCGCGGGGCTTCATCGCGCTCGCGATGCGCACGGCCATTGGCGCGGGCGATCTGGCCACGGCGCGCGCCGAGTATCAGGCGACCTTGCCCGGCGAGCGAAACGCCGCGGCGGTGCTGGCCATGGAGCCGGGCCCGGGCATTCGCGACCGCCTGGTGGCGACGCTCATCACCTCGCGCGAGCCACCAAGCCTGCTCGGCGTGGCCCTGACGTCGCTCGGCGACGAGCGCTTCAAGGCCTTCGAGGGCGTCGCCGAACGCGTCCTCGCCGAAGACAAAGCCAAGCGCGCCATGCCCGAGGCGGCCACCGTCGTGCTCTCGCACACGGAGCGCTACACCGTCGAGCCGTCGGGGCTCCTCCACGTCTTGCTGCACGACGTCAGGCGCGTCGGCGGAACGACCGACGTGGAGTCGAACGCGCAAGCCGCGCCGCCCACCATCCACGGTCGTGGCGGCATGCGTGCCGTCGTGCGCCGCGTCTTCAAGAGCGACGGGCGCATCCTCCTCCCCGATCCGACGCCCGGCGCCGCCCAGAGCCACGCCGACCTCTCGCAGCTCAGCCCCGGCGACGCCGTTGAGGCACTCTACGAGGGCTTCGCCCTGCCAAGCGACGCCTTCGACCTCGGCTTCGACACGCCGGATTTGCTCCCCGAGCGAACGGCCGTCGTCAAAGCCACCGTCGAGCTCCGCTTGCCGCGCGACTTCAAGCCCTCGATGCGTGCACATCGCATGTTGGGCGCGGCGACCACCAAAGACGACGGCCTCTACCGGCTGACGACGTACACGGTTCAAAACCAAGCGGCGCGACGCCTCGAGAGTGACGTACCGCGGATGGACAACGACGTCGGCGTCACGCTCACGACCTCAACCTGGGACAAGGTGGGTCGCTCCCTCGCGGAGGCGCTCCGCGATCTCGACGAACAAGATCCGGAGGTCGGCGCATGGGCGCGTCAGGCCGGCGGCGGCGGCTCGCCGCACGGCGCGGTGGCGACGATGCCGCTGCTCGCTCGCGTCGTCACGGCGGCCGGAGAGGCGCTCAAGGAGCCTCGCGGCGCGATCCTCTCGGACACGGCGCTCGTCCTCGGGCACGGCCCAAGCGAGCAAACTCGCACGGCGCGCACCTTCCTCGCGGAGCGCGAGGGCAACCGCACCTGGCTCATCGGGCGCGCGCTCCGCGAGCTCGGGATCGCCACCGAGACGGTCATCGCCGAGGAGCAGCCCTACAGCTCCGACCCGGACTTCCCCGCGGGCTTCGGCCGGTTCATCCATCCGCTGCTGGTCGCCAAGGTCATGAGCGCAGAAGGCAAGCCCGAGGAGGTCGTCATCGACGCCGACGTCCCCGGCCCGCCATTGCCTCCGGGCCGCTTTTCGCCGGAGATGCGCGGTCGCAAGGTGCTGCACGCCGACGGTCGCATCACGGCGCTTGCCGAAGGCGACGCGACCGAGCGCGACGAGATCGATCTTCGACTCGTGCTCGACAAAAAGGGCGACGCACGCGGCTCCTTCACCGCCGTCCTCCGCGGCCGGGCGGCGCAAGAGCTCGCTGACGCCTTCACGCGCATCGTCGGCGACGAGCGCACGCGCGCCCTCCGCAACGTCGTCCTGGCCTTCGTGCCGGCGGCCAACGTGGAGGTCGTGGCGCTCTCGTCCTCGGAGGGCAGTTGGCAGATCGCGCTCCGCGCCGACATCACCATCGGTGGCTACGCGCAGGAGGAGAAGAGTAAGAAGGGCGACGTCACCTGGGTGATCCCGGGCGTCGATCCGATTCACTTCGTCTACCCACGCCCCTTCGTGACGACCGTCACCTCGGAATACGCGAGCCAGGGCGCGCGGCAAAACGCCCTCGCCGTCGCGCGCGCCGTTCAGTATCACCTGCGGCGACGCGTCGACCTGCCCGACGGCGCCAAGGTCGTGCGCGCGCCGGGCCCCCTCCGAAAGGAAGCCCCGTTGCTCTTCGGCGAGCGCGCTGTCTCCGGCAGCGCGAAGTTCCTCGAAGACAACTTCGTCCTCAGCGTGCGCACCGGGACGGTAGGCAAGGACGCCTACGGCACCTTCGTCGAGACGGCGCGGCGCATCGACGAGGGATTCCTCGCGAGCACACGCCTGAAGCTCTAGTCCTCCCCTCGCCCCGCTCGCGCGGGGCTTAATTTGCGCTATACGTGGCCCGTGGGGGCCTCCCGGCGAATCTCGGAATACGCGCCGCGCAGCGCGAAGCGCGCGGGGGTCGCTGCCGCCATTGGCGCGTGGCCGCTCCTGTCGATGGCCCTCGCCGGCAGCGGCTGCTCCGCGGAAGGCACGCCCGACGGCCCGATAGACGCCGCCACCCACGAGACCGACGGCGCGGCCGGCCTGGGCGCCGAGGCGGGCGATGCCTCGCCCATCGAGGCCTCATCCGAGCGCGACGCGGCGCTCGAGGCAGCCGTCGCGCTTGACGTGCCTGCGTCGCTCGTCGCCGCGCTCGGCGACAAGACCTACGTCGAAGGGTCGTGCGTCCCCGTGACGTACGCCGGCTGGCCTTACGCGGCGCAGCGCTGCACGTACATGAACGGCCTCGCGGTCACCATCGCCAACCCTCCGCCCGATCGCGTCGCGCGCTGGATCGTCGACGCCTCCTCGCTCATCGAGGCCCTCGACGCGCTCCACCAGAGCGACCGACCCAACTGGGAGAAGGGCCTGCTCGTCATCGCGAAGCACACCATCGGTCAGTCTTCGCGCATCTTCCCCCTCGACGGGCAAGTCTGGGAAAACGGCGTGGCCTACGTCTTCGAGCGGGGCGTCACCAAGACGTGTTCGTCGGGGTGTTATTGCCGCGTCAATTCCATGAGCCGTCAGGGCTACTGCGCCTACGCCAGTCAGGTGCTCGGCACGGAGACAGAGAGCGCGTGCCTGGCGAAGTTCGGCCAGACCACGTCGACGCTAACGGAGCCGTGGCTCGCCCACTGTTTCGACAACCACAAGGCGGCCTTCACGGCGGACAGGAACGAGCACTATCGCGCCGCGGCCTACGCCGCGAACAAGACCGTCAAGGCCGCGCTCGCCGACGCGGGGGCGCCAACGGCAGCGGCGATTTTGGCGGCGCTGTCCAAGGCCTACTGACGCTGCCCGAGGTCGCCACGGGCGGTGCCTCGACGAACCGCGCCGAGAACCACAGTGGATGACCGCGGCCCGGTCTTCGAGTAGCGTTTCTCGCTCGTTCACGCGGTGGCGGCACACCTCCACCATCAGACTTCCGTCGGAGATCATCATGAGCGGCCATTCAAAGTGGGCGACGATCAAGCACAAAAAGGGCAAGGAAGACGCCAAGCGCGGCAAGATGTTCACCAAGCTCATCAAAGAGCTCACGGTGGCGGCCCGACTTGGTGGCGGGGATCCGAGCGGCAACCCTCGCCTTCGCAAGGCCATCGCCGACGCCAAGGGCTACTCGATGCCCAACGACACGATCACGCGAGCCGTCAAGCGCGGCACCGGCGAGATCGAAGGCGCAGCGTACGAAGAGATCGTCTACGAGGGGACGGGCCCCGGCGGAACGCTCTTCCTCGTGGAAGCGACCACCGACAACCGAAACCGCACCGTGGCCGAGATCAGGAAGGTCTTCGAGAAGAACAACGGCGTCCTGGGCGCCGCCGGCACGGCCGCATGGGCCTTCGATCGCAAGGGGCTCATCACGCTCGCCAAGACAGCGGCCACCGAAGATCAGCTGATGGACTCGGCCGTTGGGGCCGGCGCCGAGGACTACACAGACATCGGCGACGACTGGCTCGTCACGACGCCGCCCGACGCCCTCACGATCATCCTCGACGCGCTCGAGGCTGCCAAGATCGCCACCAAGACCTCGGCGCTCGGCTACGTCCCCAAGACGAAGAAGCCCCTTGAGGGTCGCGACGCCGAGGTCGCGCTCCAGCTCGCCGATGTGCTCGACGATCACGACGACGTGCAGAACGTCTATGGCGACTTCGACATCTCCGACGCGGAGATGGAGCGCATCTCCAAGTCGGACGAATGACGCCGATCCCCGGCGGCCCGCGACCGGTGGCGGCAAGCGCGCGGCCCACGCGCGTCCTCGGAATCGATCCTGGCACGCGGCGCCTCGGCTGGGGCGTCGTGCACCGCGTCGGGACCAAGCTGGTCCACGTGGCCCACGACGTGATTCACGCGCCCGAGACGCTGACGCTCGGCGAGCGACTCGTGATCCTGGAGCGTGAGCTCGTGCGCGTGGTCGAGGCCCACGAGGTCGACGCGGCGAGCATCGAGGCGCTCTTCTTCGCGAAGGACGCGCAGGCGGCGGCCAAGCTCGGGCACGCGCGCGGGGTCGCCCTGTTGGTATGCGCGCGCGCCGGTCTAGCGACGTTCGAGTATCCGCCGGCCCGGGTGAAGCGCACCACGACGGGGCACGGCCGCGCCGACAAGAAGCAGGTCGCCGAGATGATGCGCGTGGTGCTCGGTCTCGGTCACGCGCCTCCGAGCGACGCGGCCGACGCCCTGGCGCTTGCGGTGACGCACCTTCAGTCGATGCCCATCTTCGTCGCCCGCCCGCCGGCCCCGCGCCTCAACCGCTAGCGGCGGCGGGTATTCCCAGAAGTTCGCGCCAATCCGGGCACTTGCACCTTTGCTTGCTCTTGCCGGGATTCACGTCTAACCCTCATTCCACCATGCGCGCCCATCTTGCCTTCAGCGTTCTGGTTGCCTGCGTCGCTTCCGCCGGCCTTTTCACGCCCACCGTCTCTCGCGCACAAGACGGAGGCGGCCGCGCTCCCGAAGCCGCGCCGCCGGCGCCGCCACCGGCCAACGTCGACGACGCCGTGAGCCGCGTGCAGAAGTTCTACGACCAGTCGACGACCTTCCAGAGCGACTTCGTCCAGGAGTTCGTGGTGAAGGCCTACAAGGCCACCAAGTCGTCGGCGGGCACAGTCACCTTCTCGAAGCCCGGCCGCATGGATTGGGTCTACACGAACCCGAAAGACAACCGGGTCGTGTCCGACGGCAACGAGCTGAAGGTCTACGACGCCGCCAACAAGCAGCTCTACCAGCAGCAGGTCGACAAGTCGCAGTACCCCGCGGCGCTCGCCTTCCTAACGGGCCAGGGCAAACTCGCCGATCACTTCAACTTCGAGCTTCACCAGGGCGCCGCCGCCAACTTCAGCGGTGGCTTCGTGCTCGCGGGCACGCCGAAGCAACCTCATCCCGCTTACAGCAAGGTCTTCTTCTACGTCGACGCGGCGACGTCGCAGGTGCGCCGCGTGCTCATCGTCGACGGCCAAGGCAACAAGAACCGCTTCGACTTCACCACGCCGCGCGTGAACCTCCCCGTCAGCGAGCAGCGCTTCAAGTTCACGCCGCCGGCCGGCACCACCGTCGTCAAGCCCTAATCTTCGTCCCTCGCCGGCGCCGCCGACGGCGCGCGGAGCCGAGCCCCCTCGTGTCCTCACGCTTTCGAACCGACGATCCCAAGCGCCGCCGTCAGGGCGCGCCGCCGCCGCGCGAAGCAAGGCAGCCCGTCGTCACCGGGAGCGTCGTCAGCGGCGGTTCCAGCGACCGCCAGCCGGGAGCGCGACGCTCGCTCACGCACGTGGGCGGAGTCGTGGAGACCGGCGGCGACGCGAAGCGCGCGGAGATGCTGTCGCGCGCACTGCAGGTAGCCGGCGCCCTCGACGTCGCTGACGGTGATGGCGGACGCGACGGGGAAGCCGCCACGCGCGCGCACGTGCACGGCTTTCACACCTACCCCGCGCGGCTTCATCCCGACACGGCGTCGCGCCTCGTCCGGGACTTTGCGCCCGCTGGCGGCCGCGTGCTCGATCCCTTTTGCGGCTCGGGCACCGTGCTCGTCGAAGGAATGCTCGCGGGCCGGAACGTCGTCGGCACCGATCTCAACCCGATCGCGGTGCTCCTCGCGCGCCTTAAGAGCGCGCCTCAATCGGAGGACGAAGCCGCTCGCATCATGAGCGCAGCGCGCGGCGCCGCCGCGTCGGCCGACGCGCGCCGCCAGGCTCGCGCGGGAGCCACGAGGCGACTGCCCGCGGAGGACGTCGAGCTCTTCGATCCGCACGTGCTCCTCGAGCTCGACAGCCTACGCGCCGCCATCGAAGGCGAGCCCGCCGGCGTCGTGCGCGACGCGCTCTTCGCCGTCTTGGCCGCGCTGCTCGTGAAGGTCAGCAAGAAGCGCGGCGACACGGCCACGGGAAACCAAGGCAAGCGCATCGCCAGCGGCTTCGTCTCGCGCTTCTTCGTCAAGAAGGCCGACGATCTCACGACGCGGCGACGCGACCTTGTCGCGCTCCTTCCTAAGCCGCCGCCGCGCTCCGAGGTCCGCATCGACGACGCCGCCGAGCTGCGAAGTGTGCCAGCGGGAAGCATCGACGCCATCATCAGCTCGCCGCCGTACGCCGCTACCTACGACTACCTCGAGCATCATGCGCTTCGCCTTCGCTGGCTCGGTCTCGACGAGCGCCCGCTCGCGCGGCGCGAGTTCGGCGCGCGGCGCTCGTACGTTCGCCTCGATCCCGACGCGGCCAACGCGAAGTGGCAGGGCGAGCTCTCCGCGTTCCTCCGCGCGGCCCGCCGCGTCGTGCGGCCCGGCGGATGCGTCGTCTTGGTGCTGGGCGACTCGGCCATCCGCGCGCCGCGCGGCGGAGCCATCGCGCTTCGGGCCGAGGACGTCGTCGCCGCCGCTGCGCGCGACGTGGGCCTCGTGCCCCTGGCCCGGGCCTCGCAGCCGCGGCCGCATTTTCACGGCCCCACGTTGAGCGCCTTTCGTTCGCGCGCTCGCCACGAGCACGCCCTTTTGCTCGGACGCGACCGCGAGTAGGCTGCGGGGCCCCGGACGCGGGGGACGCCCGCCCTCGAGGAGTTTCATGCCGACCGTCGTGTTCGAAGCCAAAGGCGCCAAGTCCGTCACCGTCGAAGCGCCGGAGGGCGGAGCGTTGGGCGACATGTGCGATCGCTCGGACGCGCCGATCCCGTTCTCTTGCCGGAGCGCAAACTGCGGCACCTGCCGCGTGGCCATCGAAGAAGGCGCCGAGCTCCTCCTGCCCCCCGAAGACGAGGAGCTCGACATCCTCGACGTCTTCAACGTGACGCCCGATAGGCATCGCCTCGCGTGCCAGGCAAAGACGCGAGCGGGAGCCGGTAGGCTGCGCCTCCGCGCCGTCGAAGACGACGAGTGACGCTTGCGCGACACTTGGGTGACGGCCGAAAGCGGCCCAAGCACGCAAAAAGATAGGGAACTGCGCTCCGCCAGGTGACTCTGCTCCGGCGCGTGCTATTCCGTCCTCCGCCAGGCGAAGTTCCGCGCGCGCCAGTCGTTGACGTCGCGGGGAAAGCATGGCTCTTTGCGCCCGCTAGTCGGGGGCCACCAGGAGGCACGGAATGAAGCGGAAGAGTCTTGCTTGGGTGTTGGTCGGCGGCGCGGCGTTTGGCCTCGCGGCGATGGATCTCGCGGCCTGTTCGTCGACGAGCACGGGAACGGGGCTCCCCTCCGGCGCCACGGAAACCGACGGCGCTACTGGTAAGGATGGCAGCAGCGCCACAGGCGAAGGCGGCACCACGAAGACCGACGGCGGCGGCGGCAGCACGGACGCGGGCAAGGAGTGCGGTACGCCCGATGAGCTCCGGCCCCGCCCGAAGGACGACGCAGGCAACCCGTTCAAGAACTTCCTCTGCCCCTTCAGCGCCCCGGCGGGCCAGAAGTGGGACTACTGCGACAGCGGCACGCACTGCTGCGTTCCTCCGGCCAACGCCGGCCTCGAGTCGACGTGTGAAGCAACCTGCCCGACGGCCGCTGACGGCGGCCCCTTCGACGGTCGCGACATCGAGTGCCTCGACCCGATCGACTGCTCGGGCGGCAAGATCTGCTGCGGCATCGGTCAGATGCTTCAAGACCCCGTGTGCTTGAACCGCTTCGGCAAGGGCTTCCGCGGCACCAAGTGCGCGGCGTCCTGCGACGACAGCGCGGGCGAGTTCACCTTGTGCCAGCAGGCGTCGCACTGCAGCGGCGGCAAGACCTGCGAGCCGGGCTCGGCTTCCGGCGCGGACTTCGGCGTCTGCCTCTGAGCCGCTGAGCGAACCGACAAAGTGCGGACGGGCGACGTCGAGAGACGCCGCCCGTTTTGCGCTTTGTGCCGCGTTCGTCAGCGCCGCCGCGTCAGACCGATCAGAACGGGTAGAGAAACTCGCCGGTGCTCACGCCCTTTCCGAGGGCCGGGTTGTCGGCGTCCCGCGTGAAGGCGTACACGGTGAAGCGGCCCGCCGAAAATGCCATGCACTGGGTCACGAGGCTCGCGTCGACGCGGGACGGGTAGCAGGGGCGAGTCGTTCCGCTCTCGGTGATGATCCCGCGCCCGCCCTCGAAGACGTCGATGCGCTTGCCGGTGGCGTTCGTGACCAAATAGGAGCCGGTGGGCGTGACGCCAGTGCTCGCCGCGACGCCGCCTTGTGGCGAATAGGTGCAGCCCTGCGGCGAGCACTTGAGCACGTGCATGACGTTGCCGAGCTTGACCGCGTAGCCAAAGGGGAACGGCGTCATGGTCGGCGGCGGCGCGGGCGCTACGTCGAACTCCGCGATGCGCGCTCCCCCGGTCCAGACCTCGACGCGGGTGTCGACCGCGCCGGTGTACAAGGGCCCTCCGTTTCTGCCGAGCTCCGCGGCGCCAGTGCTCTTGTTCAGGATGATGACCGTTGTGGCCGTCGTCGCGAGCGAGAGCGTGTTGCTGACGACCATGCGAAGTTGCGGCAACTGCCCGCCGGCGGCCGGGTTGGTGCCGAGGCCGTAGGTGCCGGCGATGGCGAGCGTGGCGGTCATCTCTCCTTTGGCGCCCGCCTTGTCGAAGAGCACGCCCTTGGTTGAGGGAGCTGTCGAGACCTCGATGCGCTGCGTCTCCGCCGGCAGGCGCGGCGACGCCGCCGAGATCTCCTGAAGGATGGGCCCGAGTGATTGAATCTCCCCGGGGAGATAGGAGCCGCGGTCGGCGTAGGCCTCGGCGACATCCGCCCCGCTGATGGTCTGGTCGTCGCCGTCGCTGTTCGCGCTCAGTTGAATGCGCCTCGCCAGCGTCTGCAGGCCCGCGCTCAGGGACGCGATGGGGTGTTGAATGGCTTGAGGCGTGTAGGCGTCGACCACGTTGAACTGGACCGACGGTGCCGTCGACTGGGCGGGCGCGGCCGGCCCGATCTCAAGGATGGCCCACAGCTTCGGGAGCATGGCCCGCTCCGCAGGAAAGAGCGTGTGCACGTGCGCCGGCGACTCGAGCGCCGCGAGCTCGTCGACACCGAGGGCGCCGTTTGGCGGCGAGTTCGCGATGATGCCGTCGGCGCGCTTCGCGAGCTGTGCTTCGTCGGGCTTGAGGTAGCCCACCTTCACGAGCATCTCGATGCTCCGCGCACCCCAGTAGTCCTTGGCCGGGCTTACGCTCGGCGACTGGATGGTGTTGCCCTTGCGCGGTGTGGCGGCCTCGCTGAGCGCGTCCGCCGTCTCGCCTTGTTCCTCTCCATCGCGAGTTCCGCCGCACGCGGCGAGACACATCGCAAGCCCAACAACCGATTTAAGTTTCATGGTGTGTGGGTGAGCAACCGTCGTGCCCCTAACGCGGTGGGACCTTTAGGGGACGCCCGTCGCACAGTTCGAGATCGCTGTCGGCGCAACGCAGCGTTCGGCCGCAGCTGGCTCGCACCTGTCGGAACGACCGTTCGCGTTCGTCGGGCGCCCCCGCGCGAAGGCCGCTTGCCGCAAATTGCGGCTCTGCGAACGCTGCGCGCCCCGACTTTGCGCCACGGGGCCCGAAGCAGACCCGCGTGAGTGCGAGGCGTTCCGATCCGGGCGCGGACCATGAACGGCGACACAGAAGACGTCCTGGGCGAAACGTTCACCACGCCGGGAGCCGAGAGCGATCGACGCGAGCGCGGACCGCTGCTTTCGTGGACGACTGCTCGCTGAGCCGCAGTGCGAACCGACAAAGACGAAACGGGCGACGTCGAAAGACGCCGCCCGTTCTTGCTTCGTCCGGAAGCGGTGGAGCTCAGGGAAGGACCAGGCCGGTGGACTCCTTCGTCACCGTGATCGCACCAACGGTGGCCTTGAGGCGCACCGTCGTGGCGCCGCCCGCGGGCGTAACGGCGGCGGGGTTCGTGAGCGTGGCCTTCACGAAACTATTCACGTTTGGCCAGTTATAGAAGACCGTCTTTGCGACGCAGATGGCGGACTTGCTGGTTCCCGAGGTGATGCACTCGGAGTCGCCAGAACGGGTGCACGAGCAGCCGCTCGAAGTCCCATCCCGTAGCCGTCGACGAACCCGCTGGTGATGCCGAAGGTGACATTGCGCCCCGACGCCGGCGCCACGACCTGGGCGACCAGCGAGGCGGCCGGTCCAGCAACCGAATTGAGCTGGAAGTCGAGGAAGCGCCGCTGAACTCACGCGTCGCCCCGATGCCCACGTCGGCAAAGCTGGGAGAGGGAACGTGGAATAGACGTCGCTGGGGATGTCCGTAAGAGGACCCTCGTCTCGATCCAGATCAATGTGTTCTGGTCCCACTTTCCGTTGGGACCGTCCCACTTTGTTGGGTCGCCGTCGGGCAGACCCGTGTCTTGATAGTCTTCACCGGCGTCGCGAACGCCATTGTCGTTTGCGTCCACGAACGGCTCCGCCTGGTCGAAGAACTGCTCGCCAGGGTCCCATGTGCCATTGCCGTTGTCGTCGAGAAGTACTCCTCGCGCCTTGCACATACGCGATGATGGTGACCGAGCCGTCGCGCGGATTGCGCACCAACGCGCCATCGGGATGACCGAGGCTCTGGTTGACGGGCATTGGGGAACTGGAGCGCATCCGCGGGCAACGGCGTCGTGTTGACTGGCATCGCGCCGAGAGTGCTGAAGTTGGGCAGAGCCACCCCTTCGTCGAGGGTGTTGCCCGGCGAAAACGGCTTGAGGGCTTTGCTCGCGTCGGGCGTGCCAGCCTCGGCCTTGAAACCTGCCGGGACCCCGGTTCCCACGGCGTTGCCGAAGCGGTCTACCACTTTCAGCCGGCACGTGACGTCAATGCTCTTTGGCGGGGACGGGGCGTTGTAGGCATCCAGATTGACGCGCGCGCAGCTAAACGTGGTGCTCTTGTTCGAGGGGATCGCTCCCCGCACGCCGAGCGGGGCGGCGGCCGAGAGCCCGGCCGCGGTTGCCTTGAATCCCGACGTCTAGCGCCGCGCCGGACTTCACGTTGGCCACGACCAAGCCTTGCAAGTCCGTCACACCTGAGGTCGTCACCAACTGCGGAATGCCGATCCCCGCGGCGCCCACAAGCTCGAAGCTCACCAACGCATTGGCAACGGCCGCATTGGTTGAGTCAGCCAGTTTGAAGGTGACATCAGCCGTCTCGTTGAAGCCCGAATTCTTGACGCCCATGATGGTGCACGCGATACCGCCGCACTTCGTCGACACGTACGTCAAGGTCTGAGCGGCCTGAATCGGGACGGCCACCTGGGCCGTTGCGCCGTTCGAGGTGCGCGTCACGCTAACGTTCGCCGTGCCCACGGAGCCGGTGTCACGCAGCACCACTTGCGCTTGGCCGTTGGAGCCGGTGACCGCCGGGAGTGACCCGGCCGTGCCGGCGTCGGCCGCCGACGTGGCCGCCAAGGTGCCGAAGTCTGTCGCGAAGGTGACCGCTTCGTTGGCGACGGGCCCGCCATCGGGAAGCTTCACGGAGGCGGTCATCGTCGCGAAGTCGCCCACTTGAGCGAACATCTTCGGCTTCGAAGACGTGATGGTCAGTGCTCCACCCCCGGTCGAGCCGTCGCTCCCAGCATCGACGACCGGCGCCGCGTCGGCCCCGCCGTCGCCGACCGCCCCGCCCTCGGTGAACGTCACCTTCACCTGCGCACTGCGGTCGTTCCAGTTGGCCGTGAGCGTCTGCGTTCCGCGACAGCCGGCGCTCTTCGCCTCGTCGCACGCCCACTTTACCGAGAACTGGCCGTTGGCGAGCGTCCCCGAGGCCTGGGTACCGCCGCCGTTCAGGCTTCCGTTGGTGACCTGGAAGGTGACCTCACCTTTGCCGATCGTGCCGTCGGCCGTCGTGGCGAGGGCCGTGACGTCGCTCGTGCTGCCGTCCGCGGGCACCGACGGCGGCGAGGCCGAAAGGTTGAGCTTCGAAATCCCGCCGGACGTGTCGGCGGTGTTCTCCTTCTTGTCGCCCGAGCACATCGAGAGGCTCACGGCGAGCACGGCCCCTACCAAGACGGTCCCTGCAGCCTTAAGGCGCGAATTCGAAAGAATGGAAAGCATGAGCACCCCTTGTGACGAAGCGTGACGAAGCAGAAGGCTACGGCATTTTCGCGGAAATCACGCGCGACTCGTCGTGCGCCGGCGCGAGTTGTGACACTCGCCCATACATCGCTGCGTGGCGCTCAACCGTGAGCCAACAGGAAGTCCGCGATGCGCGCGGCGATGCGCGGGCCGTGCTCGGGTTCGTTGAGCGGCTCGTGGCGCAGCCCCTCGAGCGACTCCCAGGTCTTGTCGGACGAGCCGCACCCGTCGAAGAAGCGGCGCGCCGTCTCCCGCTTGGCGACGGGATCGTCGGTGGCAAACAGCAGAAGCAGCGGCAACGTGATCTCACGGGCCCGCGCCTCAATCTCCGCTTGGGCCGCCAACGTCTCGGTGAACCACCGCGCTCGCGCCTCGCCGAAGATGAGCGGATCGGTGTCGTGGGCCTGCGCCGCGACGCTGCTCGTCGTCATTTGCGCGCCCGTGAGACCGGACGGCAGACCGAGTGACGGGAAGAGCTTGGAGGCGACCTCGCCGGCAAACTTCTTGATGCCCGGCACCTCCAAGGCGAGGCCGAGGTAAGGCTCCGAGAGCGCCAGCGCCTTCCACGAACCGATGCCCGCGAGCAGCCCCTTCAGCGACACGACGGCGCCAAAGCTGTGGGCAAAGAGGAGCCGGGGCAGCCCCTTGGCCTCCGCGTCGAGCATCGCGTCCAGCTCGCGAAAGTCGTCGAGGTACTCCTGAAACGAGAGCACATGACCCCGCGTTCCCTCGGAGCGCCCATGGCCGCGCAGATCAAAGCAGACGCTCGTGAGGCCGCGCTCCGCCCACAGGGCCATCGTCGGCGCGTAACGCTCGCCGTATTCGGCGTAGCCGTGCACGATGCCGACGGCGGCCTTCGGCGCGGCGGCCCGTGAGACGGCGTAGCTCAGCTGGGGCCCCGAGGGACCGGTTCGTTTCCAAGTTCTGCGCTCGAGTGTGCCCACGGTGATGCGGCACGATACGCTCCTTTCCGTGACCGCGAAACCGAACCCATCGACGCGCCTACGAGAAGCGGGCCGCCCCTTCAGCCACGTCGCAGAAGCGGCCGCGGCGAAGGCCCTCTTGGCGCTGGCGGTCGCCGCGCTCTCGACGTTCGTCGTCTCGCCCCTTGGTGCCGACGCCGCGATCCCACGCGGCGAAGGCCGCGCCATTCGCAAAGCGAGCGCTGCCGCCGCCCACGACCACGGCCCCGCGCCGCCTCTCGCGACGCTGGTGCAGGTGCACACCGACGAGCGTGTCGTGCTCGACGACGCGAGCCCGGCCGGAAGTCGCTTCGATGAACTTCTCTCGGATCGCTCGACGGGAGAGACGAAGGCTCTCGACCCAAGACTCCTCGCGCTCCTGCGGCAGCTCACCGCGAAGGTCCCCAGCGTGCGCATCGAGCTCGTGAGCGGCTACCGGAGCGCGAAGCTCAACGAGCGTCTCCGCAAGAAGGGCCGCAACGTCGCATCAAGCAGCCAACACAGCCTGGGGCACGCCGTCGACTTTCGTCTCTTCCCAGAGGGTGCCGACGAGCCGCTCGAACCGGCGGCCGTTGAGAAGCTCGTCCGCGAGCTCGGCTGGAGCGGCGGCGTCGGCATCTACCCCGGCAAGAACGACCGCTTCGTTCATTGCGACGTCGGTCCCAACCGCCGCTGGCTTGGAAAATAGCAACACCGGCCTGTGCGTCCGCGGCGACGCCACGGCGAGGCGCCCCGCTACGGCAACCGCAGCCGCGCCTGCAAAAAGCCGTAGTGTGACGTGTCGGAAGGCACGTACGCGCCACCGAAGGCGTCGAAGCTTCCGCGGCCGGCACCTTGGAGGATGGCCCGCGCGCCGTCGCCCCAGAGCGCCAACGCGTAACCAGCGCCGACATCGAAGGCCGGCCACGGCGCGTAATTGAACAACACGTCGACCTCGTGACCGAGCTCGGCGCTGGCGGCCAGCGGATCGCGCCCGACCGATGCGAGGTTGCCGCTCAGCCATTCGCCGTTCGCCTCAGCGAGGCGCGCGTAGCGGTATTCGAGCAAAAGCTCCGCCTCGGCGAAGGGCTCGACCTTGGCGCGGGCGTGCGCCTGCATCGTGTTCGACCACGCGAAGGCGTTCATCGCGCCGAAGTGGACGTGGACGTCCGGCAAGAGCGGATCGAATTGCCCGTAGGTCGCGCCAGAGCCATCGTCACCGCTGGCGTACGACGCGCCGAGCCGAAAGGCCGGCGCGAGACGTAGCGCGTCGAAGGCCTTCGACACGTGCGCGAAGGCCGCCCAAGCGCGGCGCGAGCCACCGATGCGATCGGCCTGCCCGAACTGAAACGCCCCCTCGGCGCCGTAGGCGAAGCCGCTCTCCGTGCCTTTGGCGCGGAGCGACACCGTGGTCGTCTCGCCGAGGCCGCGCGCCGTCTCGAAGGGGCTCCCCACTTCACCGGTCCGCGAGATGCGCGTGAGGCCTCCAAGCTCGAGCGCCAAGAGAGGCGCTACGGGCCAAGCGACGCGGAGACCGTAGAGCTGTGCGCCCGAGCTCCAGACGCCGCCGCTCGGGCCAAACGTCGGCGTCGAGGGTCGCGGTGCGGCCAAGAGCGACGCCAAAGCCTCGAGCTCGAGGGGCCCGACCGGGAGAATCCCTCGAACGGCGTCGAGCGCGCGCCCGCGCACGCCGAAGTCAGCGGCGCCGAGGAGCAGTCCCTCGCCCCAGACCACCGGCTGACGACCCACCCGGAGGAGCGTCGGTTTCGCCCCGCTCGAATGCACCTCGAGCCACGTCTCATAGGGCCCCAGCGCGCCTTCGCTCGCGGCCGTACCCCACAGGCGCGCGTCTTCGACGACCACGCGCGCGCGCACCGCCGCAACGTCGACCTGCGCACCAAGCCGCGCGCGTTCGAGCCCGGCGACGGCGACACGCACCCGCGAGCCGAGGCCTGTCGCCCGATCGTGACCGCCCATGTCGGGCGGATCGTGACGCGCCTCGGCGCGAAGGCGCAGCTCCAGCACCGGCGTGAGCGAGGCGTCGCCCAAGGCAATCGACGTCGGGGCGCGAGGCGTCGTCTGCGCGCTGGCCGCTCCCGCTACGAAGCAGGCGACGAGCGAGACCGACAGCGCCGCCACGACCGATGCCTTGAGTCGAATCACGGAGGGAACCTTATCGTCAATCGCGGCGCGGGCGGGACTACGAACGACGACGCACTACGACGTGCCGTCGTTGCGCGCCTTCAAGAGCTCGGCGGCGCGCGCCAGAAGCTTCTCGCGCTCGTTGAGCGTGGGGTCGCCGAGGACCTCCTCGAGGAGCGCCGCCAAGAGCTCCCCAACAACACGCCCCGGCGCGAGGCCGAGCTCCTTGATGAGGTCGTGCCCGCTGATCTTGAGGTCCTTCGCGCTGAGGGCCGCGCCCTCGGCGAGCAGACGCGCCACGTGCTCGCGAAGGCCCGACAGTGCGACGAGATCGGCCTCCGTCGCCGGCGTTCCCTTACCGAGGACGTCGGCGCGGTTGATGGCGTAGAGATCCTCGAGCCGGTCGGGCCCCACGCGACGAATCCACCGGCGTACCGCCGCGTCGGTCCACTTGTCGTAGTGGAAGAGGTGGTGACGCACGAGCGAGACGATGCGCGTCTGCTCGTCGTTCGAGAAGCGCAGTCGCTTAACGATGGGCTCGGCGATTTCCGCGCCGATGCGGTCGTGGTCGTAGAACGTGTAGTCGTTGGTCTTGTCGCTGAAGGCCCGTGAACGCGGCTTGCCCACGTCGTGAAGCAGCGCCGCGATGCGCAAGACGGGGTCGCCCTCGCACGCGTCGAGGCACGCCATCGCGTGGCCCCAGACGTCGAAGGCGTGGTAGCGATTTTGCTCCACGCCGTAGCTCTCGAGCAACTCCGGGCAGCTGACGCCCAAGATGCCCGTCTCGCGCATCACCTCGAAGGCCCGCGAAGGGCGCTTGGCCTTCATGGCCTTGACCCACTCGTCGCGCACGCGCTCGGCGCTGACCTTTCGGTACGTGCCGAGGGTCGGCTCGATGGCGCGCTTGGTCGCTTCGTCGAGCTCCAGTTCGAGGGTGGCCACGAAGCGCGCGGCGCGAAGGACGCGCAGACCGTCCTCCGCGAATCGCTCCATCGGGTTGCCGACGGCGCGCAAGAGACGCCGCGCCAGATCCGCGCGACCGCCGTGGGGGTCGATGACGTGCCCCGACGTCGGGTCGATGGCGATGGCGTTGACGGTGAAGTCGCGGCGCGCGAGGTCGGCGGCGATCTCATCGACGAAGTGCACCGCATCGGGCCGGCGACCGTCGCTGTAGCTCGTCTCGCCGCGCAGCGTCGTCACCTCGTAGGGCGTGTGATGGAGGAGCACGGTGACGGTCCCGTGGGCGATCCCTGTGGGGATCGTCTTCGGGAAGATCTTCATGACCTCCTCGGGGCGCGCGTCGGTGGCGACGTCCCAGTCGGCCACCTGCCGCCCCAAGAGCAAGTCGCGAACGCATCCGCCAACGACCCAGCCGCGCTTGCCCTTCTCGGCGAGGCGCGCGCAGAGGGAACGAACGTCAGGGGGGATCGCGCCGAGGGCGACGTCTGTGTCGGTGAGCGTCACGGGAGCGCTAGAGTAGCAGGATGATCGACCTCTCCGAGGAGGACAAGCTGGTCCGCGGCGCCGTCCGCTCCTGGTGCACCGAGCTGCTCGACCCGGCGGTCGACGAGCTCGAACGTGGCGTCGCCCTCCCCTACCCGCTCATGCGCGATTTCGCCGAGACGTTCGCCCTCGGCGAGTTGCTCACGGCGAAGAAGCGTGACGCGGGCGGCGCGCTTGGCGAGGGCGGCGGCGGCGGCGGCGAGGCTGACCGTCCTCGCATGTCCAGCAAGAAGGCCAGGATGCTGGCGCTCGTGATGCTCGAGCTCTCGCGCTCCTGCCCCGGCTTTGCGCTCGCGTTCGGCGCCACCGTCGGCCTCTTTGGCGCGGCCGTCCTTGCGTCAGGAACACCCGAGCAACGCGAACGCTGGGCGCTCCCCGTCTTGCGCTTCGAGAAAGTCGGCGCGTGGGCCCTCACTGAGCCAGGCGCCGGGAGCGACGCCTTCGGGGCCATGGCCACGCGCGCGGAGCGCCTCGGGAGCAACTTCCGAATCCATGGCGAGAAGACCTTCATCACCAACGCCCCCTTCGCCGACGTGTTCGTGGTTTACGCCAAAGACGAGGGGCGCGTCCGCGCCTTCCTTGTGAGCCGAAACGACGCCGGCGTCACGACGGGGCCTGCGATGCGCAAGATGGGCATGCACGCCTCGCCGACGGGGTCACTGTTCCTGGACGGCGTCGTTGTGCCGAGCGATCGGCTCCTCGGAGGTGAGGCCGCTGCCACATCGAGGAGCGAGGCGAAGAGCTCGCTGACGGCGGAGCGATTTGCAATGGTGCCCATGGCGCTCGGCATCATCGAGCGTTGCCTCGACGAGAGCGTGCGCTACGCGAAGGAGCGAACCCAGTTTGGCAAGGCCATCGCCGAGTTCCAGCTCATCCAAGAGAAGCTCGCGCGGATGCACGTGGCCAAGACCAACCTGTGGGCGCTCCTCTTGCGGCAGCTCGAGGCGGACGCGAGCAAGACGCCCTTGCCGCCGGTCGACGCGAGCGCGGCCAAGCTCTACGCGGCGCGCGCCGCCACCGAATGCGCCCTCGAAGCGGTGCAGATCATGGGAGGCGCTGGGTACATGGCAGGCAGCGTCGTCGAGATGATGGCGCGCGACGCGAAGCTCTTGCAAATCGGCGGAGGCACCGACGAAGTGCAAATCGGCCACATCGCGCGGGCGCTGCTCGCATGAGCGCGCGACGGAGCATCTTGGGCGTCGTGCTCTTCGTGGGACTTTGGGCGTGCACCAACACGGAAGGCGGCCGGGCCGCAGCTCCACCGACCTCGACCTCGACCTCGACCTCGACCTCGACCTCGACCTCGACCCCGACCCCGACCCCGACCTCGACCTCGACCTCGACCTCGACCTCGAAGGTGCTGGTAGAGATCGCGCGGGAGCTCGAGACGCTCGGGTCGCGCTGTCCGCGCCTCGCGCAATTCCGCGCGGCGTCACACCTCCACGGCGACGAGATCCGCTACGAGTACCGCGTCCACCGAAGCACCGGCCGTGGCGGGTGGAGCAGCGGCGTCCCCGAGCCCGACGCCGACGGCCTCTGGCTTCACATCGACGTGCACGACAAGGCGTCGACGCGCCAACTGCACACGCAGCCGATGGTCCCGCTCACCGAGCTACGCGACGGCAGAGTCCTGATGTTGCTCCTGCTCGAAGGGGACGCGACAGCGGGCTCCTGCGGCGCGGCGATCCGAGAAATCGTCTCGCGCCGCGGCCGCGATGGCTAACGAACCGACCGGCCCTCAGCGAACCACGCTCAGCGAACCACGATGGGCTTCGCGGCGGCGCTGTACTCGTTGTCGAGCTCGCCGTCGATCAGGCGGAGCGCGTCCGCACCCCAATCGTAGGCATCCCAGTCGAACTCCGCGGCCTTGAGCAACTCGGTGTAGTTCGCCTGCTTGCCATCAACAAGCCGACCGACGAACCGCCCCATGGCCTCACCGCTGCCATCGACCCAGCTCTCGAGGCCGTTGGTGATGATGTCGAGGTCCTTCGACTTGTTGGTCTTCAGGGCGAAGTAGTCCTTCTCGTAGTAGTTGTACGAGACGCAGCCGTTGACGAAAAAGAGTTGATACGACTGCGGCAAGTCACCCTGTCGGTAGCGGCTCGGATCGAGGGGCCCGTAGCCGATGTACGAGTGACCGTTGTAGATGAAGACGTCGCTCTCCTTGAAGGCGCGGCGGTGCGGTGTGTCCTGGCTCTCGGCCTCGACGTACGTGTTGAGCTCAATGACGACGTCCTTCTCGGCCTCGCCCCCGATCTTCACCTTCACGGGCGCTTCGAACTTGATCCAGTGCTTCGCGAGCTTCTTGCCGGCCGCGACGCGCAGCGCCCGCCGATCGCGAGTGCCCGCGGGGAAGCCTGTCTGCTGCGTTTCCCACTTGAAGATGTCGTCGAAGCCACCCGGCACATTGACCGTCTGGCCGCTGACCTGAAGCTTCGTCAGATCTTCAGCCGGCTCGGTGCCGACGAACTTGAACTTACGCGACTTGAAGATCTCCGCGAGGCCCCCGAAGTACATCGGGTACCCGTCGTCGTCGATCGACTCCTTCTGCTCGCCGACGGCCCAGTCGGCCATTTTGCCGTTGACCATCGAGATGACGAGACGGCCGGGCTTCACGCCCCCCTTGTAGAGCCGGTCGTATTCGGGCGCTTGTTTGCCATCACCCTCGTTGGCACGCGCGAGCTTCACGCTGATGGGCACATAGAGGCGCTCGAGCTCACTCTTCGTGACCTGCGTGCGCTTGTTGGTGAGGCTGCGACGTTCGGCGGTGATCTTCTCCTGCTCCGTCTTCATGGCTGCCTTGCAGCTCTCGAGCGAGGGGTTGAAGACGTACCAAATGGAATTCTGGAAGTCGCGGTCGTGGTGCCCGTTCTCGGTGCACTCGGTCAGGATGCGTTCCGACTGCGACTGGTAGTTGCCAGCCAAGACGGCGGCGGACACCGCAGAGCGAATCTTCCGGTCGGCAGGGACCGTGTCGGGGACGACGGCGTCGTCCTCGTAGGTGTAGCGAACGCGCAGCATGTCGCGACCCGGGTCGTTGGGCACCGCCGGATCGATCACCTTGACGTTTTCACGGCGCACGCGCGCCGGGTCGCGCACGAACGCGACCGGGTCGGGCCGCCCCCCGCCAGGCGCCAGCTCACGCGTGTTCACACCGATGTCCGCCGTGCGCAAGGCGCCGAAGGCCGACTGGTTCATCCGCTTGATCGCCGCGTAGATGTCGTAGTCGCTCGCGCCCGGCTCGACGAAGACGTAGCTCGTGAACTTCAGCTTTCGCGGCTCACCGGTGATGCTGAAGAGGTTGTCCTCAGTCGTGTCCTCGGAGGCGTCGCTCGAGGAGCAAGCGGGCGCCAAGGCCGACAGCGCGAGCAGCGAGAGAGCGGAGATGCGTGAGCGGATCATGCCGCCCGTCCCAGCACGAACGATGCCAAGACCTACATCGACTGACACCGGCTCTTTCCAGGGGTTCGCCGCAGGCCTTGGTTCCCAGTGGGCTAGGCCGGATCCACGTTGTTCGATCTTGGGAGTCGCTCACGTGGAGCGCTGTTTCGGTTACCCTCGCACGATGAAATTGACTCGGGGGATCTTCATTCCGCTGGTGGGTCTCGTGCCCGCCCTGGCCGCAACACCAAGCTGCACGAACAGCGATGACACGGCCGTCGCGTTCGACGCCTCCACGCCCGACGTGCGGATCGAAGGCGGCGCAGCGGCCGACGCGAGCGGCGCGGCCGACGCCCCGTCGCAGGTCGTCGACGGCGGCCCGAACGACGCGGGCGTAAGCGACACCGGTGTCACCTCCGACGCGCAGGCCGACTCGGGCGAAACCCCCTGCGATCGGGCTGTCGACGCGGGCGGCGCGGTGGGGTGCTCCTGGCTCAAGGTAACCGCGTGCGGTGGAAGCACGGACTTCCACGCGTTCTGCGGCGCGAACCGACGCGCCAACCACGCGTGGCGCTGCAACGACTCGCCGTTCCAACTCGATGCTGGCGCAGGCCCCGTCGGGAGCCCCGACTACCGCGACTACTTGGTGCATCGCTGCCCCGACGAAGCGTGCCCCACGGACCTGCAGCACGTCTCCTGGCGCTGCATCGAGTGCTGCCCGAAGTAGCGTTGCGTCGCGGGCCGGCGCAGCGCGCGCCTTGCCCGCAGCGCAACAAATGCGAAAACGCCACCGACGGGTGAGCCCCGCGGTGGCGTTCGCGCTGCGCGTTGCGCGACAGTCGACTACTCGGCGGCGACGGCCTCTTGCGGCGCGCTCTTGGCCGCCTGCTTCTTCGCCGCGCGCTCCTCGCGCAGCGCGGCGATGTCCTCCTTGGCCCGCGCCGCGAGGCCCGGCGCCGCGGCGACGGCCGACGACACGAACTTAACGACCATGTGCGGCGAGACCTTCGCCGCCGTGGCGATGGCGACCACGCGATCCTTCATGCGCTCGGTGCGCGTCTTGGTGATGAGCGGCGCGACCTCGGCGACGAGGTCGGCGGCGGAGCCCGCGTAACGGTGCGGCGGCTTGTGCAGCGGGCTCGCGTAGCGGCGGTTCGCCTTCAAGAACGCTTCCACCTGCTCGCGCGTCACGCCGTTCTCTTCGAAGGCCTTCTCGAGCTCGGCGGCCGCCGACTGCTTCGCCTTGAAGAGGAACATCTGCACGCGCGAGTAGAAGTTCACGCGGCCGTCGCCGCTGGTCTCGACGGGGCAGAAGATGGTGCCGGGGAACTTCTCCGCGATGGCCGTCTGCACGCCGTCGGACACGCCGGCGCTCGGCATGCAGCCGAACGGCTTCACGCTCAACGTCATGTGCGCCTTCTGGTGCACGACGTTTTGGATCAGCTTGCCGACCTCCATGTGGCCTTCGCCGCCGCGGAGATCGTTCGAGTAGTACTTGTCCGAGACCTCGGCGAGCGCGTCCATGTCGGAGAGCTTGTAGCCGTAGAGGCCTCCCGAGATCGCGAAGGTGTGGAAGAGCACGCGGACGGCCTTGTCGGCGGCGACCATCATGGCCCACAGCTTGAGCGGTCCAAACGTGCCCTGCCCCTTCAGGCCGTACTTGCCGCCGTCCTGAGCCTTCAGATCCTTGCGGACCCACGTGTCGCGGCGGACTTCCCAGACCGTGTAGAGGATCCACGCGGTCACGAGCTGGATGTCGTCCTCAGCGCCTTCGCCCTCGAGGAAGCGCTGCAGCTGGTAGTTGCCGTCGCCCTCCGTTGTCATGGCCCAGAACTCACCAATGATGCTGATCTTCGGCTTCGCTTGCAGGCGGTTGACGGGGACGGCGTCGAAGAGCGGCTTCGCCTTCCAGAGGGCGCGGAGCACGTTGGTCCGCTCGTAGAGCGCCTTGTAGATGATCGACTTCGCCTGCTCGAGGGCCTTGTCGGTGTCGCCCGCGTTCACCTCGTAGGGGCGAATGCGGTAGCCGATGGCGTTGATGACGTCGCCAGCCACGAGCGCCTTCACGATGGCCGTGAAGAAGGTCGCGTTGAGCTCAAGGCCCGACGCCTCGCCGGTCGCTTGCTCGAGGCCGCCCTTCTGTTGGAACAAGACGACCCGGAAGCCGTCGAAGCCGGCGTCGCGGAGCGCCTTTCGGTATTCGGTCACGTACATACCGAAGCGGCACGGCCCGCAGGCGCCGGCCGTCAGGAAGACGTACTTGGCGATGACCTCCTCCGCCGTCATGCCCTTCTCGTCGCGAAGGTGGCAGAGGAACTTCACCAGGTTGCCGACGGTGAAGTACGTCGGGTTGCACTGGCCGCGGTTGCCGAACTCTTTGCCGAACTGGAGCGCCGCGTTGTCGGGCGGGTCCATCATCTGCACGTTGTAGCCAACGCCGCGGAGCGCGCCTTCGACGAAGTAGTCGTGCGCGATGGTGAGACCGCAGACGAGCATCGTGATGTGCGCCTTCTCGCTCTTCGTGAAGGTGCGGTTGGCCATCTCCTCGATCCATTGCTCGGTCTTCTGATCGAGCCCGAGGCGCGCGCGCTCTTCCGCCTCGAAGGCCGAAAGGGCATCTTCGACGCTGGCGCTCGGCGCCGACGCGCCGCTCCCCATAACCGGCAGCTTGCGGAGATTCGTCTTCGTCGTCGTGTCGTTCGTGTTCATCGTGAGCTCCTCACTCCGCTGCGCCAACTTCGGCGATGACGTTTTCTGCATGACTGCCGGCGTGACCGCTGGTGTGGGCCGTTCGCTGGGCCCGTGGTGCGTCGATGCGAACGATGCCTTCGGCGGTCTTCTTCCCGAGGCGGACCATGCCGCTCGCGGGCGCTTCGCTCGCCAGCTGCGCCTTCTGCGGGGGCGCATAAGCCGCGACGCGCTCGCCGAGCTCGGCGATCTCGCGGAGCAACACGGGGTCTTGCTGCTTGCGCGCGGCAAGCTGCGCGTCCTTCGCGACCAAGAGCTCGAGGCGCTTCTGGTCAATCGAGTGGGCGAGCTGCGACTTGCGATTCGCGACGTCCTCGAGGCGCTCCTGGTGGAGCTTGAGGGCGTGGGCGTAGGTCTTCACGCGAATCTTGATGGAGCCGCCCGGCTTGTTGGCGTCGATGTCGTGGAGCGCCGCGTAAGGCGTCTTGCTCTTCTCGATGATCGAGTCGACGAGGCCGTAGGTCGGCGCGTCGTGACCACACTTGAACGACGAGAGGTCGAGCACCACGACGTTCGGGTGGTGCGCCGCGAAGGCCGCGGCCCACACCTTCTGCGCGCTGTTGACCGAGTAGTTCTCGGGCCACACGTGGTTGAGCTCGAGGGGCGTCTTGATGAGGCCCTTCTGAAGCTCCTCTTGGTAGAAGCGGTCGAGGTATTCGCGGCTCTTGGGGATCGAGCGGATGCTCAAGATCGGGTACCCCAGGAGTTGAAACTCGTCCGGGATGCCATGGTTGAGGCCCGGATCCGAGTGGTACGGCCGGCCGAGGAGCAGGATCGCGATGCGATTCTCGTGCTCCACCGTCTCGAGGATCGCGCGGCCCTTGTCCTCGACATCTTGGTCAAAGGCGCGGAGGGCGCGCCAAGCTTCCTTGCAGGCGTGATCGTTCTCGTCTTCCGTGATTCCTAGGCGCGGGCCCCAGACCTCGAACATGCGCCGCGCCAGGAGCGCCGGCTCCTCGAACGACAGCGCCGTGTCGATGTATTCGATGCCGCGCGTGGCGAAGAAGTCGACCTCCTTCGTGAAGGCCGCCTTCATGACGTTCGGCGCGCCCGCCACGATGGGGCACGAGGCGTTGTCCATCGTATCGGCGACGAACGACGAGACGTGGGTGAGGCACGGGAAGAAGATGTACTTGAGGGCGCGCTTCGGCGGCTCGTGTTGGTGGAAGAGCAGGTTGTGGATGTGCGCCTGCGCGACCTTTGACGGGTAGCAAGGATCGATGGAGCCGTATTTCCCGCCCTCGACCCACAGCTCTTCAGTGGTCTCGTCGGAGAACACGACGTTCGTCTTCGGGAGGCCGACGGCCTCGAAGTACGTCCGGAAGAACGGCCCCGTCGAGTAGAGGTTCAAGACGCGCGGGATGCCCACGCGGACGCTCTTGCGCTTCTGCCAGGCCTCGTCGCTCGAGCGCTCGAAGGCGCGAAAAACCTCAACGCGCCGGATGCCGAAGAGCCCTTTGCGCACTTCGACGGTCTTGACCGGCGTGCCGCGCGCCGGCATCGGCTCGAACTTGAAGAAGTGCGCGAAGGCCTTGTTGGCCTCGTAGGCCACCATGTTCGGGTACTGCTTGGCGACCTGCTTGCGCTCCTCCACGAGGTTGAGCATCGCCTCCTTCGACTCGACGGTGCCCTTCTCGCAGGAGAAGCCCGCGATGTAGCGGCTCGTCGAGCCGTCGGGGCGCTTGGTGTCGATGAACGTGCGCTTGCACTCGTTGGGGCAGAAGTGACAGACGGTCTCCTCGTCGTTCTTCGTCGTGTATTCGAGGTCGAGCGTCGCCTGGAGGCCGATGTACGTGGAGCTTCCCTTGCGCTTGACCACACGCAACGTCTCCATCGCCGCGCCAATGGCGCCAGCTTCGCCGGTGTGCGGGTGCACGAAGACCTCGGCGTTGGGCACGCGCTCCTTGATGTAGTCGACCTGCGCCTTAACGGCGGCGAGGTTGTATTGCGTGCCGCCTTGCAGCACGAACTTGGTGCCGAGGGCCGCCATGCGCGGGATCTGAACGACGTATTGCCAGACGTTCTTTGGGAGCACCTGCGCGAGGCCCGCGAGCATCTCTTCCTTGGAGAAGCCCTCCTTCTGGAAGTTGACGCGGTCGGTGTCGAGGAAGACGGCGCAGCCGTAGGAGAACTTCGGCGCCAGCTCGGCCTTGAAGGCCGTATCGGCGAACTCCGTCACTCCGACGCCGAACTGCGCCGCCGTCGCTTGAAGGAGCATGCCGTTGCCAGCGGAGCAGCTGTTGGAGAGGCGGAAGTTGGCGATGTCGCCGTTCTTCATGAACAGGACCTTGATGTCCTGGCCGCCGATGTCGCAGATGACGTCGACGTCGCCGAAGAAGTGCACCGCGCTCATCATGTGAGCCACGGTCTCGACGATGTTCACGTCACTCTGCACACACTCTTGGAGCACGTCGGCCGCGTAGCCGGTGGCGCCAAAGCCCATGACCTCAAGCTTCGCGCCCTGATCGGTCTCGACGTAGTCGCGGAGCTGCGTGAGCAGGCGCTTCGCGTCCACGATGGGGTTGCCCTCGGAGAGCATGTACGCCTTCTGGATGATCTTCCCGCTCGCGTAGTCGACGAGCACGGCCTTGCTCGACGTGCTGCCGCCGTCGAGGCCGATGACGCCGCGCACGGTCTCGCCCTTCTCGAAGCGCGTCGGTTCGAACTTGGGAATCTTGTAGAGCTCACGGAAGGCGTCGAGCTCGCCTTCGTTCTTGGAGAGCGGCGGGCCCGCCGACTCACCGAGGCGCGCCTTGCGGCCATTGGTCATGTATTGGCGCAGGCCGTCGAGGGTTGTGTCGAGGACGCCGACGGAGGCCTCTTCGTGCATGCCGAACATGACGGCGCCGAAGGCCGCGTAGTACTGGGCGTTCTCGGGGACGAAGACGAGCTCCTCGATGGGGACGTCTTTCGGGTAAGCGTAGCCGCGCTCGTCCCAGGTCTGCGGGATGCGAAGGCGCCAGCAGTCGACGAGGAACGGGAGGTACGTGTTGGGGCCGCCGAGCAAGAGCACGCGGTGGCGGAGCGTGCTGCCTCGCGTGAGGACGCTGAGGTTCTGGAGGACGATCGCGTCGGCGAGCGAGCAGAGGATCTCGTTCGCCGGGATGCCGCTCTTCACGAGGTTGACGATGTCGGTCTCGGCGAAGACGCCGCACTTCGCCGCGACGTGATGCAGCTTCGACGCGTCGAAGCGGAGCGTTGTCACGAGCTCCGGCGGCGCGTTGACCTTGAGAAAGCATTTGTCGATGGTGGCGCCGGTGCCCGACGCGCACTTGTCGTTCATCGACGCAATGGCAGTCTTCTGGCCAGCCTTGATCTCCGTCTCGCCGTCGTCGCCTTCTTTGGGCGCGGCCGCGGCGGCCTCCTTGAACATGATGATCTTCGCGTCTTGCCCGCCGAGCTCGATGACCGAGCCCACGTCGGGATGCTTGTGCTCCACGGCGAGCGTGACGGCGTTGACCTCCTGAACGAACTTGCCACCGGTCGGAGTGCAGAGCGGGCCGGCGCCGGAGCCCGTGAGGAACATGCGGAAGGAGCCCGGACGCTTCGCGTTCTCGGGGAACGACGCGAGGATCTGCTCGAGCATCGAGAGGACGAACTCGGGCTGCTTGGTGTTGTGCCGCTGGTAGTCGCTCCAGAGAATCTCGTTCGACTTCGGGTCGACGACGACAGCCTTCACGGTCGTAGAGCCGACGTCCATGCCGATGGCGAGCGAGCGAACCTCGGACATGCGGAACTCCTCTGCGCGGGTGCCCCGGGCGCCGGGGCGACTAGACGCGCGTGTCAGTCGGGAAGTCGTACCGGCTTTCTGAAGGTGCGCAAAGGCAAATCGACCCCGCTGCGGCGAGCCCGAACGCCCATGACATCATGCATTTACGTTAGCCGACCGGCGCAACCTGTTGGGACCCTGGGAGAATCCAGGCGGACGAGGGAACTGACACGCATGTCAGTTTCGGGCGAAGCTCATCCGTGCGCGCCCCGCCGATGGCGTGCTGATGCGGACGCTTCGGCGCAAGACGGCGGGGTTCCCGTGAGCGGCCCGGAGGCGACAGAACCATGGCCCGGGCGCCACATGGTTCGCATCTTCGCCGGCGGACGCGTCCGGTCCCGATCGACGAACGGGCGCAAGGAAAGCGCGACCGGCGGCGTAATTCACCGTCTCGCGGTGCCGGACCGGGGCGCCCGACCAGGTTCGGCGACGGCGAACGACGATGGCACTGCGCGTGAATTGATCGCGGGCATGACCTCGACCCCCTTCGCTCGCACCACGCGCTCCGTCGTAAGAACCTTCTCCGCCCTGCTCGCGCTGATGCTCGTCGCCTGCGCGGCGCCGGCGGGCGACGCCCCGTCCGATGAGCTCGAGGATGATGACGAGGCTGCGCTAACGACCACCGCCGACGCGGTGCTCTATCTCGGCGTCAACTCCGCTTCCATCGCGCACGAGACAGGCGGGCTCGGCGCCGAAGCGCCGCTCATCCTCGCGACGGGGCGCAAGCCCAACGCCACCGCATCCATCGGCGACGCGATCGTCGATCTCACAACGGACGAAGGGCGCGACGCCTTCGTCGCGTCACTCGGGGCCATCGACGCGAGCGCCCGCGACTGGCTCCTCCGCTTCCTCCGTTACGCGCCGGCGACGGGTCGGGACGAACTGGCGCAGCTCGTGATGTTGCTTCGCGACGCCGACCAGGGTCGCATCCGCATTCGCCGCGTCGTCTTCTCAGGGCACAGCGGCGGCCTCGGCCTCACGGGCGAAGCGCCCGACGACGCGACGCTCCAGTTTGACACGCTCCCCTTGCTTCAGCGGCTCTACCCACGGGCGCTCGGGGCCGTCGAGCACCTCGCCATCTCGGCGTGCAATACCGCGCGCAGCATCAACGACGGCACCTGGCTGTTCCAAACCTACCGCGACATCTTTCCCCAGGCGCGCACCATTTGGGCGTACCGCGGCACCTCTCCGACGATTCCCGGCTCGACCGAGCACCTCCGCGCATGGGAGCGCGCGACGCGGCCCGGGGCAGACGCCACGCAGACCTTGGAGAGGGCGCGACGCTCGCTCGCCGCAAGGGGCGGCAACTACGGTCACGTGCGCGTGTGGCTCGAAGGCGGGCGCATCCTCGGCGAGTGATCCCTCAGCGCGCCCCACTGGGGCGACGCTGCGTCGCCAGCCTGGATCGCGCTATAAGCGCCCCATGATTGACCTCTCGCGCCGCACGTTCGTCTCGTCTTCGCTGACCGCAGGCTTCGCGCTCGCCGTCCAACCGGTCCGGGCCGACGCGATCCGCACCGACGACAAGGGCCTTTCCACGCAAGTCGTGCAGCTCAAGACCACGAACGGCCCGATGCCAGCGTTCGTGGCCATGCCCGACGGAAAGGGGCCCTTTCCTCTCGTGCTCGTGGTGCAAGAGATCTTCGGCGTCCACGAGTACATCAAGGACGTCTGCCGGCGCTTCGCCAAGCTCGGAGCCATGGCCATCGCGCCGGAGCTCTTCGTGCGCCACGCCGACGTCAGCAAGATGAGCGACATCCAAGGCATCATCAAGGAGGTCGTGTCGAAGGTATCGGACGCACAGGTCATGAGCGACCTCGACGCCGCCGTCGCGTGGGCCATGACGTCGGGCAAGCTGAAGGCACCGAGCACGTCGGAGAAGAACAAGCCCGTCGCGCCCGACCCCGTCATCGGCATCACGGGCTTCTGCTGGGGCGGGCGCATCACCTGGCTCTACGCCGCGCACAACCCGAGGGTGCGCGCCGGCGTCGCCTGGTACGGCCGCCTCACGAGCGACGTCACCGGCAACCAGCCGAAACATCCGCTCGACGTCGCCAAGGATTTGAAGGTGCCGGTGCTCGGTCTCTACGGCGGCAAGGATCAAGGCATTCCCCTCGAGGCCGTCGAGAAGATGAAGGCCGCGCTCCGCGACGCGAAGTCGGCTTCCGACATCCACGTTTATCCGGAGGCAGGGCACGCCTTCCACGCCGATTACCGGCCGAGCTACGCCAAGGACGCAGCCGAAGACGGTTGGCGAAAGCTCACCGCGTGGTTTAAGAAGAACGGCGTCCTCAAGGCGTAGCCGCAGGCCGGCGTAACGCCGGGGGCGTAGGTCAGCCGGGCCCGCAGAACTTGGGCGCCACGACGAGGTACGCGTCCTTGGGCGCGCTCGATCCGGACGGCGGCAGGCAATCGCCTCCAGGCGCGCCGACCTTGATGTTCCCGCACGCCGACAATTGCTCGCTCACGGCCGACTTGCACACGGAGCCGGCCGCGGACTTCTGGCAATCGGAGAACGGCTGAAACGAGACGGTCCCTCCGCCGATGCAGGAGCTGCAGGCGGCGCGCTGGCATTGGAGTGCCGCCTCGTAGGCGTACCCGCAGCCGGTCGGCGCCATGTCGTTCGCGACGGCCGCAATGCAACCGGGGATGTTGACCGTGAAGTACGCGCGATTCGCGCGCCAGACGATGGGGCCCTGCTGGGCGTCGGCCTCCGTCGACTCCACGCACGCAGCGCACTTCCCATGGGCTGCCTTGAAGTCGTCGCACTTGCGTTGGTCAACCGCGCCGGCGAGGCACGCGTCGAAGAAGCCGGAGAGCTCCGCCGCGCTGCACGCGTTCTGGGCGAGCTTCGCGGGCTTGGCGACGGCGGGCTTGAACGCGTCCACGGCGGCCATCTCGCACTTGGGCCCCTGCGTCGCGCCGGGGTCGAAGCTCGCCGCCGGCCCCGACTCCGCTTGCCGCTCCGGCGCCGGCGCAAAGACGCTCTCCTCTGGCCCGCCGCCGCTGCATGCGACGAGCCCCGCCACGAGCGCACCGATCACCACGACCGAGGGCACCGCTGCCAGCCCGCGCTGCGCTCGACGTTGATCCAGATGCGGCGCGCTCGGCAGGGCGGCAGGGTTTGCGGGAGGGTTGTGCATTTGGGCTAGGGCGCGAAGTGCACGAACAAGACCATGCTGCACTTGGCGGTCCCAACGCAGGTTTCTGACGGGGCGGTAACGGGAGCCCGGATTGGGCTGAGGATGAAATGTCGCTGTGGGTGAACATTGATCCACCGCCGCGATCCACCCACTGGTCGAAAAACTGGTCTCACCGGAATTCCTATGATGCCCGCGGACTTGCACGGAAGTGGGGAGGATCGCGAATGATTCGTCGCCCCCAGGCGACGACCCGTGGTGTGAATTTCCATCCGGTGCGAACAAGTGGGTCCCCAGCCCCGTTGGCCCCCTCCGTGCACGTTGAGCGGCGTCGGGCCTGCCCTCCCGACACAAGCGATCTCCCCTCACCCCCCCTTTGCGAGGCACCATGCGTCGACGCCGCCAGCTCCTTCTCCCCGCGAGCGCCATCGGAACGATTGCCCTTCTCGCCGCCTGCTCTGCAGATGGCTCGAAGGACGACTCCATCCAGTCGGCGCATGTTGAGCTCTCGCTCTTCAAGGCCGACGGGTCTGCCGCTGGGAAGTGCTCGGCCGTCTTGATCACGCCAACGCGCGCCCTCACGGCGGCGCACTGCGTCGTGGGCAAGGCTTCGTGGCGCGTCATGTCGCCCAAGGCGCAAGTCAGCGCCACGGCCAGCCGCGCGTACGCCTTCGACTGGCAGAACACGACGCTCGCGCAACCTCAGTTGCACGACCTCGCGGTCGTGATCCTCGACGCGCCGATTCAACTTCGTGAGTACCCGAGCATCGCGGCCAAGGGCGTGGACGCGGCGTCGGCGGTCCGCATGCGTCGCGTGAACGGGGAGTTCGAGGGCGTGACGACCTCCGCGACGTCGGGCAAGGCGACGGGGTTCGCGAACCACTACGCGATGAAAATCGCGAAGGGCGAGAAGATCGATACGGGTGGCGCGCTCATGTCGGCCGACGGCCGGACCATTCTGGGCATCGTTCACGCGCAGGGCGTCGAGACAGGGACGCTCTACGCGACGCGTACCGACGTGGTGGGAAGCTGGCTCGTCGGCCGGGCCACTTGCTACACGAAGATGGCGGCGGTGTCGGCCGGCGTCGCTTGCTACCAGAGCGGCTCGGGCGTCTGCTTGGAGCACGGTCCCGACTGCCCCAACTCGAAGCGTGACGCCGAAGGCTCGCGCGGCGACGCCGGCAACAACACCGGTACGGGTACTGGAACGGGCGGCTCCACCGGCAGCGGCGGAACGACCGGCGGCGGCTCGGCCGGCGGCACGGGCGGCGGCACGGGTGGTGGTGCGGGCGGCGGAACGGGCGGGGGCACGGGCGGTGGAACCGGCGCGGCTGGCGGGGCGAGCGGCTCTGCGGGCACCGGCAACGGCGGCGGCGCCGGCAGCGGCGGAACGCCGATCTCCAACACCGGCGGCCAGTACTGCGACGGCAACGGCGGCAACGGCCACCTGATTGGCGTCGGCGGTTCCAGCGGCGCGCCCGGCACGGTCGGCGCGGGCGGCGCGGGCGGAGCCGGTGGCAGCACCGGCGGAGCGGGCGGCGCGGGCAGCACTGGAGGAAGCTCCGGCGGGCCCGGGACGATCGCGGGCGGTGGCGCAGGCGCTCCGTCCGGCTCGGCGGGCGGCTCGTCAGGCGCGGCGTTCATCGGCTCGAGCGGCGGCGTCGGCAGCGGCTTCAGCAACCGCGGCGAATGGATCGGCATCTGCTATGGCAACTGCCTTCCGTCGTCACGGGACGGGTCGGGCGTGACGGGCGGCGGCGGGGCGGGCGCGCCCGGGGTCGCGGGTACAGGGGGAACCGGCGCTGGAGGCGGTTCAGGCTCGCCGGGCACGCCTGGCGGGGGCGGCTCCGGAACGGGCGCGGGCGGCAGCGCCGGCGGCGGGACCGGTGCGGCGGGCGGCACGAGCGGTTCGCCGGGCACGGTGGGCGGCGGTGCGGCGGGCGGCTCCGGCAGCGGCTCGGGCGCTGGTAACGGAGCCGGCACTGCGGGCGGTGCGAGCGGCTCACCGGGCACCATCGGCGGCTTCGGCTTCGGCGCTGGCTCCGGTCCCGGCGGCTTCGGCTTCGGGGCGGGCGCCGGCGGCTCGGCCGACGGGTTCGGCCTCGGCGGTAGCGCCGGTGCCGGCGGGAGCGCGGGCGGCTTCGGCTTCGGCGCTGGGTCCAACTCGGCGTCGCCGGGGACCCCGGCTGGTGGCGGGGCGGGCGGCGCGACGGGCTCGGGCGACGGAACGAGCGGCGCCGGCGGAGCGGGCGCCGCGGGCGGCACCGGCGTCGGTGCTCAACTGCCCATCGGCGGAGGCCTCGCGGTCGCCGCACCGGGCTCCTTCGACGGCCTCGGATGCCAGGCGTGCACCGACCGCCACATGTTCTTCGGCGACCTCGACCTCGGCCTGGGCGATGTCGGCGGCACCGGGGCGGGTGGCGGTACGATCATCAAGTGACGACTTGCTGACGACGCTGCTGACGTGACAGCAGTCGTGTTACGTGTCGCCCAGTCCGCGGAACCGCGGGCTGGGCGAACGGCTTTTGTGGACAAGACCGAACGGCGACAGCGACTGCTGAACCACGCGCGAGACGTCTTCGCGCGGCGCGGCTACCACGCGACCAAGATCGAAGACATCGTCTCCGCGGCGGGCGTTGCCCGTGGGACGTTTTATCTCTACTTCGAAGACAAGCGCACGGTCTTTGAGGAGATTGTCGATCGAACGCTCGCGCGAATCGCGATGGCGATCCTTCGCGTAGATCCTCAAGATTCGGCGCGCTCCGTAGCCGATCAAGTACGTGAGAACATCCGGCGTATCGTCCGAATCTTACTGGACGATCGCGCCACCACTAAGATTCTGCTTACGGGTGCGCTCGGCGTGGACGAGGCGTTCGACCGCAAGCTCCACTCGTTTACGGACGAGATCGCGAAGCTGCTCGCCGAAAGCCTCGCCGACGGTCAGGCGCTGGGCCTCATTGTGCCCGGTGACGTCTCGCTCCTTGCCTGCATGACTCTCGGCTCGCTGAAGGAGCTTCTCTACCAACTCGTGCTCCGCGAGTGGGCGATGCCCGAGGAAGTCGTCGTCAACAGCCTATTCGCGTTTCTCGAGGGCGGCCTGCTGCGGATGCGCCTCTCATAGGCCGATTTCGTAGGCCCGATTTCACAGCTGAAACCTCTGCGCAACTCGTCCTTGCAGTTCTGCACGCATGGCCTCGGCAACCGCGTGAGATCGCGACCGGCGGCCGTTGGCCCGGCAGGTGCATTAGTTCACAACGCGGCGCTCGGGGCTTCCCCCCGGCCCTGGGCGCCGCGATTCTTTCTGCATGCAGCCACGCCTGGCCGCCAGCTCGCCAATTCACGGCTTGAGCCGGCAGGCCGGCCGGAGCCGGTGCACCGCACAAAACAAAGCGAGCCGCGCCCAGTAGGGCTGCGGCTCGCGACAACGCGACGTGGCTGCGGACGACTCAGGCGGAGCGACGCGCCTTCATGTCTTGCTCGTAGCGGAGGATGTCGCCGAGCGCGTCGACCATGGCGAGGGCCAGTTCGCGACGAATCGGGGCGCCCTTGCCGCGCGTCTTGATGTCGCGCTGGGGAGCCTTCCGGGCGGGGGACTTTTGGGCCACTCGATAGCTCGTTCGCATAGTGGGAAATCGGTACTCGACTTTTGCTCAAGAGGCCCATTTTTCTTCGCTCCGAACCTCACTTAGGTGGGATACGCGGCGCGTCACGCTCCTGAGATTCAAGGCGCACGACGGGCAGCAACGATTGAAAACCAGATAAGAAATACGGCTCGCCCGCTGCGGGGGGCGTCGATCGCGGCCCTCCGCCTTGGCCTCCGATTCCGTCGTCGAGCAAGATTTGGGATAAGCTGACGGCTCGCCTTCCGCCGCACCCATCTCCTTCGTGAGGGCGCCCGAACACGTTGAGCTCCGAGGAATCGACCCCCGACACGCGCGAGCCCGAGCCCGCTCCGAGCGAACCGTCTCTAGAGCAGCTCGCTCTCCCGCTCGACGAATTCCTCTCCCGCGGCGCCGGCCCCGGGATCGCGCGCGCCCAGCGCGTCTTCTGCAACCGCGACCTCCGCATGTCGCAGATCGCGGGCCGGCTTCGACATGGACTACACGCTGGCGATCTACGACCAGCCTGAGATGGACCGCCTCAGCATCGAGGCGACGATCAAGAAGCTCATTGGTCGTGGGTATCCGGATTTCATCGCCGAGGTCCCTCACGCGCTGCACTTCCCCGTGCGCGGCCTGCTCATTGACAAGCGCTACGGCCACATCCTCAAGATGGACCGCCCAAGCACGTCTGTAAGGGCTTTCGCCGGGTTTCGCGAGCTGTCGAAGGACGAGATCCGGGCGCTCTATCACTCGAAGAAAATCCGCCCCGCAACGCCGCGCTACCACTGGATCGATACGCTCTACGCCCTTAGCGAAGCGTCGCTCTACGCAGCCCTCGTGGACGCCCTCGAGAAGCGAGGCCACGCCATCGACTTCGCGCGAGCCTTCTCGGACATCCGCGAGTGCATCGACGAGGCGCACCGCGACGGAACGATTCTCGATGCCGTCGCGTCGGACCTGCCGCGCTTCGTGAAGCGTGACGACGAGCTTGCGCCTACGCTTCACAAGCTTCGCAGCGCGGGAAAGAAGCTGTTTCTGCTCACAAACTCTCGCTGGTCGTACACCGATCGGATGATGAACTACCTGCTCGGCGGCGCCATGAGCGAATACCCGTCGTGGCGAAACTTCTTCGACGTCGTGGTTGTGGCGGCGACGAAGCCCGCGTTCTTCCAAGAGCGCAGGCCGCTGCTCGAAATCGACGGCGTCGCCTCGAGGCCGGCCACGTTCCCGCTCGAGCGAGGCAAAGTCTACCAGGGCGGCAACCTGCCCGACTTCGAGCGCGCGCTGGGCGTGTCCGGCGATCAGGTGCTCTACGTCGGCGACCACATCTACGGCGACATCTTGCGGTCCAAGAAGGACAGCGCGTGGCGCACGGTCATGATCATGCAGGAGCTCGCGACGGAGATCTCGGCGTACGAGTCGTGCCGGGAAGACTCCGAACGCATCCAAGAGCTCGAAGACCAGCGGGAGCGGCTTGAAGACGAGCTCCGGTTCTACCAAGGCCGCTTCAAGGAGGTTTCTCGAGCCATCGGCGGGCGCTCGAGCTCGCTCGCCGACGCTCCTTCGGTGACCAACCTCGATGCGCTGCGCGACCGACCGAGCGACAGCTCCTTGCGCGTGGCCAACGGCAAGTCGGCCTCGACGCCACTTGTGGAGCTTGAAGCCGAACGCCTCAGAGCGAAGCGCGCCGTCGATCAGGTGCGGGGCCGCCTGCGCCAGGTTGACGCCGAGATCGAGATCCGCGCCCGACGGGTGGACGCTCGCTTCCACAATTTTTGGGGCTCACTGCTCAAAGAAGGCAACGAACAGTCGAGCTTTGGCGCGCAGGTCGAGGAGTACGCTTGCCTCTACACCTCGCGCGTCTCCAACCTCCTCGCGTATTCGCCCCAGCAACATTACCGGAGTCCCCGTGACGTGATGGCGCACGAGATCGAGCCCGGCGAAGGCTGATTCGCCGGCTTTTTCCAGGCGCGCGGCCGCTCGGCGGGGCTCGCCTGCGAGGGGACCCCAACGAGACGCAGACGCCGCGGCCCCCTCGGCTACTGAACAAGGCATGAAGGTTCAGTTGTCGCCTCGGTTGTCTTGGGGTTGGACCCGACTCGTCCGCGCCCGAGCTCTCAACGTGGGCGCGCTCGCTGCGGGGGCCCTCTTGACCGCGTGCGGCGGGAGCGTGCAGCTCGATGACCTGCCCGTCGGCGCGACCGGCAGCATCGACGGCGGTTTGATAAGCACGGGCGGCGGGTCGGGCTCGGGCGGCGCGACCGGGAGTGGCTCAAGCAGCGGCGGGGGGGCTGGGGCCAGCCCGGGCTCGCCCGGCTCGACTTCGCCCGGCCTGTCGACGCCCGTCGACGCCGGGGCGCCCTCGGTCATCGACTGCGATGGCACCAAGTGCAACAGCGCGACACAAGACTGCTGCGTCACGCAGCAGGGCGCTTCCTGCGTAGCCAAGAACGGAAGCTGCGCGGGGGTCCCGCTGTCTTGTTCGAGCGGAGCAAGCTGCGGCTCAGGCAATGTGTGCTGCTTCGATCTTCAGGATCAGGCGGCGAGCTGCGTGCCGAAGGCCCAATGCGGCGGCGGCGGTGGTGGGCCAGGCGGCGGACCGGGCGGTGGGCCCGGCATACCTCCGAGCAACGTGGTGCTGTGCGCGAGCGACGCGGAGTGCCCCCAGGGAACACGTTGTCGCGAGGCCCCGGGCGGCCTCGGCTTCAGCATCTGCCGGCCGCGCCGTGGCGGTGGCGGTGGCGGTGGCGGCGGCGGCGGCGGCGGCGGCGGCGGCAACTGACAGCGAGATTCACGCGCGCCCGTGTGACCGTGGTACGGCACCGGCCCGTGGCGACCTTCAAGAGCACCCCCGAGGACTTCCTCGTTGACGAGATTCCCGCCTACGCCCCCTCGGGCGAAGGCGACCACCTCTTCGTGCGCTTCCGTAAGCGCGGCCGCACCACAGACGAGATCGTCACGGCCCTCGCGCGCGGCCTCAACGTCCAGTCACGAGACATCGGCGTCGCGGGACTGAAGGACAAGGTCGCGGTGACCACGCAGACAGTCTCGGTTCCGCGTCGACCGGAGCTGGAGGCGCGCCTCCGCGATCTGGTGATCCCGGGCTTTGAGCTCCTCGAGGCGGCGTGGCACAAGAACAAGCTGAAGACCGGCCATCTGCGAGGCAACCGGTTCACGGTCGTCGTTCGAGACATCGACGACGTCGACGGCGCCGAGCGCCGGTTTTCCGAGATCGCCAAGAAGGGCGTCCCCAATGCCTTTGGGTCGCAACGCTTTGGGCACGGTCAGAGCAACATCGCACGGGCCCAAGCTTGGCTGCGCGGAGACGACCGCGGTCCCCGCGATCCAAAGGCGCGCCGTTTCCTGTTTTCGGCCTGGCAGTCGAGCATCTTCAACCGCGTGCTCGAACTGCGCATCGCCGACGGCTCCTGGGCCGGGGTTCTGCCCGGCGACATCCTGGTGAAGCACGACTCGGGCGGCATCTTCCTCTGCACTGACGCGGCAATTGACCAACTCCGCGCGGATGAGCTTTCCGTTTCAGCCACCGGCCCCATGATCGGCGAGAAGATGCGTTTCCCGGAGGGTGCAGCCCGCGCGATCGAAGACCGGGTCATCCGAGAAGCGCTCGAAACGCTCAAAATCGCCGATGCCACCGAATTCTTCAGCCGCCACGCGACGCTCGGTGAAGGGACGCGCCGTCCGCTTCGGCAGATCGTGTCGGACCTTCAAACCTTTCGGGAACATACGAACGCCCTCCGCGTTCAGTTTGTGCTACCCAGTGGCGCCTACGCCACGACAGTTCTGAGTCACGCTATCGCGGACCTTACCGAGGATCGGACCGACGACCGGCCGCCCGCCAGCCAGCCAAGCCAGATGTCCAGCACGGAGCTCTCTTCATGAACATGATTGAACGGGTGAAGAACGCCATGGTCGGCGCCGGCGCGACCTGGGTCCTCTGGCTGATGCTCCTCCTGAGTGTGGTTTCGCTCGCGATCATGCTCGAGCGCGCTTGGCTCTACTGGTCGCTCCGCGACGACATCGCGACACTGATGCGCGAGCTTGGTCGCCTCTTGCGCGCCAACGACTACGAAGGCGCGAAGAAGCGACTCGAGGCATCGCCGAGCGCTGAAGCGGCGGTCGTCATGGCGGGCGTCGTTGAATCGGATCTCGGGGCCTCCGCTGCCGAAGAAGCGATGGCCGGGGCCAGCGCGCTCCAGAAGCTCAAACTCGAGCGACGCCTCGCCTTCCTAGGCACGCTCGACAACAACGCGCCGTTTATTGGTCTCTTGGGCACGGTCATCGGCATCGTCGGCGCCTTCGAAGAGCTCAGCAAGGCCGGGGGGGGCGCGCCACAAGCAGGCGCCGCCGCGGCCGCGAGCCAGATCGCGCCTCAGGCCGTCATGACCAACATCGCCGAGGCGCTCGTCGCCACGGCCGTCGGACTCCTCGTCGCGATCCCGGCCGTCGCCGCCTTCAACGCGTTCCAACGCATCGTGAAGACCACGCTCGCGAACACCGATGCCCTTTCGCACGTGCTAATGGCTCACCTGAAAGCCGAGACGCCCGCCGCCGAAGGCGCCGGAGCAGGCAAGGCGCGCCCAGAGAGCAAGCGCCCAGCCCGCGACGGTGACGAGGAGCGAAACTAATGGCTGGCGGCGCCCGCGAAGGCGGCGACGACGCCATTACGGAGATCAACGTCACGCCGTTGGTCGACATCGTCCTCGTGCTCCTCATCATCTTCATGGTGACGGCGAAGCTCATCGTTTCGCAGTCGGTCCCGCTCGATTTGCCGAAAGCCGCGACGGGCAGCGAAGTGCAGGTCGTTTTCAGCGTGGTCTTGGCCGCCGACGGCCAGACGCAGGTCGACTCAAAGAGCGTTCCGAACGACGACGCCATCCTCGCCTTCGCGCGCGAAGCACGGTCCAAGAACCCCGAACTTCGCGCCGTGATCAAAGCCGACAGCGCCGTCGCCCATGGCCGGGTCATCAAGGTGCTCGATCTCCTCAAGCAAGCGCAGATCTCGAAAATCGCCTTCGGCGTCAGCCCGATTGCCCCGGCCCCTGGCGGGGCGCTCCCGTCGGTCGTCGCCCCCACTGGCCCCGGCGCCCCGCAGCGGTAATCATTGAGGGCTATGGGCGCGGAAACCAACGGCGTCGCGTACGAGCCCATCCGCGTGGGTGACGGCGAAGATCCGCTCGATCGCGTCCTCGCGATGGGCGGCCGCTCGAGCGGCTCCACGCTCGTCGCCGTCACCATCGTCGCCCTTCTCTTGCACGCCGCGCTCGCCGCCCAGGCGCTGACCATGTCAATCGAGCTACGCGAGTGGTCACGGCTCGTTCGCGATCGCGTCGCGGCGCGGCTGCAAGACCTCTACGAGGTGGAGCTCAACAAGCCACCGGAGCCGCCGCCTCCGCCGCCCGCTGAGGTCAAAGAAGACAAGCCCGCGCCGGCTCCTCCGCCAGTGGCCAAGGCCTCCGAGCCACCGCCCCCTCCGCCGGCGCCGGCGCAAGCCGGCAAGGTGATGACACAAGAGCCGGATCCCAACGACCCGGTGGATCTCACTGGCGGCGGCTTCGTCAGCGGAAACGCAGACTCCTACGCGGGGGGCATCACCGAGGCCAAGGGCACGAGCAAGACGGCGGTGACGAATCGCGCGGCGCAGGTCGGCGGCACCCCCGGCGGCACGGGGACGGCACCGGCCCCCGCGGCGCCCGCCGTCGACAAGTCACGCCAGGCAGGGCTCCTCGGGTCCACCGACTGGAACTGCTCCTCCTTCTGGCCGAGTGAGGCCGACAGCGAGCAGATCGATCAGGCGCTCGTCACCATCCAAGTGGCCGTCGGCCCCGACGGCAAGGCGGCGCGCGTCGACATCGTGAAAGATCCGGGCCACGGCTTCGGTCTCGCGGCGCGGCGCTGCGCCATGCGCGAGAGCTTTCAGCCGGGCCTCGATCGCGAAGGCACGCCCATCCCCTCGCAGACGAAGCCCTTTCGCGTACGCTTCGAGCGATGACATCCTCCGACGATCGCGCCGCGCTCGCTGATCTGGCTGCGAGCCTTCGCGCGTACCTCGAGTGGCATGGCGACGTCGGCGGCTTCGGGTTTCCGCGCAGACTGAAGGGTGATGCCACGGCAGCGCCCAAGGCGACGCCGCCCGCGGCACCGACCGGCGCGACAACGCTCCCCGAGGCGCCGCACGCGACCGCGGCCACCGCGAGCGGGGCCACGGTCTCGCACGCGGCGGCGGCGGTCGCGGCGCCAGCCGAGCGGCGCCCCCTCGAGGTCATTCAAGCCGCGGTGGCGAGCTGCCAGAAGTGCGGCCTAGGCGCGACGCGCACGAACACCGTGTTCGCGCGCGGTAACCCGTCCGCCAAGCTCTGCTTCGTCGGCGAAGCGCCGGGTGCCGACGAGGACGCCGAAGGCCTGCCCTTCGTCGGTCGCGCGGGGCAACTCTTGGACAAGATGATCGGTGCCATGGGGCTGTCGCCGGAGCGCGACGTGTACGTGTGCAACATCATCAAGTGCCGCCCGCCGGGCAATCGACGCCCGACCCCCGACGAGACGGAGACCTGCATTCCGTACCTTCATGAGCAGCTCGACATGGTTGCACCAAAGGTGATCGTCGCCTTGGGGAACACGGCCGCGGGCACGCTCCTCGGCACGACGCTGGGCATCACGAAGCTGCGCGGACAGTGGAAGCTCTACAAGGGCACCACCCTCGTCATGCCGACCTATCATCCGTCGTACCTCTTGCGACCGAGCGCGAACCAGGCGGAGTCCAAGCGTGAAGCTTGGGAGGATCTCCAGTCGGTCATGAAAGAACTCGGCCTCGCCCTGCCCAAGAAGGGCTGAGCGCTCGCCGACGCCCGCGGCTCTCAAAATTCGGCGTCGAGGCCGATGGCGCCGTAGAGGGCCGTTCGAGCCGTCACGAAGAGCGACTGGAGGTATTGCGTGTACATGGCATCGCCTGTGACCGTGATGCCGAACTGCGTGGTGGCCTCCGGCGGACTCAGCGCGAGCCGCGCCCCCAATCCGCCGGTGAAGCTGCGCAGGGGAGCGAGCTCGCGGTCGGTGGTGCGAAACGTGGGCAGGAGCACTTGCTGACCGCTCAGCTCGAAGTTGTAGGCGAGCTTGTGGAAGCTCGTCCCCGACTGCACGTGCACGCGCCCGTGGGGCCAGATGCGAAGCGTGCGCGTGGCGTCCACCATGAGCCGACCGTCGGTGGAGCTAGCGAGCAGCCCCCAGGAGTCGGTGTAGATGCGCTCCTCGATGCGAGCCGTCGCGCTCGAGAAGCGTTTTGCGAACCGAAACCCGACGGAGTAGCGGTCGCGCTCCGTGGGGAGTTGCTCCGCCGGTCGCGGCGGCGCGCGGTAGACGTTCACGAGGTCCGTTGACGCGCCCACGGGAATTCGCGGCGCGAACTGCGGCGTGAACGTCGGCACGAAGCGATAGGGCTTCGATTGGTCGCCCCGCTCGAAGGCCAACGTCGCGCCGATCAGCACGATGGACGTGGGCGTGAGGACAAAGGTGGTGCTGGCCTCGATCTCCTCGATGTTGAGCTTGCGGCTCCACGCATCAAAGGGCGTGTCGCTGCGGCCGATGGTGTCGCTCGTATGGGTAAAGCCGAGGCGCGGCGTAATGAGCTTGTCTTTGAGGTCGACGGTGATGGCGCCGCCGCCGGAAAGCGACAGGTAGTCGGGCTCCGTGGAGAGGTTGCCGTAGACCTGTCCGCCGACGTTGGCCGGCTTGTAGCCGCCGGTGAGCCCTACCACGTGGCGCCGCTCTCGATAGCGACGCGATGCCGTCGACACGATGTCGGGACTGGCGGCCGTCACGAAGTCGATGAGGTAGTTCGCGCCGACGTTCCAGCCGGACGTCGGCGAGTTGAACGACGCGCGCACCGCTGGCGAGAGCACGTGAACGTTGGTCGAGTCGCTGTAGCCCGCCACCTCCATGGCGGCCCTCGCCACGAGCGTTCGGACGTCTTGCGGGAGACACTCGGCGATCTCCTTCTGCGTCTTCGCGTTCATGAGACACACGATCTGCGGCTGCGTGAGGACGCCCGGCGCGACCGGCGCGTTGAGGCGAATCTCGACGGAGCGGACCTCGCCCTCTTTCACCTCGAAGGTCTCCTCGTAGGTGAGCGGCAGCTTGTTGGTCGTTCCTTCGGCCTTGACCGTGTGTTTGCCGGGGTCGACAGAGAACTTCTTGGTGAGGTTCGCTTGATCGACGGGACGGTCGTCGAAGGTGACCTTGAGGTCGGTCACGTTGGTCGGCGGCACGAAGGTGACCTTCGCGATGCGCGCGGGAATGTTGAGCTCGGGGTTCCCGGTGATGCTCATCACGCGTTCACGCGCGACCTTCATGAGCAGCTCGTCGTTCGTCGCGAGCCCCTTCTTGAGGGCTTCGCTGGCATTCTTGAGCGCATCGAGGAGCTTGCCGGCCTTGTCGAGGCACGCCGCGAGGTGGAGCCGCGTGCGGGCGTTGTCTTCGAGCTCGAGGGACGCGCGGTCCTTTGCGATGCAGGCGTCCCATTGCCCTTCGCGACCGGCGCTGACGGCGTCGCGGGCGAGCTGCATCGCCTCGGCGTTGGCGAGCGGCTGGCCTTGCGCGAAGGCGCGCGGCCCGGCCGTGACGAGCAGTAGGAGGACGGCGAGGCTGAGGTAGACGGTTCTCACGAAGCCTGGCTCCGAAGCTCCCGAACGAAGAGCCCCAAGCGCCAGAGTGCCCAGAAAGGCAGCGTTCCGCTAGTGCCTCGTGAGGGCTCTGGGCCACAAAGCGACCAAAGTGCCAGGCTTCTTGGCGGGCGCGGGCCAGGGTACGCTGGGCCGATGACGCACACGACGGATGATGTTCGGAACGGGGACCGTCCGCGCGTGCACTCGGAAGATTACTTCGGCGACGCCCGGGATTTTTGGTGGAATGGCGATTTTCTGGCGTTGATCGCGCGACGCCTCGACCTCGCGAGCGCGCGCATGGTGCTCGATGTCGGATGCGGCTTCGGCCATTGGAGTCGAGCCCTCGGCGCGACGCTCGCTCCGGAGGCGCGCCTTTTCGGCGTCGACCGTGAGGCCACCTCGCTCAAAGAGGCCACGCTCCGTACGAGCCGGACGCCGCTGGGCGCGCGCGCGTCGTTTCGCCTCGGCGACGCCCTCGCGCTCCCGTTCCACGATGGCGTCTTCGACCTGGTCACTTGCCAGACCCTCCTGATTCACCTCGCCGACCCGGCGGGCGCGCTCCGCGAGATGATGCGGGTCCTCGCCCCGGGCGGCCGCGTTCTTGTTGTCGAACCCGACAACCTCGCCACGAGCATCGGGCACGACGCGCGGGAAAATGGCTTCGAACATCGAGAGGTCGTCGACCTCTTCCGCTTCCAGTTGCTCTGCGAGGCTGGCAAACGCGCGCTCGGCGAGGGAGACAACTCGCTCGCTGTGCGCCTCCCTTCCCTGCTTGTGGAAGCCGGCTTCGGGGCTCTCGAGAGCTTTCAGGGCGACCGTCCAGCCTTGCTCGCGCCGCCCTACGAGTCTCCCGCGCAGCGCGCGCTCATCGCGGAGACCACGCAGTTCCTTGAGGAGGGGCACGCGCTTTGGCGGCGTCCCGACACGGAGCGATACTTCCTTGCAGGCGGCGGCGAGCGCGAGGAGCTCCCGAAGCTTTGGGCCCTTGCCACGGAGCACCGCAGGCGCGTCCTCGTGGCCATCAAGGCTGGCCGCTATTGCTCGTCGGGCGGCCACGTCACGACGCTGATGACCGGTACAAAGCCGCGCTGAAACGGCGCCGGAGCGCAGCCGGCGGAGTCCGCGAGCTACTCGCCCACGTGGGTCGTCCGACGCGCCGCCTGAGCCGTCGATTCTTCGGCCGCGCGGGAGGCCGCGCGAAAGGCGGCTGCGGCGAGGCCGGCGTACGCGTCGACCCGCGTGTAGACATGGTTTCCCTTCGCCGTGCAGCTGCCACCCCGGGAGATGACCCCGACGACGTCACCCGTGCGCAGATCAAACGCCGGCCCACCCGAGTCACCGCGACACGTGGCGACTTCGACTTCGAACTCGCTTGGGCCGAGAACCGCGCCGGTAGCGTCGTTGGCGGCGGGCCCAACAGCAAGGACCGGGCTTCGCGTGCGGGCTTTGCGCGTCCCGATGGCGTTGCTCTCGCCACCACCGAATCCGACCGGGAGCACTTCGTCACCAGACTCGACGGTCGCCTCAAGGCGCATCGTCAAGATGGGGAGGTCGGTGAGCGGGCGGTCGAGCACGAGGAAGGCGACGTCGGCGTTGCAGAGCACGTTGCCGGCGGGACGCACGGTGCGAACGGCGCGTGCGCGAGGGACATCCCGGTCGACGCGAACTTGATCGCCGACGTAGATCGCGATGGACGCAGGCTCCTCATCCTCCGAAACATGAGCCCCGTTGTGCGACCGACCGTCGGCGTCGCACGAAGGCGTCGTGGTGATGGCCTTGGATACGCAGTGGCGGGCGGTCAAGACGAGGTTCGGGGCCACAAGCGCGCCGCTGCAGAGGGTCACGTTGCCGGGCCCGCCCTCTTGGACGGTGGCCACCGCGACGACCCCAGACTTGCCCCGCTCAATCGACGTGAGGACCCGGGCGTCGGGCGCCCGGACGCAGCCGGCCCCCGCGACCGCCATCACCGCCCCCACGATTGCCAGCGCTCGAACCATAGAATGCCCAACATTGAGCATGCACGAACGCGACGCCTTGCATGGGAAAAATCTGTTTCATTACACACATTTAGGTAGCCCATCTCACGACAGGCGCGCAGCACGTGCACGCTTTTCGCTGAGACGCCCAGGAGCACCGTCGACCGACGTAAGCGTGGGACAAGCGCGGCCGTGTACCGCCACGGGCGCAGGTTCGGCGCGCGGTGAAACGGCTCCGTAAGAGCCTGCTGAAGTGGCCCGCGACTATTCGGGTTTCTTGTCGTCAGCCGCGATGCGAACGCCGCCCTCGGGCGCCGTGGGCTCCGCTGGCGCTGCTTGTGCGTTCGTCGCGGCGGGGGGCGGGCTCTCGGGCTGGCCAGCGGGCGGGGGCTCGGCCTGGTGTTCGGGCGCTGCCGTTGCGGCCTTCTTCCCGAAGACCTCGCGCTCGATGGTCGAAGCCACGGTCTCGACGGCGCGGCCGACTTCCTTCACGCCGGTGACGACCGTTTCCTCGATCTTCTGCGTCGGCAGCTCGCTGATCACGCTCTTGGCGGCGCGAAAGAGCAGGCCCAAGCCCTCGCGGACATCTTCGATGGGGTCTGGCTTTTTGGCGTCCGACATGGGCGTAACAATGGCCACGGTCGCGGCGGCTGTCGAGGCGGCTCGCGCAGTTTTCTCGAGCGCTGCGGGAGCCGCTCAGCCCACTTCCTTCTTCGGACGACTCGCCTTGAGTCCTTGCACGCCGCTCGGTCGGATCTCGGCGCGCGCATGCCACGCCGTCGAGCGATTGCGACCGGAGCGCTTCGAGACGTAGAGCGCTTCGTCGGCGGCCTTGAAGAGCGAGCTCCAGTCGCTGCCCCCTTCGGGAAACGTCGCGACGCCGACGGAGCACGTGACCGAGAGCCCGCCGTTGGGCGTCGGGAAGACGGTCCGCTCGAGTTCCTCGCGAATGCGCTCGGCGAGCAGCATGGCACCTTGCTCGCTCGTCTCTTCGCAGAGGATGACGAACTCCTCGCCGCCAAACCGCGCCACGACGTCCGTCGTGCGCTTCTGCCGCTTCAGGACTTCGCCGAGGCCGCGGATGACTTGGTCGCCCACGTCGTGACCGTAGGTGTCGTTGACCTTCTTGAAGAAGTCGATGTCGGTGATCAACACCGACAGCTTGCGACCGAAACGCGCCGCGGCCTGCACCTTCTGTTCGGCGCTCTCGAGCATCGCGCGCTTGTTGAGCAAGCCCGTCATGCCGTCGGTCGTCGCCATTTGCTCGAGCTTGTGAACCATGCGCGCGTTCGCGAGGCTGACGGCGAGGTGGCTCGCGAGCACCTCGAGCGTCGCCCGCACCGAGTCGCCGAAGGCGTGGCGACGGCGCGAACCGAGGATGAGCGTTCCGAGCGGCCGTGAGTGCAGGAGTAGGGGCAAGACCAAGAGGCTCGGGAGCTTCGGCCAACCGTGCCGCTTGCTCAAGACCACCTGGTGAGCCGGGTCGTAGTCGCCCTTGTAGGGCAACGGAAAGCGATTCTGGACCACCATGGAAACGAGACCCGCGTTGTGCTGGAAGCGGGCGCCCACGAGGCCGTCGATCTCCCCATCCTCGCTGACGGCGGCGCAGACTTCGTGGCTGCTCGTCGCCTCGTCGAAGACTGTCACGGCGGCGAGATCGAAGCTCGCGATCTCGCGAGCGGCTTTTACGCCGACGTCGAGCACGTCCTTTTCGCTCAAGGCCGCTTGCAGCGCCTGAGCGGCCCGGTAGAGCTTGCCCTGTTCGACCTTGGCGCGTTCGAGCTGCACGAACACGCGCTCGTTTTGGATGGCGCGGAGACAGTAACGGACGGCTTGGCCAGCGAGCTCCTCCTCCTGCGCCGTGAAAGCGACGTTCTCGTGCCGGTCGATGACGAGCACGCCCCGAAGGGTGTCGCCCTCGAGCACCGGCAAGGCCGAGAGCGCGCGCACGGGGCATGGCCCCGAGTAGTAGGGGACGTTGTACGAGGGCTTGAGGTTCGCGAGGCTCAACTTGTCGCGGCGCGAGGCGACAGCGCCGAGGACGCCATCGCCGACGGCGATGGGCACGTCGACGATTTCATCGGACTCGGTGGCCAGCTCGCTGATGCGAAAGTGGGTGCCCGCGTCGTTGAGCCAGAGGAGAACCGCCGTGTGCAGGTCGAGCGTTCGGCGCAGGAGATCGAGCGCGTAGTGCACCGACTCGTGGATCTCTTCGACGCTGGCCCGCGCGAGCCGATCTTCGGAGCCTTCGTCGGTCGCCGCGGTCCCGCCGGCACCGAGGAGGCGGTAGCTGCGCGCGTCCTCCTTGAGCTGCTTTAGACGACCCTCGACTTGTTTGCGAGCCGTCGCGCGTGTGCGCATCACCTCGGCACGAAGGAAGGAGAGGTTGAGCACGGCGAAGGCCGCCACAAAGACGGCGTGCGGCGCCAGCGACGTGAGGCTCGTCTCGTGAAACGTGAACCGACGAATGACGGCCTCGAGCAAGACGACGCCCGCCACGACTACGGCCCCGGCGATGGGACGGGAGAAGGCCGCGACCAACGCCACGAGGACGTAGACGGCTGGCGAAAAGGGCCCCGACAGCGTCCCCTCGAAGCGCACGAGCGCCGCCTCCAACGCGAGCGCCAAGAGGAGGCCGAGCTCGACGTCCGTGAGCATCGGCGCCTCTCCCGTCGTCGAGAGCTTCAGCTTGACGCGGCTTGCGACGAAGAGGAGCCAAATCGCGCATGCGACGCCGAGCGTCGGGCCAAAGGGCTGTGTCGCCCCGTCGAAGACAATGAAGGCGCCGAGCCCCACGACCACGACGAGACCGACGCTGCGACGCGCGGTCTTTCGGAGGCCAAGGGATAGGCGGACGAGAAGGTCCACGCTTCGCGGCTATCAGACCCCCCTAGGCGGGGCCAAATAAGCGTTGGATTTCGCGTTGTGCGTGGACGCTACGGGAGCAAGCCGTGCAGTGCCCGACGCCGGAGCGCGTCAATGCGATTCGTCAGGTCGACCCCCGCCGGCGCGCTGACGCTCGGCAGCGGCACCGTGCCTCCCTTGGCGACGAGCGCCCTGGCCGTGACGGACTCGATGTCGCCCCACGCCACGAACTCGTCGCGGCGCCCGTCGCGCACGTGCACGCCGTCGCGCGTGAAGCCGATGAAGCCGTCGTAGGCCAAAAGCCGCGCCATGCCGCCAAAGCCCAGGACGAGCCCGAAGAGGACCGTGACGGCCCCGACGAGCCCAACGGTCCCCCGCGGAGCGCTGATGGGGATGCGAGCGGCGGCGACGCAGACGAAGAGTGACCCAAAAGCGACGAGCGCCGTCGCGGGGATCAGCACGCGGCGCGACGCGCGCGACACATCGAGGCGGTAAAACTCGAGGTAGTCGCGCCCTCGCTCCATGCCGCCGCTACCGTAGCGCGAATGAACGTCTCGAACGGCGATGCATTTGGGCGCCGCCCGCGGCGCGGCTCGCTAAGCTCGGCTCCACCCCATGGCCGACGAAAGCGACCCGACAACGAGCCAGAAGCGCCCGCCGGCGCCCGTCGTCAAGGCTCTCCTCGCGGCGAACATCGCGGCCTTTCTGCTCACGTTGTTCTTCGCGCGCAGCGTCGAGGCGCTGCTGGCACCGCCCACGAACGTCATGATGACCCTCGGCGCGAACTACGCCGCCGCAACAGTGCGTGAGTGGCGTCTCGAGACGTTGGTGACGGCCTGTTTTCTCCATTTCGGAGTCCTACACATCGCGTTCAACATGGTCGCGTTGAGGCAGCTCGGTCCTCTCGTCGAGGCCACCGTCGGCAGCGGGCGCTTCGCGTTGCTCTACGTCGTCACGGGCGTGGCCGGCAGCGCGACCAGCGCCGCTTGGGGCGCGTTCATGACGACGGCGGCGGAGCGCGGCATCGTCTCGGCGAGCTCCGAGCTCGGCCAGGCGTGGGCCGGCGGCATGGACCGCCTCAGCGCCGGTGCGTCGGGCGCCATCTGCGGCATTCTCGGCGCGTTCCTCGTCGTCGGCATCCGAACGGGAGGATGGCGAAGCCCCATCGCGCGGAGCATGGCCCGGTCGCTCGGCACAGTCGTTCTTCTTGGGGCTCTCTTGCGCTTCGACAACGCGGCGCATATCGGCGGCGCTGGCGTCGGAGCCCTCGTCGCTGCGACGTGGATTCGCCGGCCTGAGTCCAAGCAAGGCCTATGGCTCCGCCTCGCCGTGGTGCTCACGATCGTTGGCGGCGCGGCGCTGCGCGTGGCCTACGTCGACGCGACCGATCCCTACGCGACGTTGCGCGTCCCCGAGCGGGCGGCGCTCCTCCAGGCGAAGGCTCGTGATGGCCATTGCGACGAGGCGCGGCGGGCTGGCGAGTCGCTCGTTCGCCTGTCCCCGACGCTCGCCGCCGCCGTGCAAGCGGAGCTCGCGCCATGCCGCGAGGCCGGTGGTCGCTGAGCTCGGCGAGAGGTATGCTGCCGCGCCATGCTCGACAGCCCCACGCCCCTGCCCTTGCCGCCCAACGAGCCTGTTCTTTCCTATGCGCCGGGGAGTCCCGAACGGGCGGCGCTCAAGGGTGCGCTTGCTCGCATCGGCGGAGAAGAGCTCGAGATCGGGCACGTCGTCGGCGGTCAAGTGCGCCACGACGGCGAGCGCTTCGACGTGCGCGCACCGCACGACCATCGCAAGGTGCTCGCGCGCGCGCGTCACGCGACGCCCGAACTCTGCCAGGAAGCCATCACCAACGCGCTCGCGGCCCAGCCGGCGTGGGCCGCGATGCCCTTCGACGAGCGCGCGCGGATCTTCCTGCGCGCCGCAGACCTGCTCGCAGGCCCTTACCGAGCCGAGCTCAACGCCGCCACGATGCACGGTCAGAGCAAGACCGCCTACCAGGCTGAGATCGACTCGGCCTGCGAGCTCATCGATTTCTTGCGCTTCAACGTGCACTTTGCGTCGCGCCTCACGGAGCAACCGGTCTCGGCTCCGGGCATCCAGAACGCCCTCGAGCTAAGGCCACTTGAAGGCTTCGTCCTCGCCGTGACGCCATTCAACTTCACGGCCATCGCGGGCAACCTGCCCACGGCGCCCGCGATGCTTGGCAATGTCGTCTTGTGGAAGCCCGCCGAGGATCAGAGCTTGGCTGCGGCCTGCATTGTGCGCCTCCTTGAGGCCGCGGGCCTTCCGCCCGGTGTGATCAACGTCGTCTATGGCAATGGCGCCACGGTGGGGCGCGCGGCGCTCGAGAGCCGCGCTCTGGCGGGCGTCCACTTCACGGGCTCGACGGCCGTGTTCCAGCAGATCTGCCGGACCGTGGGCGAGCGCATCGCGAGCTACCGCACCTATCCGCGCGTCGTCGGTGAGACCGGCGGCAAGGATTTCGTCTTCGCGCACCCGTCCGCCGAGCTCGACGCGCTCGCCGTCGCCCTCGTTCGCGGTGCGTACGAGTACCAGGGGCAGAAGTGCTCCGCGGCCTCGCGCGCGTACGTCCCCCGCTCCCTGTGGCCGGCGCTCAAGGAGCGACTCATGGCGCTCATCGCATCGATCAAAATAGGGGACGTCAACGACTTCCGCAATTTCATGGGCGCCGTCATCAACGAGCGCGCGTGGACTCGACTCGACGGCTGGCGCTCACGCCTCGCGAGCGACCCCAACGCCACCATCCTCGCGGCCGACGGTTGGAGCCGCGAGCACGGCTGGTTCTGCGGCCCCACCCTCGTGGAAGTCACCGATCCCAGGCACGCCGTGATGAACGAGGAGCTCTTCGGACCGCTGCTGTCGGTCTTCGTTTACGCCGACAAGGACGTCGACGCGGCGCTCACCCTCGTGGACACGACGAGCCCCTACGCGCTCACCGGTGCCCTCTTTGCGCGCGACCGCGCGTTCCTCAGCCGCGCGGCGCGCGCGCTCCGGCAGGCGGCCGGGAACCTCTACATCAACGACAAACCGACGGGCGCCGTCGTCGGCCAGCAACCCTTCGGCGGCGGCCGCGCGTCAGGCACCAACGACAAGGCTGGCAGCGCGTACAACTTGCTGCGCTGGGCCTCCCCTCGCGTCCTCAAGGAGACCTTCGTCCCCCCGACGTCGCTCGGTTACCCCTTCATGAACGAAGCGTGATTGCCGCAGCGCGTCGTCACGCACCGCCGCGAGAGACGAGAATGCGGCGAGGGACGTTCTCCTTGCCCAGCCCGCGCACGACGGCGCTGACGGTGCCCCCGCGCGGGGCCCACCCCTGGACGATGACCTCTTGGTCGTTCGTCGACGCGACGCGAGCCACGGCGCCCACGGCCACGCCAACGTCAAAGGTGCGCACAGAGCCCTCGGCATCGGAGAACTGAACCAAGAGCGCGAGTCCATCTCGCTCCGGCACGACGCACTCGAAGACGCGCGCATGGACCACGTCTTCGCGCTCGAGTTCGATGGTGTGGGCACCACGGATGCGGTGAAGGAAGAGCTCCGCGGGCTTCTTGCTCTTGGGAACGAGGCGCGACGTCCGCCCGTAGCGCACGCGCAGTGCGGCGTCTTTGACGAGACCACCGCCCGACGTCGCTGCGTAGCCGACCGTGATGCGGTTCGCGAGCGGTTCGTCGTCCTCCGAAAACGCGGGAACGACGACGATGTCGAGCCGACCCTTGCCCATGCACTCGATGCCGAGCACGGCCTCGACGGGGGCCCCGAGCGCCCACACGCCCAAGACTTCATCGCCGGACGAGAGCGCGAGGACAACGCCCATGAGGCCGTCGTCGGAGGACCCGTCGAAGACCTCGTAGGCGCGCGCCTCGAAGCCCTCGGTGGTGGTGGTCCGAAACACGCTCATGAGGTCGTGAAGGACGCGGAATCGCTCGTCGCTCGGGAGGAGGGCGCCGAGCTCGACGGTCTCGCGTTCGGCGCGCGCAGCGCCGAACGCTGGCGCCGAGTCGGGGATGGTGTCGCGATGCGTGTCCCGAGGTGCCTCGCGTTCGACTCGGAGCGTGCTGAAGGTGCGCGTCATGCCTGTCGCTGAAGCACGGCGCGTGCCCCTGCGCGCTCGGCCAGCGTGGTGGGTCGTCGCGACGACAGCAGGCTGTCCAGCGGGCAATTCGCCGGAAATCACGGACGGATCACCGAAGGCCACGTGTCGCGCCCGTGTGACGCGCGACGGGAGACCGCCAGGCGCGATCCGGCGTGTCTCGCGCGGGGAACGCGGCAGGGCCGTTCACGACGGAAAAAGCCGCCCGTTCAGCGCTCTACCTGCAGGACCTCGTCGAGCGGTGGCGGAGCCACCGATGCACCGCCAACGCGCGTCTGATTGTCGCGAAACACCGTGTCGAAAGACACAAGCACGCGGCCAAACTCGGGGACCGCCGGTAGCGTCGCGAGCTGCTCGAGAGTGCTTGCACTTCCCGTGACAATCCCGATGGCGTTGCCTTCGACGCGCGACCGGTCGACGGTGACGCCCGCACCGCCGAACGACAACGCAGCACGACGGTTCTCGAGCAGGTGCGCGCCGACAACACGAACCCGGGCGTGCGCATACGACACGATGCCGTCGCCGAACTCGCCCGCACCGTCGGGGACGGTCCGCGAGACGCGCACGTGGTCGAGGTGTCCCTCCGTGTCGCCGCCCAAGAACACACCGACCTGGACAGCACCGTCAATGACCGTATCGCGCACCGACGCCACCGCCCCGTTCTGGATGCCGATGCCGCGGCCGGCGCCGTTTTCCTTCGCCGGTCGTGTCCCGACGATGCTCGCTTCCGACAGGTCCAGCTTGCTGCCGGCCTGGGCGACGGAGGCTCCCGCTTCGCGGTTGGCCTCAAGCGTGATGCCCTTGGCGACGACCGAAGCCCCCTCTTGCACTTGCAAGCCTCTCCCAAAACGCCCCGACGTCGGCTCCTCACCGGTCTCGCTGACGTAGACGTTGGAGAACGTGGCCGTCGTTCCCGCTCCCGAGGCGCCGACGCCGAAGGTCAGGCTTCGCCGCGTCGCGACACGCTCAGCGCGAAGCGTCGAGCCCAAGATGGCCATGATGCCGAAGCCGTAGGTCTTGTTTCGGTTGGCCAGCGTTCCGTCGATGGAGACGCCCTCGAGGCTCACCTCGGTGCCGGCTTCCGTCGCCAGGACCGCCGCCTCGGTCACGCGCTCGATGCTCCCGTTCTTGAAGGACACATGCGCCCCGTGCCAAGCGTCAACGCCCCGTCCCTCCGCGTTCGCGCGCGGCCGCAGGTCCACGATCGACAGGCCGTCGGTGTTGACGATGGTGCCGGCGTCCTGCGCCCGAAGGCCAACGCCCGACGCGGCGTAAACGGTCGAGTCGTTCACCGTGAGGCTCGTGCGATCGAGCGCCGCCAGTGCCGCCTGCTCGCCGGACGCGAGCCCTCCACCGATTTGGCGGACCGTCGAGCCGGTGAGCGAGACCTTGGCTTGCGTCTCCGCCCATAGTCCGGCCTGCGCGCAGGCCGCGATGGTCGTTCGGCTGACGTTCGTCGTTCCTTTGATGACCTGCACGCCGCGGCCAAAGGCTCGTTTCGGTGAGCCGGTCACGCGCTCGACGACGGCATCCTCGACGGAGCAGCTTCCGCCAAAACAGCCGATGCCGAGCTCGCCGGCGCCGCTCACCACTGTCGTTCGGGCGCGAAGCGTCGCGTCGCGCTGGATGATCGCGATGCCAAAGGCGCCGATGGCATCGGCTTCGGTTTCAAGGATGACCGTCCGCGTGATGTCGAGCGTGCCACCGGTGGCTGCCGAGAGGCCATAGCCGCTCGCGAGCGCGACCGTCGTGTCTTCGAGCGTCAACGTGGCTTTGCCGTTCACTTCGGCGCCGATGCCACTCGTGCCTAGCGACACGTTGCCTGCGTAGCCCTCGCGAACAAGCGAGCCGGAGACCCGGACGCTCGTCGCGGGCCCCGAGACAAGGAGCCCTCCGAGGACGTTCTTTTCGACGATGACATCGGCGACTTCGACGGTGGCGCCACCTTGAATCGCCAGCCCATACTTGTTCGACCGCAAGGTCACGCCCTCGACACGAACGCCGGAGACACCTTCCACGTTGATGCCGTTCTCAGGCTTCGGTGTGGTGCTCCCGTCGATGACCACGTCGGCGGCGCAGCGCCCCACGAGGCGCGTGCCGGGCCGGGTAATCGTCAGTCGTTCGGCGTAGTTCCCCTTGGCGATGGCAATGACCTTCGCGCTCGCACTGGCGAGCGCATCGGTGATGGTGCGGAAGTGATTCGCGTCGACCGTCGCGAACGATGGGTCAACGAACGTGTCGGCGTCGGCGGGGGGCGCGGCGCTGCACGTGCCAACGGGCGCGCAAGAGGCGTCGCCTAGGCGCGCGCGCGTAGCCCCGAGGCACGCCGTCGCGGGGAGCGTCGCGATGCACCCCACGCCGTCGGCGCGCGGCTCGAAACCCTTTGCGCAAGTCGTCTCGATGGGGACACACGCGGGCCTCCCCAGAAGCGCGCGACTCGCGCCGGTGCACGCCTCGGCCGGCAAGACCGGCACGCAGCCAGCTCCCTCGGGGCGGGACGAGAAGCCCGAGGGACACGAGGTCCAGCCGAGCGGTCTGCACTCGCCACCGACGCAAGCGGGCACGCAATCTTGAGAGGCGCAAGGTGCGCCGCTCGGCGCGGAATCGACAGCCGAGGGCTCGCTGACGCACGCAGCCGCCGCGAACACGAGCGCCAGCACGAGGCCCCCGCGAGGCCGGCGGAAGGCCCCCCGCGAGTTCACTTGGGCGCCGGCGCCTTGGGCTCGTCGTCTTCCTTCTGCACGCATGACGAGAGGTCGAAGAACAAGAAGGCGAGCGCCTTCTCCTCCGCCGTGAGCGAGGCACTGCACGACGCCGGGAAGGCATCATTGGGAAGACCGGGCGCGGCCTGCACATCGCCGGCGTAGAGATGCATGTCAGCGAAGGTGGCCTTGCCGCACTGCTGCTCCACGGGCTTCCCGACGGGAGCATTGACCGTGAGGTACTTGGTCGTCTCCATCGACGAGATGAAGGGGATGATCGTCTTTTTGCCGTACACCCAACGTTGCGCGGAGCTCGACACCACGGGCCCCACGTTCTCTCGAACCTCGTTGATGGGCATCTGCCCTTTGGTCGTGGAAGCACCGACGACGGTGAGCCAGTCGGAGAGCGCCGCGCCCTTCGGGAACGACGTGTCGACAAAGAAGGGCTTCTCGATCTTGTCGGTTTGGGGGTTCTGCGGTGACCCGAACCACTGCGCCGTGCCGCGCATCTCCGGCGGCCCGTTCTGGAACCAGACGTAGTGAAAGTGCGACGCGAAGACTCGGCCGCCGATCGACGCGTAGCCGTAGAGCGCGTCAAGGGCCTGCTGCGGCTTCGTCTCCAGGTGTTCGCCGCACTCGCAAGACAGCATCAGCATGTCGTAGGACTTGAGCTGGTTCGGATCGCTCCAAAACGGCTGCGCGTCCGCGGTGCCTCCCGGCGCAGGAGCGGGAAGCGGCGCGGCCCCGCCCTGCGGCTTCGATTCGCTCCCGCGAAACAGGTGGAGGCGTCCCTTCGAGTGATCCAGCGAGTATTCGCTGGCATCGAGGCCGAGCTTCGGCAAGAGGCACGCGAGCTGATCGCACCAGCCGGTCGTCACGGCGATCTTCGGGATGTGGCCTTCCGTCGAGTTCTTCGGGAGGCGCGTGGCCGTGACGGGCACCGGCGTGTCGGCGCAACGCTTCACCTCCGGCACGACGAGCTCGCGGCGCCATTTGCCGACTTGGACAACGAGCGGAACATCTTTGCCGACGGGTACGCCCTTCAGGAGAAACCGACCGTGCGTGTCGGTTAGCGCGGTGGTGATGGGCTCGCCCGACACGAAGCCGCATCGGTCGCAGGACGCTCCCTCGGGCACGGCGTCGAGGGGCTTGTTGGGCACGTAGACGATGGCGTTGTAGAGAGGCAGCGTGCCGTTCGGGGCGAAGACGGTGCCGCTCAGCGACGTCGTGCCGCTGCCGCAGTCGGCGACCTCGCAGGCGAGGCCCTGGCAAGGTTCGCCGCGCGCATTCTTGGCGAAGGGGCTCGTGTCCCCGCCTCCTTCGTCCGTGCCGCAGCCGGCGCCGAGGGCGAGGCCCGCCGCCACAAGTCCGCTCGCCGAAAGGACCGAGAACCGGAGAGACAGGGTCATGGGTGGCCGGTTACCTAGCAAGGATTGGGATTTTAGCCGCTCGGAGACGGTGTCGTGCCGCGACGGAGACTCCCGCGGAACCTCCCGAAACCTCAAGGGCTTGGGGCCCCGTGGGCCGGCTGGTCCGGTACGAGGTTGCGCTTTCCATCGTGCGTCTCCCAGTGAAAGGTCACCCAGGCGAGCAGCGCGAGCGTGAGGAGCAACACGAGCTTGGCAAAGGGATCGGCTTCCGTCCGCTTGAGCAAGAGAGCGGCCGCACGGCGCTCGTCCGGCTCCCCCGTTTCCATGAGGGTCCTCGCGCCCTTCCGCAGCGACGCGTAGTCGCCGCGCTCGAAGAGGGCGAGCAGCGCATCAACCGCCGGCGTCGATGGATACGCTCGCGCGAAGGCGGGTCGCTCGGCGCGCACCGGCGCGGGCCCGTCGGCGGCGGGCGCGTCTCGTTGCGGCGGCGGCGTCGCGGGCTCCTCGTTCACACCGGATCTCGGCGCTTGAGGAAGACGAAGAGCAGCATCAACATGAACGTCGTCAGTCCGTAGAGGACCGCCAGCGGCAGCCACGTCAGTTGCCAATCGACGAAGCCCCAACCACCCGCCAATGTCTCACTCCCGATCTGCGCCGTCGCGCAGAAGAAGCGCCCGTCATGGACGTAGTCGGGCGCGCTCGTGAGGCCGGCTTTGCCCAAGTTGATGACCCACGCGGGATTGTTGGCGATGGCGGCCCGCTCCTCGCCGATGGCTCCCTGAAAGCCCCAGCGCGCCGGCATGAGCATCATGAGGGGCTTGAGGAGCGGATTGGTGGTCATGGGCACCATCAGGCCGCCGAGAACGACCTGCGGAATCAGCGCGATGGGCGTGAGCGCCATGGCCGCTTCCGCCGACGCCACGATGCTCGACAAGAGGAGTCCCAGCGCCGTCGCGTTCATCGAGACGGCGATCATCATCACGAGCTCGATGAGAAACGCGCTGATGCCGCCGTTGAAGCCGAGGGTAAAAAAGACGATGGCGAGGAGCATCGTGCACTGGATGACGCACACCAGCGAGAGCACGATGTACTTCGAGATGACGTAGTTGAAGAGCGACAGGTTGACCATGCGCTCGCGCACGTAGATGGCCCGCTCGGTAACGATCTCGCGCGCGGCGTTGCTCGTCCCGAACCAGACGCAGCTCACGACGACGAAGAACATCGCCGGCGCGTGGTCGGGCGTCGGCTTCATCTGCTTCAAGAAGTCGACGGAGTTGCCGACCTCGGCCGTGCGACTCGCGAGATCCTGCATGGCGCCGAGGCACCAGAACGGGATCGCCTGCTTTTGCCCGCCAAAAACGAACGCGAGCATGAGCCCTATGATGGGCGCCTGGAGGAACATGATGACGGCGCCGACGGTGTCGCGGATCTTCACCTTCCAGTAGCGCGACATGAGCAGAAACATCTGCCGTACGAGCGCGACGTCGGGTCGATGCGGCACGCCGCGGCGGGGGGCCTCGGTGCCGACGGCCCGCGGCCCCGAAAACATCGTCTGAAAGACGGGGTTCTGATTCTGAAAGAACTCGGCGCGCCACGCTCGTGCCGCGTCCATGCGGGCGCGGCCCCGCGCAACGTTTGGGTCGCTCCGCTTCATCTCCTCATGCACGCGCCGCTCACGCACGTTGAGCATGTCGAACATGTCGCGCGGGTTGTCGATGTGCCGTTGGCCGTCGATGGTGCCGAAGAAGCGATACGCGGCGTTTCCCGTGGGACCGAAATACGTCGGGATGCCGCCGTAGCCCATGATGAAGGCCAGGTTGAACTTCTCGAACTCGTCCTTCGCCGGCTGGTGGATCGTCATGACGATCGTCTTGCCGGTCTTCTTGGTGAGGTCGTGGAGGAGCGTGATGAGCGCCGCCGTGTCGTCGGCGGCGAGGCCGCTTGTTGGCTCGTCAAGGAAGAGAATGACCGGATCGGTGACGAGCTCGAGGGCGATGTTGACGCGCTTTCGCTGACCGCCCGAGAGGACCTTCTTCTCGGGCTTGCCGATCTGGAGGTTCTGTACGGCCTCGAGGCCCAGCGACCGGAGCGTCTCCTCCACGAGCCGATCGATCTCGGCGTCCGAGTAGTCGGGCGGCAGGCGAAACTTCGCCGAGTACTTCACAGCCTCAAAGACCGTGAGCTCGGGATGGACGATGTCGTCTTGCGGGACGTAGCCGATGGACCCGCGCAGCGCGTCGTAGATCGAGTAGAGGTCTTCGCCGTTGATGCGGACCTGCCCCGACGTCGGCGGCATGTAGCCGTTCAGCGTCATGAGGAGCGTCGTCTTGCCGGCGCCCGACGGCCCCATGAGCGCGATCATGTCGCCCGGCAACGCCTTGAACGACACGTGGTCGAGGAGCGTCTTCATGGCGCCCTTGTTGTCGCGGTCGGGCACCTCGAGGAAGAGGTCCCACGCCTCGATCTCGTAGAGCGGCTTGCCGGCCCACTGCGCTTGCTGGTCTTCGACGACGACGTTGACCTGTTGACCCGCGATGTGGATCAAGAGGGGCATCGGGCCGATGTAGACCTTCTCACCATGCGAGACGGGCACCCGCTGGTTCGGCGGGATGCGCGCGCCGCGAACGAAGGTGCCGTTGGCGGAGCGAAGATCTTCGATGAAAAGGTCGTTGCCCTGCTTGACGATCTGCGCGTGGCGAGATGAGACCTGCGGGTGCGGGGACGACGATCTTGTTTTCGTCGGTGCGGCCGATGGTCACGACGTTTTGCGAGAGCGCCCTCCATCGACAGCTCGCCGATGATGGTGCGGTGCTTCTTCTGCGGCTGGGGCGGCGCCTGATCGGGCGCCGAGCCTGCGGGCCCGCGGGGAGCGCCGCCGGCGGCGCCGGGCATCGCGATGGGCGCCGACGCGCCCTGGGCCATGGCCTGCGCAAGCTGCACCAAGAGCGCGACGGGGACGGGCACCGGGCCGAACGCGATGACGCCGTTCGGATCGAAGGGCACCGGCGTGTTCTGCGGGATCGGCTGCGGGCCCACGTAGGTGCCGCTCGTTGAGCCATGGTCGACGACGGACATGCGGTCGAGCATCACCGTCGCGTGATGGCTGCTCACGGCCGAGTGGCCCACGACGAGGGAGGCGCGCTGCGCGTCGCGGCCGACGATGAGCTGTCCGCGCGGTGACGGCGCCGAGCCCATGGATAGAATCGCGAGGACGATGGCCCGATGCCCCATGGGCACGGGCACGCCCGCGAGCGCGAACTGCGTCCGAAAGTCGTAGGGCACCGGCTGGCCCGGCGATACGGGAGCGCCGTTGGCCGTCGAGGGCCCCACACCGGCGTCTACGAACGTGAGCTGACCCGCCTGTTTGACGAGGCGAGCGTGGAGCGGTGCGACACCGGGGCCGTGCAGCTGAACGTCGCAGTCGGGTGCGCTGCCGAGGGTGAGGGTCTCCTTGCCGAGTCCGGGGATCACGAGGGGGGCTTTCGGGGTCGAGGGGCGAGGTTAGGGAGAGCTCGACGCGGGAGCGGCTCCCGCGTCGATGGCGAAGGCGGGAGTCTGGCCGCGCGACTTCGCCGTGAGGATGCCGATGAATGCGGCGAGGACCGCGAGCAAGAGAAACGCCAAGACGAGGCCGACGATGAGGATGACGCGCTCGCCGCCGCTCCGACTCGAGCTTCCATCGAGCGTCGTCCGAGGGCCTGGAGCGGCAGGAGCGCCAGGACCCGGATACGGCGGAGGGAGCGGTGGCAGCGTCCCGCCCGATTGGGGCGGCGGCGGCACCTGGCCCATCGGCGGCGCCATCATGGGAGGCGCGGGCGCCGCGTACCCGGGCGGCGCTTGATACGGAGCCGGCGCATACGCGTACGGCGGCGGCCCGGCTGGCTGCGCGTGGGGCGCGGTCGCCACGACCGTCGGCTGCGGTTGCGACGTGACATCGTCGAGGAAGCGCGCCGCCAGCACCGTGATGTTGTCGTGACCACCGCGCTCGTTTGCCATGTCGACGAGTCGTGACGCACCGGCCGCCGGCGAGCCCGCTTCGAGAACGGCTCGCGCAATCTCGGGACCCGTGACGAGATCCGTCAACCCGTCGGTGCACAAGACGATGGTGTCGCCTTGCGCAAAGGGCACCGCGTCGATGCGCACCTCGACGTCGACAGCGGCCGCAACACCCAGCGCGCGGAGGATTCGGTTCGCGTCGGGATGACCGACGGCTTGCTCCGGAGTCAACATGCCCGCGTCGACCATTTGTTGGACGACGGAGTGATCGCGTGTGAGCGCTAACGCGTGCCCCTGGCGCAAGAGGTAGGCGCGACTGTCGCCGACGTGAGCCACGACGATGCCCGACGATTGAAGGAGGGCGGCGACGATGGTTGACCCTGGTCGGCCCGCGGCGTCGGGCGGCGCGAGGCCATAGACGCGGTCGTTCGCCGTGCGCACCGCTTGATCAAGGGCTGCGCGCACCGGAGCGTCGAGGGCCATGCCTTCGAGCGTCTCCACAACAGTTCTTAGCGCGAGGTTCGAGGCCTCTTCGCCGGAGTTGTGCCCGCCCATCCCGTCGCAGACGACAAGCAAGTGGCCGAACGGGGTCGGTCGGTACGCGAAGGCGTCCTCGTTGACCTGCTTGTCGGGGTCTCGCCCGGCGTCGGTCCGCGACGCGACGTCGACGCGGGGGCGCAGCGAGGAAGCCTGAACGAGGGTCGCCATGGCCGCCACAGGTCAATCAGGCGACGCGTACCGAGAACTCAACGGGCCCGAAGCGGAGCGGTCCACCGACTGGGACCGGAGTCCAGACGCCGGGCAGAATGCGAGAGCCCGCGACGTAGGTGCCGTTGTTGCTCGTCTCGTCACGGACCCAGAGCTGAGCCCCTTCGAACTTCAGCGTGGCGTGCACACCGCTAATGCGCGGCTCGGGCAACATGACGGGGCACATCGCTGGATCGCGGCCCACCTTGACCTCTTGCCCATTGGGGATCGTGAAGTCGCCAACGCCGCCGCTCAAGATCGCCTGCGATGCTCCGATGAAGCCGCCGCTGCCGGCGTAGGGGTTCGGCGGCGGTACCGGCTGCGCAGGCATGCCTCCTGTCAGTGGAAACATGGGGGCGCTTGCGCCCCCACCTCCTTCCCCGGGGGCGAAGAGGGGCTGACCGCATGAGAAACAAACCGACGGCTGGCCCGTCGTGGCCATCGTCATGGCGCTGCACTTGTCGCAGCGCACCTGAATGACGGCTGGCGGAGCGGCCGGTCGGGCCGCCTCGACAGGCGCGGCGCCATAGCCACCACCGCCGCCTCCGTAGCCCCCGGGCGGTCCGCCGCCTCCTGGCGGCGCACCGTACCCACCGCCCGCGGGCGGGCCGCCGTAGCCGCCGCCGGCCGGCGGACTTCCATAGGGCGGCGGTGCGCCCGCGACGACCGGCGCGAGCGGTTGCCCGCCACCGCCGCCACCTTTGGAACGCTTGCCCTTTCCGCCGCCACCGCCGCGCAGGAGCACGAGGAAGAGGAGGAGGATGACGATGACGGCCCCCGCGATGCCGAGGATCAGCAGCAGGTTGAACGGCTTCTTCTTCGCCTTCAGGGTGAGGATCGTCTGAGCGTCTCGGCCGCTCGCTCGGCGCGCGCCGTTGTCGTAAATGAGAATCCGCGCGACCGTCGCTTCGCCAGCCCCCTCGAGGAGCTTCTCTTCGTCGGGGACCTCGAAGACGGCGAAGGAGTCGTTCACTTCCTTCGCCCCGCCGCGCATGTTCTGAGCGATGAGGTTCTGTTGCACGCGGCGTATGGCCGCGAGATCGGAGCTGGAGAAATTTGGGTCGGGCTGCGTGCCGGCGGGCACGAAGTAGGCTTCGGCCCGCTTCGAGTCGCCGCCCCAGCAGAACGTCCCGTAGATTTTCATGGTGCCGCCGGGATAGAGCGGATTGGCTTCCGCCTCGGCGCGCGTCCGCGCGATGTCGACGTCGAGCGGCCACTGGGACGGATCAACGCCGATGGGCACGTTCTGGAAGGTCGCGTCGCCCTTGATGGGAGGCTGGACGTTCGCGAACTCTAGCTGGAACGACTGGGAGACCGTCGGGTTGAGGCAGGAGAGGCGCCACTTCGCGACGTACATCGCGTTGAAGCGCGCGCGGACGAGCTCGATGATCTTGCGACCCTTCGCCTCGCCTTGGCCTTCCCGGACGATGTTGAAGAAGCCGCCGATCTCCGGATTCGCCAGTTCCTGCATGAACTGCTGGTCGTTGTTGCGGAAGACGTCGTTCACGAGGCCGCCGGCGTTGGGCATCCACACGCTGATGATCGGCAGCGGCGTCTTGGGGACCGATTGGTTGTCGTCGGGGAAGCGGCCCTTGGTGGCAAACTGGCGGAACAGCGCCGCCGTCGCGGAGACGCCGGCGGCGTCGTTGCGACTGGCACCGTTGGAAAGTACGACCATCGCTTGATGGAGCGGGATCTCTTGCGGCCCCTGCGTGTTGCCGATGCTCCCAAAGGCGTCGGCGGTCATCTTCTTGAGCAGGTCAAAGAGCGGCCGATCGCGGCCTCGCGAGGGCGCCGGCGCCGGCTGCGCGTTGAGCACGTTCACCAGGTCGTTGCGCTGAGGAAACGTCTTCCAGTTGGAGTCGTGGAGCACCAGTCGATCATCGAAGATCATGAGGCGCATGTGGTCCGCCGGCTGCATCGCCTCGATGAACTGGCGAGCGATGGCGCGACCTTCCGCGTAGCGGCTGCCCATGCTGGCGGCGGCGTCGACGACGACGAGCCACGCGGTGCCGAAGCCCTTCTCGCGCCGCTTGACGGCGTCGCCCCAACGCTCGACGGTGCCTTCAAGCGTAGCCAGCGTGTCGGCGCCTTCCACCTTGACGAGCAGGCGAGCGTTCGCCTGCGGGAAAGGCATCGGACTCCACACGGCGTTGGGCTTCTCGAGTTCCGACGAAATGCAATCGATGGTGGCGTTGCCGCCGCCGACGTTCGCACACGGCGTCATGACCTTCGAGACGGCGTTGAACTGCACCACTTCCACGATGCTGGTGAGCAGCGGGGCGCCGCTCACCACGGCGGCTCGCGGGTCGATGCGAAGAATGTGGGTCTCCGGCGCGGCGTAACCGAGCGACGACACCACGAAGACGACCGCGCCCAGGAGAAACGCGAAGGCTCTCGACACTTGCATATTACACACGCCCCACGATCTTCACGATCGTGGTGAAGCCCCCGAAGCGCACGCGATCGCCGTCCTTCAATTCGCGGCGCCCGTTGAAGCCAAGGTGCTCATCGTTGACGTAGGTGCCGTTGGTGGAGCCCGTGTCTTCGACGTGAACGGCCCCCGAGACGTTGTCGACGAGCAACGCCGCGTGTTTCGACGAGATGGTCGGGTCCGGCAGCTGGATGTCGAGGGTTTCACCGCTGTTGGCGCGCCCTAGGGTGACGCGACCGCCGGCGAGGGGCCAGAACTCACCCTGCGCGTTGGCCTGGTAGGCGACGAGGAAGCCGCGGAGCGTGCGGTTTCCCGGCGCCGGGGCCGCGTCGGCTTGCGTTGGCGCGGAGCCGGGACTCGGTTGTTGCGCGTAGGGTGAAGGTGGCGCCGCCGAGGCGCCCGGTGCGACGCCGAACGGCGGCGGCTGGCCCTGCGGAGCATACCCTTGCTGCGCGCCTTGTGGGCCGCCGGGGGCGGCGCCGGGCGGGGCACCAAAGCCACCGAAGCCAGGGCTCGGTTGCGGCGATTGCTGCGGAGGGCCGCCCTGCGGTCCGCCGGGCGCACCGAACGGTGGCGGCGCACCTTGCGGAGCGTAGCCCGGCGCACCGTAAGGCGACGCTTGCGGGGGTGCACCAAAAGGCGGCGGCGCGTACGCGTCGGCGCCGTAGCCCTGAGCCGGCGGCGCTTCGGGCGCCCCGTACCCCTGAGCGGGCGGCGGGCCATAAGGCCCTTGCGGCTGAGCCGGCGGCGCCCCGAAAGGCGCGGGCGCGCCGTACGGGGGTTGAGCGCCGTAGGGCGACGCCTGCTGCGGCGGAGGGGCGCCGAACGGCTGCGGGGTCGGACCGTATCCGGGCCCCCCGCCGGCTGGTCCGCCTGGTCCTCCGCCGGGCGGCCCGAACGCGGGGGCTGGCGTCGTTTGCGGCGACCCTTGCGGAGCGAAGCCTTGAGGAGGCGCCCCCGGCGGTGCACCGAAGGCTGGCGGCGGAGCCCCGAACGCCGGCGGCGGCGCTCCAAACGGAGCACCCGGCGGCGGCCCTTGTGGCGCGCCTGGCGGCGGACCGGCGGGAGCTGGTGCACCAAGCGCGAACCCACAGGAGTTACAAAATTTGTCGGTGGGGAGGACGGGTGAGCCGCACTTCGGGCAAGCGCTCATCGCGAACCTTTCGGGCGCGTGGGGTGATCGGCGCCCGCCGAGCCACGCGCGGGCGGAGCATAACGAAGAACAAGGGGGAATTGTGCGGAAACTGGTGCCCCCGACTCCGCGAAAATCGCCGGCTCGATCGCGGCAAGGGCTCGCCCATGGGAGGCGCATCGCGAGGTCAAACCAACGCACGCCGTGTTCACCCCGGCGGTTTGCCGTTCTGCGGCTAGCGCCGTACCGCTTGCCAGGCTGCCATGGTGGCCTCGCCGAGGACCTCGCGGAGAGGGACGCCGTGCGCCTTTGCCGCGGCCCGGCACGCTTCGAGTTCGGGCTTCAGCTGAGGCGGACCAAACGGGCCTTCGGCGATCTTGACCGCGACTCGACCGAAGCGCGTGTCGACCTCGATCATTCGTCGCGGTCGCTCGAGCCTTGCGACGGAGTAGCTGCGCACACCGAGAGTCGTCGTCTCGCGCATCAGGGTCGCCGCGACGTCGCCCGCTCGGGCACGCGACGCGAGCGCGCAGATCGTATACGCGGGCCGGCTCTTCTTCATGGCGATGGGCACGGCCCACGCGTCGAGGGCCCCGTGCTCGAGCAGCGACTCGAGGGCGGCCCCCAGGAGCTCGCCCGTCGCGTCGTCGATGTTCGTCTCAAGGACGACGTGCTCGTCGGTTGACGCTTCGGGCGCGCCGAGGACCACGCGGAGCACGTTCGGCCGATCAGCCAGATCCTTCGTGCCGGCGCCCCAGCCGATGTTCTCGGGCGTCATCGTGGGCCAGCGGGACGAGCCGCGCGCCGTCGCAGCGACGATGGCCGCCCCCGTTGGCGTCACGAACTCGAAGTCCGCACCGCCGTCGTAGGTGGGCAGACCACGCAAGCACTCGACGGTCGCCGGTGGTGGCAGCGGAAGAATGCCGTGCCGAGCGCGAACGAAGCCACGCCCCATCGGCAACGGCGAAACGAGGACGTGAGCCCCGAGGTAGTCGAGGGCCGCCGAGGCGCCCACCACGTCGACGAGCGCGTCGACTGCGCCGACCTCGTGAAAGTGCACGTCATCGAGCGCGCTCCGGTGAACCTTCGCCTCCGCGTGAGCGAGTCGCTCGAAGATCGCGAGGGCGCGACCCTTCACGTCGGCCTCGAGCGCTGCGCGCTCGACCAAGGCTCGAACCTCTCGGTAGGTGCGCTCGGGCTGCGCCGCGTCGACGTGGACGTCGAAGCTCGTGGCGACGATGCCACTACGGACGCGCGTACCGAAGTGAACGTGAAAACCCTCAAGCCCCAAGGCTTGCGTCGCATCGAGCACGACAGCCTCCGGCACCCCGAGGTCCACCAGCGCCGCGATGATCATGTCGCCCGCGAGCCCACTCGGCGCGTCGAGAAAGAGGGTCTTTCCGACCCCTACGCCCCGCGCAAGCTCGGCGCGCGGTTCCCGATGCGTGTGCTCGTGCTCGCCGTGCCCGTGCCCATGCCCATGCCCATGCCCATGCCCATGCCCATGCCCATGGTCGTGGTCGTGGTCGTGGTCGTGGTCGTGACCATGCCCATGCCCGTCGCCTCCGTGCGCCATTTCACTCGCCTCCGCGAAGGATGCGCGCCGTAGCGAAGGCAGCCCCGAAGCCGTTGTCGATGTTCACCACGGTGATGCCCGACGCGCAGCTCGTGAGCATGCACATGAGCGCGGTGAAGCCCTCAAGCGCAGCGCCATAGCCGACGGAGGTCGGAACCGCGATGACGGGCACACGGACGAGGCCGCCGACGACGCTCGGCAGCGCCCCCTCCATCCCCGCCACGACCACCACGACGGAGGCACGCTCGAGTGTCTCTCGCTTGTGGAGCAGTCGGTGGATGCCGGCCACGCCGACGTCGTAGACGCGCTCAATCCGGCCACCGAGCAAGCGCAGCGTCTCGCCGCATTCTTCCGCGACCGGTAGGTCGCTCGTGCCGGCGCTGATAAGCACGACGGGCCCTGCCTTCGGGGCCAGCGCGGGAATCGGAGCTTGCTCGAGGATGCACAGCCGCGGGAGCTCTACGTGGCGAAACCCGGGAATCGCCGCGACGAGCGCCTTGGCCTTCTCGCCGTCGATCCGCGTCACGAGGACGTTTTGGCCGCTCGTCGCGAGCTCACGGCTGATGCCAATGATCTGTTCGGCGGTCTTTCCCTGGCCAAGGACGACCTCGGGCACGCCCTGGCGGAGAGCGCGATGGTGATCGACGGTCGCGTAGCCGAGGTCGGCGAAGGGAAGCGCGCGCAGCTCGGAGGCCGCGTCATCGACGGAGGCCGAGCCATCGCGGACGCGTTCGAGGAGCTGGCGCAGCCGAGGGAGATCCATGAGGCGGCGGACTATAGCGCGTGAAAGGGCTCGCGACTCGTCTGATGAGGACCGCTTCGGTCCTCTCGCCGGCGGCGGAACCGGATTTTGCTCCAGCTTTGCGGTAACCTCGCCGGCGTGTGGGCTCGCCCCATTGCCATGCGGCCCGTGCCGCCCTTCGCGGTCGTCGATCGAGCGGTCCTCGATGGCATCGAGAACGAGCTGTCGCGCGCCGGGGAGCGCGCCGATGCCATCCTCGATGCAGCCTTCGATCGCTTCGAGGAGCGCCAGGTCGAGCTGGCGCGTCACGTGGGCGACGTCTTGGATCGCCCCCTCGACGAGACCGCCACGGCGTTGGGCTCCTTTCTGTCGATCGTGATCTTCATGGCCTTCGAGCGGGCCTTCGGGGAGCGGCTCGAGGCCGTCAGCACGGACGCGCTCAAGGCGACCGTCGATTCGTTGTCGCTTGAGGAAGAGCTTCGCGCACGGGCTCCCACCGAACCGCTCGATCTTGAAGACGTCGTCGCCCATGAGCAGCCGGGCATCATGGCGTTCGTTCACTTGCACTTGGAGGCGGCCTTAGAAGAGGCCGCTAGCGGCGAAGACGTGGACGTCGATGACGTGCACCTCGTCTACCAGACCATGCTGGTTCAAACGCTGGCGCTGTCCCACGCGGTCGCGCCCGACGAGCGCTCGAAGGCGGGCGGAACCGAGCTTTTGGCCTAGTCGCCCGATTCTCGTTTCAACGCTCAAGCAGCACGCAGGCCCGCGAGACAAGGACCCATGAAAACCGAAGTGATGGCGCTGTCGAAACACGGCGGCCCGGAAGTCTTGGAGCGCCAGACCGTCGACCTGCCAGAGCCGGGGCCGCGCGAGGTGCGGGTTCGCGTACGCGCCGTCGCGCTGAACCGGCTCGACCTGTGGGTTCGGAAAGGTCTGCCCAACCTCAAGCTCACGTACCCGCATCGGCTCGGCTCGGACATCGTGGGAGAGGTTGACGCACTGGGGCCCGGTGCGCGCGGCGTCTCCGCGGTGCTCGGGCAGCGCGTCGTCGTCAACCCTGGCGTCTCCTGCGGCGCATGCGCGCGCTGTTTGAGCGGCCAAGACAACCTGTGCCCGCGCTACGCCATCCTCGGCGAGAACACGCAAGGCGGCTACGGGCGCCACCTCAACGTCCCCGATGCGAACCTCCTCCCCTTCCCCGACGGCCTCACCTTTGAAGAAGCGAGCGCCGTCCCCTTGGTCTTCCTCACGGCCTGGCAAATGGTCGTGCGCAAGGCAGAGGTCTCGGCGGGCCAAACGGTCCTGGTTCAGGCCGGCGGCAGCGGCGTCGGGAGCGCCGCCATCCAGATCGCCAAGCTCATGGGGGCGCGCGTCATCGCGACGGCCGGCTCCGACGAGAAGTGCCGGCGCGCCAAGGCGCTCGGCGCCGACGAGGTCATCAACTACCGCGAGCAAGACTTCCTTGCAGAGTGCAAGTCGCTCACGAGCAAGCGGGGCGTCGACGTCGTCATCGAGCACGTTGGCGGCGAGGTTTTCGAGAAGAGCATCTTGGCAGCCCGATGGGGCGGCCGCGTCATCACGTGCGGGGCCACCGCTGGCTTCACGCCGACGATGGACCTTCGCCAGATCTTCTTCCGCCAGGTCTCGGTCCTCGGATCGACGATGGGCCCAAAGGGCGATCTCTTTCCGATCTTGGAGCTGGTAGCGGCGCGGAGGCTGCGTCCCGTCGTCGGAGAGACACTGTCCTTGTGGGAGGCGCCAAAGGCGCACGCCGCGCTCGAGAGCCGAGACGTCTTCGGAAAGGTCGTCTTGAGCGTCGACTGACGGGGCTGGTGACGGATCGGACGAGCCGCGGCCATAGGCGGGGGATGGTGCGACGGCTGCTGCTCCTCGCCATAAGCGTCAGCTCTTGTGGCGGCCGGATCTTGTCCGAATCCGAGCCGCCCGCGGCGCGCGCGGCCACTGATGCCGAAGCCGACGGCGGTGCTTCGCCGGCCAGCCCCGCGCCCTCGCTCGCGGCCGGAGCGACGTGCGACCTCGGCGCCGAGCCGAGCCTCGTCGCCATCGACACCGTCGACGCAAAGCGATGTCGCTCTCGCCCGTGCGCCGCCGAGGGGTGGCTCGCCGCGGCGACGGAACGCTGCACGCCCGGCGAATACCGCATTCGATTGAGCGGCCAAGGGTGCCCCTTGGCGGTTCACGCAGCGAGTCCAAGTCCGCGCGGTGGCGCGTGCATCGCGGAAGCCCTCTCCGAGGCGCGGCTTTGCGAGGCCGACGACTGCGTGGCACTCGAGATTCGGGGCGACCCGCTGCGCTAAGTCGCGACAGACGCGAAAGAGTCAGTTCTTCACGTCCCAACGGCCCGTGGCGATGACCTTGCCGCCGCGCACGACCGACACCGTGGCGCTCTGCGAGGCGTAGCCTTCACCGAAGGGACTCGAGCCGCCTTCTCCCACGAGGAACGTCTCTCCCACGTCGAGCTTCTGGTTCTTGTTGGCGTCGTCGACGAAGGACAGCTCTGTGAAGGTGGCCGGCGTGCCGGGACCAAACTGAATCGTCACGGAAAGCTCCGAGAGAACGAAAGGTCCGCCGGCTGTCAGTTTGATGCGACAGAGATCGTCACCGGGGTTCGTCGAGAGGGGCTTCGGGTCATCGCTGACTTCGATCTTGGCTCCCACGCCCTGTTCGGCGGCGGCCGCGCTTGGCTCGGTGGTTTCGGAGCTGCACCCAACGACGAGCCAGAGAAGCGCAACGCTCAACCGCGGCATGGGCCGATCATACATGCGCCACGCGCCGCGCGGCGGTATGAACCGCGCCTACGCAGCGTGCACGTCTTTTGCGGCGTCTCGCGGGTCCACGACGTCGACCTGCGAAGGGGCGCGGTGCTGACCAAAACGCAAGAGCTCGCGAGCGAGGTCACGCGAGGAGGGCGCCTCGCACTCTCGAGCGTCGTCCGATGAACCGGCGTCGATGGCGTAGAGGAAGATCCGATGCTGCGGCATGGGTACGCGAGCCGCTCTGGCACGCCCTGACCTCGGCGCTAGCCTCGGCCGAAATTAGTCCCCTCGGTTCCCGTTCTCACCGGCGCGCAATTCTAGCGGCGGCGTAGAAATCGCTCGAGAGCCACCACGGCGATGGCGTGGCGCACGGTGCCCTCGTCGATGAGGCGCGCCGTGTAGGCCTCCGGAACGAGCGCGACCTCGAGCTCCTCGAGCTCGTCGAAGTCGGTCTCGCTCGTCTTGCGACATCCCGTCGCCAAGAACAGGTGGCAGCGATTTCCCTGAATCGCGGGGTTCGGTGAAACGACCCCCAAAGACTCGATACGCTCGGCCTCGTACCCCGTTTCTTCACGCAGCTCGCGGGCCGCCGTGGTGGCCGGGTCTTCGCCCTCGTCAACCGTGCCGCCGGGCGTCTCGAGCTCGAGCACTTCGGTCCCGAAGCGATACTGCCAAACGAGCACGAGCTCACGCTCGGGCGTCACCGCAACCACGTTGCACCAATCGGCGCAGGCGAAGGTGAACACGTCGCGAAGCGGCAAGCCGTCGGCCGAGTGAACGTCCTGCTGCTCGACGCGGAAGATCCGATGCTGTCCTACGACGCGCTTGTTCGAAAGCCGGTAGGGGCGGAGTTTCGGCGGCGTGAGCATGGGTTCCTTCCTTCGGTCGCTGTTGGGAGAGCGAGAGTCGCTTTTATCGACGAGACAACTGTCTCTCGCAGGTCTCGTTGCACCACAACATTGCACGGGGGGGCCTTCAGCCCGTACGCCAATCCGCGCTCGCGGTCCGTTTCGTACCGCCACGCTCATCACTCCGCGAGGACCCGCCCATGAACCGTCGACGCTGGCCCCTCTTCGCTGCACTCTCGCTCCTCGCCGCCTGCTCGGGGACGGAGCGCACCGGCCCCGGTGCCTTAGGGGGCGCGACCGGTGGCGCACCGACCATCGAACGCCCAGAGACCGTGTCCACCGCGCCGACGACTGGCGCGGCGTGCGTTCAGAACATCGACATCGTTTTTGTCATGGACGTCTCCAGCTCGATGGGACCGTTCCTGACGAAGCTGGCGCAGGAGATCTCCGTCGTCGACAGCGCCCTGATGGCCATGAGCCCCGGCGCCGCGCCGTATTACGGACTCGCCGTCTTCGTCGACGAGACCAAGATCCTGAACAACGGGCAGCCCTTCGCCAACGTGCCCACGCTCCGCGCCGAGTTTGAGCGCTGGGCGAAGCTCACGTATCAGAACAGCCAGCTCGACAATCCCGAACAGAACAGCACGTGGCCCGAAAACAGCCTCGACGCCATCTACGGCGCGGCGTCGACGTTTGCCTGGCGTCCGGGCAGCCTTCGGGTGGTCATCCACACGACCGACGACACCTTCTGGGAAGGGCCGACGACGGCTGATGGTATCGCGGTCCAGCGGAACTACGCCGAGACGGTGACGAAGCTGAAGAACGAGCAGGTGCGAGTCTTCTCCTTCGCGGCACAGCGCGGCGGGCCCAACGAAGCCGATGACGTCTCGGCGGGCTGGTTCGTACCCTACAAGGGGGCCGACCCGATCCCGAAGGCGACCTTCGGCGGCGTCTTCGAGATCGAAAAGGTCGTCGCCGGCCAGCTCTCGCTCTCCGACAGCATCAAGGGTGCGGTCCAATCGGTGCTCTGTGCTCCGTACCCGAAAGTGAACTGAGAGACGGCGAGAGGGGTGGGCCCCCGCGATCCCGCCGGCGCGGGCGCTTCGCGCGAGGGCCTCCTCGCTCCCGGCTAGCTGTGTTACACGGGGAGCCCGTCATGTACGACGTTCGGTCCCTCAACGAGCTTGTGGCGCGGGAGAGCGCCTTCATCGATCGGCTCTTCGCCGAGGTCGGCCGCGTCATCGTCGGCCAGACCTACATGATCGAGCGCATCTTGATCGGCATGCTGACGGGCGGTCACGTGCTGCTCGAAGGCGTCCCCGGTCTCGCGAAAACGCTGACGGTTCGAACGCTGTGCGACGCCATTTCGGCCAAGTTTGCCCGCGTTCAATTCACGCCTGACCTGCTCCCCGCCGACGTGATTGGCACGGTGATCTACAACCCGCAGAAGGCCGAGTTCTCGTCGAAGCTCGGCCCGATCTTCGCGAACCTCGTCCTCGCCGACGAGATCAACCGCGCCCCCGCCAAGGTCCAAAGCGCGCTCCTCGAGGCGATGCAGGAGCGGCAGGTCACCATCGGCGAGAAGACCTATCCGCTGCCAGCGCCGTTCATCGTCATGGCGACCCAGAATCCCATCGAGCAGGAGGGCACGTACCCGCTACCGGAAGCGCAGATCGATCGCTTCATGCTCATGGTGAAGGTCACATACCCGTCGCGCGAAGAAGAGCGACGCATCATGGACCGCACCGCCGGCACCGAACCGCCGCGCGCGACCGCCGTCGTCAAGCCGCAAGACCTCACGAACGCCGCGAAGGTCATCAGCCAGATGTACGTCGACGATCGCGTGAAGGACTACATCGTGGACGTCGTCTTCGCGACGCGCGATCCGAAGTCCTTCGGCATGAAAGAGATCGCGCCGCTCGTCGAGTACGGCGCCTCCCCACGCGCCACCATCGCGCTCAACATGGCGGCTCGCGCCCACGCGTTCCTCCGACACCGCGGGTACGTGACGCCCGATGACGTCAAGGCCATCGGCCTCGACGTGTTGCGCCACCGTGTCGTTTTGACCTACGAGGCCGACGCCGAGCAGATCACGGCGGAGCAGGTGGTGCGGCGGGTGTTCGAGGTCGTTCCGGTGCCCTGAGGTCTTCTGATGATCCCGAAGGAGCTGCTCGCCCAGCTACGATCCATCGAGATCCACACCGCTCGTCTTGCGAACGAGAACCTCACGGGCAACTACGCCTCGAGCTTCAAGGGTCAAGGGCTCGCGTTCCGCGAGGTGCGCCCCTATCAGCGCGGCGACGACGTTCGCACCATCGACTGGAACGTCTCGGCGCGCATGAACGAGCCGTTCGTGAAGGTCTTCTCGGAAGAGCGAGAGATGACGGTGATGCTCGTCGTCGACATGTCGGCGAGCGAACGTTTTGGCTCGAAGCGCGCCGACAAGGCGCGCGTCGCGTCAGAGGTCTCCGCGCTCGTCGCCTTCAGCGCCATTCACAACGGGGACCGCGTCGGTCTCATCTTGTCGACTGACAAGGTCGAACGAATGGTGCCCCCGAAACGTGGCGAGAAGCACGTGATGCGCGTGGTCCGTGAGATCTTGGGCTTCGACGTCGCGGGGAGCGGAGAGACCGAAGGCATTCCCGCGGTGCACAAGGAGCGGAGGGCCGCGCGCCGTCACGCGGTCGATGTCGGCCACGTGCCGCTTGGGGCACGAACGGATCTCTCGTCGGCTCTTGAAGCGCTCGTTCGCGTAGCGCGCCGCCGCAGCGTCGCCTTCCTCATCAGCGACTTCTTTGCCGAGGGCTACGAGCAGGCGCTGGCGCTGGCGGCCTTGAAGCACGACCTCATCGCCGTCGTGTTGACCGACGTCCGCGACACCGAGATGCCCGACGTCGGCCTCGCGACCTTCGAAGATCTCGAAACGGGCATGAGCGTCGTCGTCGACACGAGCGACGCCCGAGTACGCGCGGCCTACGCGGCCGAGATGCGCAAGCTCGTCGAGCGTCGCAACCAGACGATTCGCCGACTCGGCATCGACTCGGTCGAAATTCGCACCGACGGCGTGCCGGTGAAGCCACTCCGCGAGCTCTTCCAAAGGCGCGCACGAAGGGCCGCGCGATGACGACCTGTGCGGACGCCGTCCCCGAGGGCGCGACGCGCCCGCTCCTCAAGGACTCGCTGCCGGACCGGGGCACGAGCGGTCACGAGGCCGTGCTCCGCATCAAGGTCGAACACGGCAAAGGCGAGGTCGTCGTCACCGGCTCGCTCCGGACGGAGGCGGCGGACAAGGCCCTCGCCGACCTTCGCGCGGCGGGTTTTGCGCTACCCGACCAAGATGGCGGAGCGCCCATCCGCGTTGGCACCGCGTCGTTCGACGCCGCGAGGGACCGCTCCGAGACGCTCGTAGAGATCCCGCTCGTCCTCTTGCCTCCAGCACCAGGCCGCGCCGCGTTGGTGCTTCCGCCGCTGCCGGTCTCCATCGCGCGAGCCAGCGGCGAGCTGATGACGGTCTGCACGGCGCCGCATCCGATCATCGTCGAGGATCCCATTGCCAACGTCGCCGAAGCCAAGCCGCAACCGAACCCGGCGCCCTTGCCGCAACGGGAAGACTTCACGGCGCTCCGCATCTTCCTCTTCGTGCTCGCCGTCATCGTCGTCGTCGCCGCCATCGCCGCCTACGTGGCCACGCGTTTGGCGAAGCGCGCCCGGTTGCAGGCACCGCCCCCGCCGCGACGTCCTCCGTGGGAATCCGCCCTCGCCCATTTCGCCGAACTCAAGGCCAGTGGCCTCTTGGAGCGCGGGCAGCGCCGCGAATACGTGGACCGCGTCAGCGACGTCCTGCGTGAGTACTTGGGCGCGCGCTACGGCTTCGAGGGCATCGAGTCGACGACGGCAGAGATTCGGCACTCGTTGACTTTGCTCCGGATGGACTCGATCCCCATCCCTGAGATCGACCGGCTCCTCGAGACCACTGACCTCGTCAAGTTCGCCAACGTTCTGCCACCGCCCGACGACTGCGTCCGGATGTTGGACGTCGCGGAGGCCATCGTGCGGTCCACGATGATGGCGCCCATGCCCGCGCCCGCGCCACCGCGGGCCGCGGCACACACGAGCTCGCCACCTACGCCGCCGGGGAGCCACGCGCGATGAAGGCGCCGACGTCCACCTCGCATCGAGCTGCCCTCGCGCTGCGCATCCTTGGGGTCATCGGCGGGACGTCGGGGTTCTTGTTGCTCGGCGCGGCGGTTCCCGTCGTCGCGCGCGGCGCCGACTGGCAGTCGCTCCGCTTCGCCAACCCGCTGTGGCTCCTTCTGCTGGTCGCGATTCCCTTTGCGCTCTACGCGGCGACCCTCGGCGCCGAGCAGCGGAGCCCACGCCTACGCGTCCCACTCCTCTTGCCCCTCCTTGCGGGGCCGCGAGGGCTTCGGGCTCGCCTCCGCGACGTTCCTGGCATGGTGCGTGCGGCCGCGCTGATCTTTGCCATCGTCGCGCTCGCCCGCCCGCAGAACCTCGAGCGCGTCGACACCGCCGACGAGCTCGGCATCGACATCGCCATCGTGCTCGACCTCTCGGGCTCGATGCGCGCCGTCATGGACGGAACGCCGGCGACGCAGAAAGGCGCCAAGCGCCCGACGCGCCTCTCGACCGCCAAGGACGTCATCCTCGATTTCATCGCCAAGCGGAAGACCGATCGCATCGGCGTCGTCGTCTTCGGCAAGGCCGCCTATGTGCTTTCGCCGCCGACGCTCGACTACTCGCTCTTGTCGACGCTCGTCTCGCGCATGGAGCTCGACCTCATCGATGGGAATGGAACCGCCATCGGCGACGCGGTGGGCGCCGGGGTCGCGCGGCTCCGGCGCTCGACGGCTCGCTCGAAGGTCGCCATCCTGCTCACCGACGGCGACTCGAACGCCGGCTCCGTGTCGCCGGAGTATGCGGCGGAGCTCGCCTCGAAGCATGGCGTACTCATCTACACCGTGCAGATCGGAAACGGCGACGACGTCGAGGTCGAGGAGGGCTCGGACCTCTTCGGTCAGCCGCGGTACGTGCGACGTCGCTACCCTGTGAACCCGGCGCTCCTCAAGAAGATGAGCACCGACACGGGCGGCGAGTCGTTCGTGGCCAACGATCGCAAGGGCCTTGAAGAGAGCATGCACGCGATCCTGAATCGTCTTGAGAAGACGCGCATCGAAGCCGCGCAGACGAACACCGAGGAGCTCTTTCCGTTCTTCCTCTGGCCCGCCGCGCTCCTCGTGGTCTTCGAGGCCGCGCTCCGGGCGCTCGTCCTCCGGAGGTTCCCGTGAGGTTCGGTCACGATCTCCTGTCGTTTCCGTGGATTCTCCTCCCTCTCGTGGCGGTGCTGCTGGTGGCCGGTCTCATCGCGGCGCTCGTGCTTGCCTCCGTCCGGCGAACGCGCGCCGAGCGCCGCTTCGGGGAGCCGGCCCTCGTCTCGAAGCTCGTCACTTTCGACGCCGCGGGACGCCGCGCCGCCAAGGGCGCGCTTCTGGTTCTCGCCATGGCCCTCGTGCTGTTCGCGGTGGCGCGTCCTCAATACGGACGGGGCACGCGACTCATTCCCGCTCGAGCGCTCGACGTCATCGTGGTCCTGGACTTCTCCAAGAGCATGTACGCCCGCGACGTAGCGCCGAGTCGCATCGTGCGCGCCAAAGCCGAGGTGAGCCGTTTGGTCACGTCACTTCCCGGCGCGCGCTTCGGCGCCGTCGCCTTCGCTGGCGAGCCCATCAGCTTCCCGCTCACGGGCGACGGCGCGGCCATCGCACAGTTCTTCCGACAGCTCGAGCCTAACGACATGCCCGTCGGCGGCACGGCGACGGCCCGCGCCATCGAGCGAGCGCGCGAGATCCTCGCCCGCGACACGCGCGCGAAGGGACACGCGCGCGTTATCGTGCTGGTGACCGATGGCGAAGATCTCGAGGGCGATCCGGTCGTCGCCGCGCGCGCCGCGGCGGCCGATGGCACGCGCGTCGACGTGGTGCAGATCGGCGGGCGGGCCCCCGAAGTGATCCCCGACGTCGGCCCCGATGGTCGCGTCGTCGGCCCGCGACGCGACGAGAGCGGCAAGCCTCTCGTCACGCAGCTTTCGGCGGCCGGCGAGGCGCAGCTCGAGTCCATCGCTCGGGAGGGAGGCGGCGTTCTCATTCGCGCCGAGCGTGGTCAAACGGGCATCGACAAGATCGCGCGCAATCTGTCACGTTCCGTGAAGGAAGAGCTCTCGGAGCGCGTCGAGACGGTCTACGGCGAGGCCTACACGACGCCGCTCGCCTTGGCGCTGCTCCTGCTGCTGGCGGAGGTCGTGATCTTCGAGACGCCTCGCCGCCGGCGCTCGCCGCGAAGCGACGACGGGAAGAAGAAGCCCGCGCCGCCGGTTGACGCGCCTGTGCAGCCACGCGCGGAGGTCACGTCGTGAGCCGGCGTCATCGGCAGCTCGTCGCCGTCGGCACGGCCATCGTGACCTTGGGCCTCGTGGCTTGCTCGCGTTGGGATCCGAGCGCGCCCTTCGAGCGCGACTCACCGACGGTTCAGCGCGCCATCGAGTCGTACGACGCGGGTGATGCGCGCGCCGCAACGGAAGGGCTCGCCAAGTACCTCGGGACCGGCGTGTGCAACGAGGGCGCCATCGGCACGCCGCCCTTGCTCCTCGAGCGGCGCGAGGCGACCTTCGACTTGAGCCTCGCCCTCTTCGCCATCGCCGAACAGTTCGGCGGGCGTCTCGACGAGACTGGCGTCAGGCCCCGCGACAACGTGCCCAAGCCGTTTGGTGAAGCCACGTCGTGCGCGAGCCTCGTGCTCCGGGCCGTCATCGACGGCAAGGACACGAGCGTGATGCTTCGGGCACGTGCGCACTACCTCCAGGGCAATCTCCATTTCTTCGCTGAAAACTACGCCGAGGCCGTGAAGAGCTACGAGCAGGCGCTTTTGCTCGTGCCCGGAGTGCCGGATGGAGGCGACTCCATCGGCCGCGACGCCGCGTGGAACCGCGCCGTCGCGCTGCGTCGCATCGAGGAGAAGAAGGACGCCGGCCCCCCTGGTGACGCCGACGGCGGCGGCGGCGCGCCGGAGGCGGGCGGCAAGGACGGCGGCAGCGACGCAGGCAATGACAGCGGCGGCTCGTCCAAGGACGGTGGCGGCGGAAAAGACAGCGGCTCGGGGCAAGGCGGCGACGCCGGCGGCAAGGACGAGAACGAGGAGCCAAAGCCCCCGGAAAGCGACGGAGGGAGCTCGGGAGCGCCCGAGAAGCCGGAGCCAACGACCGCTACGCCCGACGAGCGTGTGCTCGACGCCCTCGAGCGAGCGCCCCTCTTGCAGCACGAGCTCTCGCGACGCGCGGCGCAGAGTCGAAAAGTGCGAGGCTCGGCTGACAAATGAAGCCCGCGTCGACGCGCCGGACCGTCTTCGCCTTCCTTCGATGGATGAACGTCGTGGCGTGCCTTTTGGTGTCGCCCTGGGCTCTCGCCGGCCCCGAGCTTCGCGCCGAGCTCAGCCAAGACATCGTCGGCCTTGGGAGCCCCGTGCGCCTGTCGTTGATGGCAAGCTCCGACGGCGCGGCCGTCGAGCAGGCCGAGCCGGGCGCTCCGGCGAGCGTGCGCGCGGAGAAAGTCACCGAGAGGCCCACCCACTCGATCCGCATCGTCAACGGCGTCAAGTCGGAGAAGCGTGGCCTGACGGTCGAGTGGACTCTCACACCGGAGAAGCTGGGCACCAAGACGATTCGTCCCAGCGCGATGGTCGCTGGACTCCGCGTCTCGGCGAAACCGCTCACGCTGCGCGTCGTCCCGCCCAGCAAGGCGCCGCCGCCGCCGCCCCCCCGACGCCAGCCGCTCGATCCCTTCGGCGATCCGTTCAAGGACTTCAAGGATCCCTTCAAGGGGCTCATGGACGACTTTGACGCCGACGACTTCATGCGGGGCGGACGACCGATGTTCCGAAGCGATCCGTCGCTCGCGTTCGTGACGGCGCCGCGCGGGAAGCTCGAGTTCCTTCACGCTCGCGTCGACAAGCCCAAGGCTGTGGTCGGCGAACAGCTCACCTACTCCGTCTATCTCTTCGTCGACGCTGAGCAACAAGAGCCGCGCTACGACGACGTGCACGAGGCCGGGACCAAGGACTTCCTCCGCATCCCCGTCTTGCCCGAAGAGCTGGCGCCCAAGGCCCTCGGACACACGACCCTCGAGGGGCACCTCTACACCGTCAAGCTCCTGCGGCGACACGCGCTCTTTCCGTTGCGAAGCGGACGGTTGACGATTCAACCGATGCATTTGCGCGTGGCGAACGGACGCTCCACGCCGAGCCCCAGGGAGAGCGAGCGGCTGACGATCGACGTCACCGAGCCACCGGCCACCGGCAGGCCACCGGGCTACGCACTCGGGGACGTGGGGCGCATGCGCCTCTCGGCCACGGTGACGCCGCGGGAGACCGAGGTCGGCGGCGTCGTCACCGTCGAGGTCACACTGGAAGGCACCGGCAATCTCCCGGGCGCCCTCGTGCCTCCACCGCGCAAGGCCGTCGAGTGGCTGCCGCCGGAGCAACGCGCCGCTGTCGCCGCGAACGCCGAGGGCGTCGTGGGCGGCTCGCGGACGTTCACGTGGGTTGTCCGCGCGCGCGAGCCGGGCCAGGTCGATCTCGGCGAAATTTCGTTGCCGTTCTTCGACGCCGAGGCGGGAAAATACGAGACCGCGCGCGCCGCCCTCGGGGCGTTGACCATCCGCGGCGCGGCGTCGAAGGACGATGCGCCGCGAGCGCTCTTGGAGGGGCTGCCGAAGCCTCTGACGTCAGGCGCGCCCGCGAGCGCGGGGCACGCCGGCTCGCGGCGCGGCCTCTTCTACTCGTTGTGGCTCGGCCCGCCGGCCTTGGGGCTCGTCGTCGCCGGGGCGCTTCGCGCGCGAAGGCGCCTCACGGCCCACCGTGAAGCGACCAAGGATGACCCGAAAACGCGCGAGCGCGCAGCCCGCGCCGAGGTCGATCGTGCGCTGAAGGATGGCGACGCCCGCGCTGCCGATGCGGCCATGCGGCGCCAAGTGGAGTTGGCCCTTGAGCTGCGTACCGGCACGCGCCTCGCAGGCGTAGACCTCGACCGCTTCGAGTCGACGTTGGCCGCGGGCGGCGTCGACGCGCAGGCGGCGAAGACCATCGTAGCGCTGCTCCGGGAAGCCGAGGTCGCGCGCTTTTCGCCGGGCGGTGCCTCAGCGGAGGCGACCGCGGAGCGCATCAGGGCGCTGCGCTCCCTCGTCGAGGGCCTACCGCGAGCGCGGACCAGCGGCGGTCCGGGGCCAGTGGCGGTGTCGGTCTTGCTTTTGGCCCTCGTGACTCCCGCGTCGGCGAGAGCGGAGGCCGTGAGGGCGGAGGGCTTCGACGCTGCCGCAAAGGCCCTCGACCAGGGAAAGCCCGAGATCGCCATTTCGGAGCTCGAGAAGCTCGCCGATCGCGGCGTCGTGGATGCGAACGCGAGCTTCAATCGCGGGCTCGCCTACGCCGAACGTGTTCGCCTCGGCGGCGCCCAACCGGGCGATCTGGGACGAGCCATCCACGGCTTCGAGGAGGCCCGACGACTCACGACCGACGCGACCGTTCGCGCCAGCGCGCGTGACGCCATCCAGGTCGTTCGCGCGGAAATCGCCCGGCAGCGTGCGCGCGCCGAGGCCGTCGAGCTCGAGAGTCGCTCCTTCGGCGAAACCCTCGTTGGGCTCTTCGAAGAACGCACCTGGGCGACGCTCGCGATCCTGTTGTCGCTCATGGCCACCGGGGCGGGCGCCGCGACGGCCCGGCGCAGCGGCCATAGCGACAGCGTCTCGCGACGATTCCGCATCGCCGGCGTCGTGCTGGTCTCGGCCTTCGTTCCGCTCTCGGTCGTGGCGGCGGCGTGCGCGCGCGAGCGCTCGGAAGCCGCGGCGCGCACCTGGGCCGTCGTCCTGAGCGGTGAGTCGACGGCCTTGACGCGTGGACGGCAGGGCGGGCCCATCCCTGAGGGCGCCATCGTCGAGGTCCTCGGGACCGATGGGGGCCGAACGGCCATTCGATTCGGTGGCGACCGCACCACGATGCCGCGACCGAACCTCAGGTTTTTAGCCACCCGGTAGGGTCGCACCGAAACACCGGTTTCAAGGTGATTCCTGCGCGAATGCGATACACTTCGAGCCCTTCCGCATGTCGGCCCCTGTCACCGAGCTTTCCCTCCGCTGGAAGCGTGACCCCGACGCGGCTAACACGGTCGCGCTGGCGAACGCTGTGCGTGGGCCCCTCTATGCCACCCTGATTCAGGAAGTCGGAGCCTTCGCCACCCACAAGCTCGGGAGCGACCTCACGGTTTTGCTGGCGGTGGCGCGCATGTACATGAGCGCGCAGCTCCACGCCGACGCGCAGACCCTGCTGGTGACCGCAGGCCGCGTCGCGCCGCGCGAGCCGCTCGTCTATCGGCTCCTCGGTGAAGTCCTTCTGCGCCGCGGCGACGCGGACCGCGCGGAGAAGGTCTTGGAGCGCGCCATGCAGCTCGGCGCGACGGACGCGGCGACGCGCCTCTGGCTCGACCGCGCGCGCGTGTACAAGGCGATGCAGGGCAAGCTCGGCCCGCGCGCCGTCGCGGCGGAAGTTGAGCGGAGCGAGCCGGCGGCTTCCAGCGAGATCGGCGAGCGGGTCGAACCCGCGAGCGAGCCCACAATGCCGGTCGCAGAGCGCGATCCGCAGGCCCTGCGACTCGATTCCAGCGATGTGCTGGACGACGATCCGCCGACCTCCGTTCGCCTCCCGCCGGTCGCGCAGCGAACGGCCGCCATGAGGCCTCCGTCTGGCCCCGCCACCGCGGCGCTCCCGGTGCGGCCCGGCTCGCTGCCGCCGCCTCCGGTGCGCCGAGGCCCACCACCGTCGCTCGCCACCGGCGACAACCTCGTTCGAAGCGCGCCCCCTGCGGCGGGACGTACCCCCGACGGCATGCCCAAGGCGCCCGCCGCGTTCATGTTCGACGAGCCGCTCGCGGGCCCCGGGCCCGGTGTCGAGGAGTCGCTCACGTTCGACCTCGCGATGGGGCCTCGCAAAGATCGCGGCGCAGCCTTCGAGTCGCCCACGACGACGACGCGCACCGCCGCACCGCCAAAACCTCGCGAGCTGCTCGACGCCTTGGCGCTGACGGGCGTCTTCGAACGCAGCCACGACCCAAACGCGAAGGCTGAATGGACGAAGCCCCCGCGCGCCGGGAGCAAGCGCGGAACCTGGCTCCTCGCCGTCGCCACGGTCCTCTTCGTCGGTGGCGCGGCCTTCACCTATCGATACGTCGAGCAGCAGCGCACCATGCGCAAGGCAGCCGCCGAGGCGCTCATGGCGGAGATCGAGAATGGCTTGCTGGACGGCCGTCCGTCGCGCTTGCCGGACCTCGAAAAATCCTTCGCGAAGGCCTTCGAGCTCGATTCGCGCTCACCGCGCGCGGCGCTCGCCTGGGCGCGCGAGCGCGCCATGGTCGGAGTCTTGCGCGGCGGTCAGGACGTGACCTTTGAGGATGCCACCTCGCGGGCCCGCGCCGTGGGCATCCCCGACCGCGACTTAGCGTTCACGCAGCTCGCGTCTTACCTCTTCCAGAACGACAACGCGGGCGCAGTCTCCCTCTTGGCGAAACACGACGAGGCGTCGAAGAAGGATCCGTATTACGAGCTGCTCGCGGGCGTTTGCCTCGAACGACTCGGCGACGCGAGGGCGCGCGAGCGCTACTCGGCGGCCGTCAAACTCGCCCCGGAGCTCGTCCCGGCGCAAGTGGCCCTCATTCGCTACGAGATCGTCGAGGGCGAGCGGGGACGGGCGGCCGAGCTCGTGGCGCAGTTTCGCGCCCGTCACCAGGACCGACCGGAAGGCGTCGCCTTGGCAGCGCTGCTTTGGGCGAGAGACCCATCCAAACCCAAGGTGCCCCCGGAAGTGGTCGCCCTCGGCTCCATCACCGAGGCGCTCCCGCTCACGCTACTCGCCGTTCCGCACGCCGTCGCCGCCCGCGTTGCCCTCGAGAAGCCGGCCCTCCCGGAAGCTCGTGACGCCATCAAGAAGGGGCTCGCGGCCAGCGACGGTCCGGGCGTGGCGAGTTGGCTCGGCTTCCTCGCCTTGGAAGCGGAGGACGACGCGCTCGCGCGCAAAGGGGCGCTCACGGCCGTCGCATATTCGGCGCTCTACCCGCGAGCGCGCGTGCTGGCGGCGCGCGTCGCGCTTCAAGGCGGTCGCCTCGACGAAGCCCTCAAGGCTACCGAGGAGCTCGACGCTAGCTCCGTCGACGTCGCCGTGGCGCGCGCCGTGGTGAGCTACGAACGCGCCGACGCCGACGGCTTGGCGAGGGCCCGCGAGGCGCTGCCGGCGGACCGGCGCGCGCTACCCGGGCTCTCGGCGGTGACGCTCGCGCAAGGTGCGCTCGCAGGTCGTGCCGATCTGCCGGCGGCGAAGATCGTCGCGCGCGCCACCGCCGAGGATCTGTGGAGCGACATTGTCGCCATGGACGTGGCGCTCGACACGGGCAACCTCGACGCAGCCTCCGCCATCGGCAACCGCTGGCTCGCGCAGACCAGCGCCGACAAGGTTCCCGCGCTGCGGGCCCTGCGCCTCGCGCGGCTCGCGCGTTACCAGGCGCGGCTCGACGACGCGGAAGCGCTGAGCCTGTTGGCGCTGAGCGGCGCGACGCCGACCCTGCGCTCGATCACCGAACGCGCATTTGTGCTGGCCGCGCGTGGCCACGCCGCCGACGTAGGCCCGATGTTGGGCAAGGCGGGCCCCGCGGCGGGTCCCCTCGCCAGCTGGCTCGGCGCCTTCGCCGTCGCCACGAGTGGGAAGGTCGATGAAGCGAGGGGCCGCGCCGCGAGCCTCGAGCCAGCACCCGAGTCGTCGCCGGCGCCGATGCGCATCCCCATCGCCGCTGCGCTCGGCGCCATGAAGGACAAGAAGCGCGGGGGGCCTTTTGTGGAACCACTCCTCAAGCAGGGCCTGATGAACCCCGACGTCGTCACGGCGGCGCAAGCGCTCGGCCTCAAGGGCGCGCCGAAAGCCAAGTAGCCGCGGCGCGCACTCAGACGCCGACGCCTACTTTCGCAACGTGCCCATAGCCGTGCGCCCCTCGATCATCATCTTGAGCTCGTCGACCTCGGCGGAGCGACTCAGCGCTTCCTCGACGGAGATCATGCGCCGCGAGTAGAGCGAGTAGAGCGACTGGTTGAGCGTCTGCATGCCCGAGGTGCCCTGGCCGACCTGCATGACGGAGTAGACCTGGTGAACCTTGTCCTCGCGGATGAGGTTTCGAATGGCCGCGTTGGGGATCATGACCTCCAGCGCCAGGGCGCGCCCCGGTTGGCCCATGCGCGGGATCAGCTGCTGGCTCAATACGCCCTGAAGGACGAAGGACAGCTTTGTCCGGACCTGCTGCTGCTGGTGCGGCGGAAACACGTCGATGACGCGGTTGACGGTCGAGATGCAGCTGTTGGTGTGGAGCGTCGCGAAGACGAGGTGACCCGTCTCGCTGATGGTCATGGCGGCCTCGATGGTCTCGAGGTCACGCATTTCTCCGATGAGCACCACGTCCGGGTCCTGCCGGAGGACGTACTTCAGGGCGACCTTGAAGGACTCGGTATCGGCGCCGACCTCACGCTGATTCACCACGCTCAGCTTGTGGTGGTGCATGTACTCGATAGGGTCCTCGATGGTCATGATGTGAAGGCGCTGCTCGCTGTTGATCTTGTCGATCATGGAGGCGAGCGTCGTTGACTTCCCGGAGCCCGTCGGACCGGTCACGAGGACGAGGCCGCTGGGCTTGTTGGACAGGTCGGAGACCACCTGCGGGAGGCCCAGCTCATCGAAGGTGAGGATCTTGAAGGGAATGGTGCGGAAGGCGCCCGCCACCGTGTCGCGTTGCGTGAAGACGTTGGCGCGGAAGCGAGAGAGGCCCTTCACAGCGAAGGAGAGGTCGATCTCGTTGTGCTTCTCGAAGGTCGTCTTCTGCTCCTCCGTGAGGCTCTCGTAGCAGAGTTGTTTCGTGTCCTGGCCCGAGAGCGGCGGCAGCTTCAGCGGCACGACGGAGCCATCGATGCGCAGGAGCGGCGGCGCCCCCGTCGTGATGTGCATGTCGCTCGCGCCCTTCTCGATCATGGCCTTGAGCAGCTGGTGGAGGTTGACCTTGAGCTGGCTCTGCGGTTCCGACATGGCGAGTTCTCCGTGAGAAAGGACGGCGCTGGTTCAGGTCACGAGGCGTCAATCGGCCATGGTCACACGGACGATCTCTTCCGTGGTCGTCGTCCCCTCGAGGACCTTCTTGATGCCGCTCATGCGCAGCGATGACATGCCGCCCTTGATGGCGGCGAGCTTGAGCTCGGCGGTGGGCGCCCCCTGGAGGACCATCTGCTTCAAGTCGTCGCCGAAGCGCATGACCTCGTAGAGTGCGACGCGGCCCTTGTACCCGGTGCCGTTGCACGTCTTGCAGCCGGTCCCCTTCATGAGCTTCGACGGCGCCTCGGCGATCTGCTCTTCCGTGAAGCCGATGTCGCGCAGCGTCTTGATGTCGACCTCGTGCGGCGCCGGGCAGTCCTTGCAGATCTTCCGGGCGAGGCGCTGCGCCAACACGAGGTTCACGCTCGCTGTAATGAGGAAGGGCTCGATGCCCATGTTGAGCAGACGAGAGATCGTCGCTGGCGCGTCGTTGGTGTGGAGCGTCGAGAGCACCATGTGGCCGGTGAGCGCGGCCTTGACGGCAATTTCACCGGTTTCGAAGTCTCGAATCTCGCCGACCATGATGACGTCGGGGTCCTGCCGCAGGAACGCGCGGAGCGACATGGCGAAGTTGAGACCGATGTCGTCGTGCATCTGCACCTGGTTGATGCCGTGGAGGTTGTACTCGACGGGATCTTCCGCGGTGCTGATGTTGTGAGCGATCTTGTTGAGGTCCGAGAGCGCGGAGTAGAGCGTCGTCGTCTTTCCCGAACCGGTGGGCCCCGTGACGAGGACCATGCCCCACGGTTGGTGGATGGCCCACATGAAGTCTTCGAGCGGCTTCGGGTCGAAGCCGAGCTTGACCATGTCGAGCTGCAGGTTCCCCTTGTCGAGGAGGCGCATGACGATCTTCTCGCCCCAGAGCGTCGGAAGGACGCTGACGCGGAAGTCCATCTCTCGGCCCTTGCCGAGCTTCAGCTTGATACGACCGTCTTGCGGGAGCCGTCGCTCGGCAATGTCGAGCGACGACATGATCTTGAGACGGCTGACGATCGCGTTCTTGAGCTTGAGCGGCGGCGTCATCTCTTCCTGGAGGACGCCGTCGATGCGGTAGCGGACGCGGAGCTTCTTTTCGTAGGGTTCGATGTGAATGTCGCTGGCGCCCTTCTTGATGGCGTTCAGCAAGATCATGTTCACGAGCCGAACGACGGGAGCGTCTTCGCTCGCCTTCTCGAGCTCGAGGATGTTGAGGTCGCCCTCGTCCTCACCGGTGAACTCGATCTCGGTTTCGTCGAAACCGGCCATCACCTCGTCGTAGGAAGGGCCCGCGTTGTAATACTTCTCGATGGCGGCCGCGATGGCCGTCTCGCTGGCGATGACCGGGTCGATGTTGTAGCCCGTGAGGAACTTCAGGTCGTCGATGGCGTTGAGGTTCGTCGGATCCGCCATGGCGACGACGAGCGAGCCGCCGGCGCGCGAGATCGGGAGCACGCGGTGCTTCTCACACTGATCGCGGCTGACGAGCTTCAGGATCTCGGCGTCGACCTCGTACTCCTCAAGCTGAATCGTGGGAACGCGGTATTGCTGGGAGAGGAAGTTCGTGATCTCCCCGTCGGAGATGTACCCGAGCTTCTGCAGCGTGTAGCCGAGGTTTTGACCCGAGCGCTGCTGCTCCTCTTGAGCTTTGCGGAGCTGAGCAAGACTGATGAGCTTCTCGCGGACGAGGAGCTCGCCGAGGCGATTCTGGTTGGCCATGAGGTAGGCCGATCGTCTTGAAATCAATGGGACCCGTCAAGCGGCCGGTGAGGGCACCGCCCGCTTTGTCAGGCCGCTGCTCTCGTCTCCGCGGCCGCCGCCGTGCCGTGATACCGTCCCGTCGTTGGCCTTGGGGCCCGAGCGCAGCCGATTGTGGGCCTCCTTGACTTCCTCCTGGGCAACGAACGACGTGCTCGCACCGCGCGGCGGGCCGAGCTGGCCGGCGATCTCCCGCGTGCGGTGGAACTCTTCCTTGAGGCGGGACGACGAGACGACGCGGCTCGCGTGCTCCTTCTGCGCGTCGACGCGGAGCTTTCGCCGCAGACGCGCCTCATCCTCTTAGGCCGCGCCGTCGACGTCGCGCCTAAGGAGAGCGCCGTCGGCATCGAGGCAAGGCGACGCCGCGCGTTGCTCATCGTCGAGCTCGCCAAGAGCGGAGCCATCGCTGCAGCGTTGCGGCACGACGTGCGCGCCGCCGGTGAAGAGCTCCTCTCGCTCGGCGACGCGGCCGCCGCCGCCGTCGCCTTCGGGCTCGCCGACGACGAGGACGGGCGGGCGCGCGCCCTGGTCGCCGCTGGCGCCGTCGACGAGCTGGAGGAGCTCCTGGGAAAGGATGCCGACGCGGCGCGACGATCGCTGGACCGCCAGGGCGACGAGGCGCGCGTCCTATCGCTCGTAGCGAGCGGCGAGCGTCGGGAGGCGCTCCGCCTCGCCGAAGCGCTCGCGGGAAACGAGCCGGTCGACTCCGACGCCGCCGATCGGGCGCGCGCGCTGGCGGCTCGGCGGCTACTCGGCCCGACGGTCCGCGTCACCGTCGGCGAGGCCCCGGCGCGCAAGCTCGTTCTTGGCGATTCCGTTCGCGTCGGGCGCAACGAGGGCGAGATCTTGATCGCCCACGCGGCGGTGAGTCGAGTCCACCTGACACTCTTTCGCCGGGACGGCGTGGCCTTCGTCAAAGACAGCGGGAGTCGCAACGGCACGACGTTGCGCGGAGCGAGGCTCGGCGTCGAGCTCGCCATCCACGAGCGCATCGATCTCATGCTCGGCGGCGAGGTGCCACTCACGGTGTCGAGTTCGCCTCGCGGTGACGCGCCGACCATCATTCTAGAGATCGCCGGTGAGGTCTACGAGGCGCCCTTGGGGCCCTTTCGCGTGGGCATCGGTGACTGGGCGCTCGAGGTGGACTCGGACCGATGGCTGGTCTTGAAGCGCGGCGAGACGCCGGCCTACTTCGGGGAGGTCGCACTCGGGGCGGCCACCGAACTCTTGGCAGGCGACGGTGTTGCGGAGCATCGCGGTGAGAAGCCGTCGTTGCGCGTGGACCGCGCATGAGCCTTTGGCGACGGCTCTTCGGTCAGCCGCCGGAACGCGAGGCAGAGGCGCCCGGGCCCACCGCGAGCTCGTTGGATGCAACGCCGCGCGCGGCCGATCCCACAGAGGCGCAGCTGGCACGTCTCGGCCGACTTGGCGCGCCTGACGGCCCTGACGCCGCGGAGGCGTTGGCGATCTTTGCGCGACTCCGAACGACGCCGCGCGAGGGCGCGGCCCTCGCCGCTCTAGCCGACGCGGGTGCCCAAATCCCGTTGCCCGACGCGTTGGCGACAGCCGCCGCCAAGGCGAGCCTGGACCGCGGCGAGCTTCCCGCGGCGCGGCACTTTCTCCGTACGGCGACGAGTCCCGCTGCGCTCCTCCTCGCGGCCGATCTCGCCGAACAAGCCGGCGAGCCGGCGCTCGCGCTCGCGCTCACGGAACGCGTGCTGGCCCGCGACTTCGGCATGCCCGGCGCGAAGGAGCGGCACGCACGGCTGGCGCTGTCGCTGGGCCACGAGACCAAGACGGCCGCGACGGTGAGCCGCGATGTCACGGCGCTATCGGCGAGCGTCCGTACGCCCTACGTGCTCCGTCGTGAGCTGGCCCGTGGCGGTGCGGCGGCGGTCTACGAGGCGGAGGACCGAGAGCTCGGCCGCCGCATCGCCCTCAAGGTCTACCACGACGCGGCGTTCGGACGAGCGCAGCTCCTGCACGAGGCGCGCGTCGCGACCGAGCTGTCGCACCCGGGCGTCGTTCGCGTCTTCGATGTGGACGTGGCCGGCGGTTGGTTGGTGCTCGAGCTCTTCGACCGCGGCTCGCTCCGAGAGCGCCTTCGTGACGCTCCGGGAGACCTCGCTTGGCTCCCGGGCCTCTTGCGTGTGGTCTCCCACGTGCACGCCCACGGCTACGCGCATCTCGACGTCAAGCCCGGCAACGTGCTCGTTCGTGACCAAGGCGTCGTGTTGACCGACTTCGGAACGGCAAGGCGCCTCGGGGAACCGAGCCCACCGGGCAGCCTCGGCTACGTCTCGCCGGAGCGCCTCGCCGGGGCGCTCGCCAGCGTGGCCGACGACGTCTATGGAGTTGGACGCATGGTGGAAGACGCGCTGCGCTCCGGCGCCGACGCGACCGCGCGGTGGCGACGGCTCGCCGACGTCATGACGGGCCCCGCCGAGGCGCGGCCACGCGACCTTCTCGCGTTGGCGGAAGAGGTCGAGGAGGCTGGCGCCTAACCCAGCGCTCGACCGCTGGGGTTAGTACCCGGACACTCTGAAGTCGACGGGTTCGAGTAGGCCCGCGACGAGCGAGAGGCCTACTCGAACCGCCTCGTTTCCACAGGTTTGTGTTCCGGGAGTCTCGTTCTCGCTTTGCCGTACTCGACCCATCAAAATCGATGGGTCGAGGTACTAGTTCTCTTTAGAGTCGTCGGCGGACACGGTGAGCGCCGCGGCCGGTGCGTCGGCGGCGCGGTCGCTCGTCGTTTCGAGCGCTCCCAAGAGCTGCGCCGCCGCGCCCTTCATGTTGCGCTCCGTGGGCGAGGGCTCGGCGGTGCCATCGAGCTTCGCGATGGCGTCTTCGACGGCCTCCAGGAAGCGCGGCTTCTGGCCCTTCGGCGGCGGCCAGGCCTCGACGTAACGCGGGGACTCGCCGGGCCCGCTCGCGTCGATCCACGAGACGTGGCCGGTGCCGGCGGTGCGCACGTCCATGTGCACGAACGTGCTGTTCGGGTAGTAGCCGCAGCCCACGTCGTCGAGGGTCTTGCAGAAGGCCACGATGGCGGTGTTGTCGACGCCGTCGATGCGAAAGTCGAGGGCGCGACCGTTCGCGTGAAAGCTGCCTTCGGCGTTCGGGCGAAAGCCCGAGACGAGGTGGACCTTGATGGGCTTCTTCGCTGCCTGCGCTTGTTTGCCAAAGTGATCCACGACGAGCTGCATCTGTTCGACGAGGCGTCCATCGAGGCGGCGCACGCCCGGCGCGAGAACGTCGCCCTGCTTCTTCGCGAGCTCCGGCAACGTGAGGGCCGGACGCTCGGCGCCGGCCCGCGCGAGGACGGAGAGCCGCTCGGCGGCCAGCGGCGCGCCGCTTCCGTCGCAGCGCGTGAGAATGATCGCCTCCTCCTCCTTGCCGCGGACGAAGCTAACGGGAGGGCGCAGGCACGACGGCTTCATGGCGCCTTTGGCGGCCGGCTCGCGAACGAGCGGAGCTTCGGCGCGCAGCGGCGGGAGCGTGCGGCCGAGCTTCAAGCTTGCGGCGAGGCTAGCGGGAAGGCTTGCAGGAAGAGACGGCAGGTTCTCCGTGGGCTCCGCGTGATGCACCGGCTCAGCGTGCTTGGCGGCCCTCGCGTGCCCGACGACCTTGGCCACCTTCGCGGGCTCGCGCTTCTTGCCGTGGGCGGGCTTCGCCTTCCCAAGCTCGTGCTTGGCGAGCAGCGACGCGGGCACAGCCACGACCTTGCTCGCCTTCGCCTTCGCGGCTTTGGGGGTTCCGCCCTTCGTGCTCGGCTTCGTGCTCGCCTTGTTGCTTGCCTTCGCGCCGCGGTCGGCGCTTGCCACCGACGAGTCCTTCCCGTGCGTGGCGGCAGCGTCTGTCTTCGCCGGCGCTGCCGAGGCGACGGAAACGGAAAGGAGAAGGGTGGCGAGGACGCTGACGGCTCGAATCTTCATGGGAGAACCTCCGGCCACACCTACATGCGCCTACTCCCCCTCACCCGCCAAGTTTTCGGCATCAAAATTCGTCCGAGACGAGGTTAAGGTCGTCGCGATGAGCGATCGGCCCCCGCCTCTCTCCAAACGCGACTTTGAGGCTCGACTTCAGGCACTGCAGAGAGGAGCCGCCGGCAACGACAACGTCGGATGCGTCGCCATGGACCGATGCGAGCGCTGCACCGATTGCACCTTTTGCGCCTTGGGCCACGAGCTCCTCCGCTGCCACCACACCACGAACTGCGCACGGTGCACCGACTGCTCCAACTGCGCCGACTGCCGTTCGTGTGTACAGTGCACGCGTTGCGAAGCTTCCGAAAACTGCACGAAGAGCGCCTACCTGGTCCGCTCTTACGGCTGCTCGGGCTGCACGTATTGCTTCGGATGCGTGGGCCTCCGAGGTCGCGACTTTCACATTCTGAACGAGCCCTATGATCGAGAGAGCTACTTCCGAATCACGGCGGCGCTCTCGCGCGAGCTTGGTCTCGGCAAGGTCGTTTGATGCGGGCGGTGATCCAGCGCGTCAACTGGGCCCGCGTCGTCGTGGGCGGTGAGGTCACGGGCGCGATCGAGCGCGGCTTGCTCGTCTACCTCGGCATCGGCCGGGGCGATGGCGAGCGCGAACGTCGCTTCGTCGTCGACAAGCTCGTCAACCTCAGGATCTTTGAAAACGACGCGGGCAAGCTCGACAAGAGCGTCCTCGACCTCGGCGGCTCGGTGCTCATTGTTAGCCAGTTCACGCTCTACGCGGACGTGACGCGAGGCCGTCGCCCGGGCTTTGGTGCCGCCATGCGCTCCGAGGAGGCGGAGGCCGAATACGACGCCTTCGTGGCCCTCGCGCGGAGCGTCGTGCCGGTGGCGACGGGGCGGTTTCGCGCCGACATGGCCGTCTCCAGCGAGAACGCGGGGCCCATCACGATCTGGATCGACACGGCCAAATCTGGCGAAATGCTCCCGTGAGTTCCCTGCCTCCCGACGACCCGAACCACGTGGCAAAGCCCGTCGAGGCCATTTCGTCACCGGCCCTCGAGCCCGAATTGCCCGCGCCGGCGCGGCGCGATCCGGCGCCGGAGCCCGACGAGGACGTGGACGTCGGCCTTGAGGCCCTGTGGGCCAAGGTCCTGAGCGATTGGGCCGACGCCAAGCCTCACAACGCGGCGCTGGAGTACGCAGCGGCCCGTGAGCAATTGCCCGAGCTCGCGGGACGCTACCGTGCGCTCAAGGACGATCCGGACAAGGGCGCCTTCGCCAGGAAGCGGCTCGAGGCCATCGTGACGTTGGCCACGTCGATGCTGATGGCCACGGCATCGGCGCGTCCCGCGAGGCGCGTCCCCCCGGTCGTGACGGCGCTCGCCGTCGCCGTCTCGTTCGGTCTCATGTTCTGGCTCGCGCGCGCGCTCCTCGGGCGCTAGCGCGCGGCTTCACGAGTTCCCTACGAGCCTGCCGGCGAGCGCGAGCGCGGCCACCATGCCCGCCGCGTCGGCGATGCCCCGACCGGCGATGTCGTATCCGGTCCCGTGATCCACGCTCGTCCGCACGATGGGGAGGCCCAACGTGACGTTGACGGCATCGCCAAAGGCCAGGAGCTTCATCGGGATCGTCGCCTGGTCGTGGTACATCGCGACGACGCCTTCGTAGGCGCCGCTCGCGGCTCGACGAAACGCGGTCTCCGCGGGCACCGGCCCTGCGATGGCGCAGCGCGACGAAGCCACGACACGACGCGCCGCCCGAATCCCCGGCGCGAGCACCGTCGCTTCTTCGTGGCCGAGGAGGCCTCCCTCCCCCGCGTGAGGGTTCAGACTCGCCACGGCCACCCGGAGCGCGCGCCGCCGGTCGCGCGAGAGCCGCAGGAGGAATCGGCACAGGAGCACGGTGGCGCGTGTGACGCCCTTCGCGTCGATGGCGCGAGGCACCTTCGAGAGCGGCAGGTGCGTCGTCACGAGCGCCGTCGTAAGGCGTTCCGTCCAAAATGCCATGACGACGTGCGGCACGAGGAGGCGCCGTGCGAGGTGCTCCGTGTGGCCAAGAAAGCGAGCAGCGCCGCGCGCGCCCGAGCGCACGATCGCCTCTTTGCTGACGGGTCCCGTTATCAAAGCGTCGGCCCCCTTCGCGAAGACCAGGTCGCAGGCCGCGTCGATCCACGCGAGCTGCGCGGCGCCGCCGGCCTTCGTGGGCGAGCCCGGCGTCCGATCGCGCGACGCGAGCGTCTCCGTCGGTTGCCAAACGTAGAGCACCCCGCGCCGTCGCGGGCCGAAGGCCTCGTCTGGCTCGGCGACGCGTCGCACTTCGCGAGCCAGGCCGCGCGCCAAGGCTGCGCGCTCCACCACGGCCACGTCGCCCACGAGAAGAACGTTAGCCTTGGCCCCCGCGGCAGCGACGACGGACACCTCGGGGCCGATGCCCGACGGACAGCCGATGCTTACGACAAGCCGCGGCTCACTTCGCACGGGGTCCCGACGCATGGGGCACCCGCCGGAGCGTGCTGCCGGCGAGGACGACGGCCCGGGCCACGTGAGGACCTTCGCTGGAAGTGTCTCCGTAGTCCGCGTCCGACGGAGCCTCCGACGGCGTCCGCAACTTGTAACCAGCCCCCCGCACCGTCTCGAGTGGCAGCGCGTCGCCGAGCTTCGCGCGCAGGCGACGAACGTGGATGTCTACGGTCCGCGCGCCGCCTTCGTAGCGCGCGCCCCAAACGCGAGCGAGGAGCGCCTCGCGGGAAAACACACGCCCGCGATTGCCAACAAGAAACGCGAGCAAGGAGAACTCCCGCGCCGTGGTGACGACGGCGCGACCTTGCACGCGCACCTCGTGGGCCACGAGGTCCACGACGAGTTCGCCCATTTTCACGAGCTCCTCGCCTAGAAATTCGCTGGCTCGCCACTCGAGCATGCGCACGCGGGCGTAGAGCTCGGCAGCAAAATAAGGGACGACGATAAAGTCGTCGAAGCCGGCTCCGGGATCGAGCCGCGCGACCTGTCGCTCTGGCACAGCGACCAAGATGGGCGCCTCGCGGAGTCGCTCTTCGCGTCGCACGCCGCCGATGACGAGGGCCGCGATGTCGGGCCGGTTGCCGGCCTCGACGACGACAGCGCGGCAAGGTGCGTCGTCGTCGTCGTCACCGCAGCCCTCGAAGGGACCGAAGAGCTCCGCTGTCTGCACGCTCGCGCCGAGCCGAGCGAGCTCTTTCGCCGCGCCGTCTTCCGCCTCGAGCGACGCGCTGTCGCCCACGACAAGGATGAACTTCCGCGCGCGCGAGGGCGCGCTTCTGCCAATCGAGTTCGTGGAGGTGCGCCGTTCGGTCACGAGAGGTCTCTTCTAGCCGAGCTTGGTGCCGCCAACGGTGATGGCGGAGATCTTCACCGTGGGGCAGCCCACGCCTACGGGGACGCTCTGGCCGTCCTTGCCGCACGTCCAGATGCCGTCGGACACTTGCACGTCGTTGCCCAGCATCGTCACCTTGCGAAGCACGTCGGGGCCGTTGCCAATGAGCTGCACGCCCTTGAGCGGCGCGGTGATCTTTCCGTCTTCGACGAGGTACCCCTCGGTGAGGGAAAAGACGAAGTCGCCGTTCGAGATGTCGACCTGTCCGCCGCCGAACTTCTTGGCGAAGATGCCGCGCTTGACGGTCTTGATGATCTCCTCGGGGTCGTGGGGCCCGGCCATCAGGATGGTGTTGGTCATGCGCGGCATCGGCGCGCACGCGAAGCTCTCGCGGCGGCCGTTGCCCGTGGGGCGCACCTTGAAGTGTTTGGCGCTCAAACGGTCCTGCATGTAGGCCGCGAGCTTTCCCTTTTCGATGAGCACCGTGCTTGTTGGCTCGTTGCCCTCGTCGTCGACGTTGATGGAGCCGCGTGATTGGAGCAGCGTGGCGTCGTCGATGACGGTGCAGAGCTCGCTGGCGACGGGCTTGCCGATGGCGTCGCTGTAGTTGCTCGTACCTTTCCGGTTGAAGTCGGCCTCGAGGCCATGCCCCACGGCCTCGTGAAGCAGGATGCCGCTGTCGCCGGGCGCGAGGACGACCTCCATGGTGCCTGCCGGTGCCTCTTGCGCGTCGAGCATGCGCAGCGCCTGCTCAGCGGCGAGGCGCGCGTGCCCCTCCGGCGTGTGGCCCTCGAAGTAGCCCATCGTCGTGCGACCGCCACCGCCCGACGAGCCTTCCTGCCGCTTGCCGTCGCGCTCCGCGATGGTGCGGATGCCGAAGCGCACGAGCGGCTGGACGTCGTGGGCCATGGCGCCGTCGCTCGTGATGACGAGGATCTCGCGAATCTCCTCGGAGAACGAGGCCTCGACTTTGACGATGCGCGCATCGTTCTCGTGCGCCGCCTTGGCGGCGCGCTCGAGCAACAGACGCTTCTCCATGCCGGGCACATCAAGCGTGACGCGATCGAGCTCGTAGCGGCTCGGCAGGTCGCGCATCTTTCCGAGCACCGCGGTGTGACCGCCGCCGGAGGTTGCGATCTGGGCGGCCGTCTCCGCGGCCCGCTTCATGACGTCCCAGTCGAACTCCTCGACGTAGGCGTACCCGGTGGCGTCGCCCTTCACGACGCGCACCCCCATGCCCATGGAGACACCGCGGGACGCGCTCTTCAATATGCCCTCATCGAAGACCAGGCCGCCGGCGGCTCGGTACTCGAAGAAGAGATCGGCGTAGTCGCCGCCAGCTCCGAGCGCCACCGAGAGGAGCCTCTGGCCCAGTTCGGCGTCGATGGGGGCTGACCCGGAGGGGCCGAAAGGAGCGCGATAAAGGGCTGAATGGGTGGGCATCGAAGGCCGGAAGGCTAGCCGACTTCGCAAGGAAAGGCGCCAGGGCAACGCGGTCCGCGGGTGGGAGCGCCACCCCTCTTGGGCGATTTTTCCTCCTCCGCCCGTCCGGAAGGGCCCGGAAGGGCTCGCGGAAGTATGCAATTCACCACGGGCACCCGTATGATAGCGGGGTCGGTGTCGTCGGTCCCTCCCGGCGCCCCGCGCTTTCGTGATCGCTCGGTGACGCTCTCCGGAGCCAAGCCAGGCGATCAGCCCGCCGCGGTGGGGGGCAGATCCGGGTCAACCCCGGGAAGGAGCAACTCGAGTCCGTGGCGATCGACCGAGAAAAGGTGCTCCAGGCCGCTCAGAAGCTGGTCGAGAAGAAGAAGTACGACAAGGCGGTACTGGAGTATCAAAAAGTCATTCAGGAGGATCCGAACGACGCCCGGACCTTGCTGAAAATCGGCGACCTCCAACTGAAGATGGAGGCGTTCGCCGAGGCTATTGCCACCTACGAGCGAGTTGGGCGCTTCTACGCGAGCCAGGGCTTCGCCCTGAAGGCCATCGCGGTCTACAAGCAGATCCGCGAGATCATCAACAAGCACGTCCCGCAGCTCGAGGAGCGCTACGGCCACATCGCGCCCAAGCTCGCTGAGCTTTACCAGCAGCTGGGCCTCACGAGCGACGCGCTCGCGGCCTTGGACGAGGTCGCCACTCGCCTGCAACGGCAAGGGCGTGATCCCGAGGCCATCGAGGTCTTCCGGCGAATCGTCGAGCTCGATCCCACCAATCCCCTGCCCCACCTGAGGCTCGCCGAGGCGCTCTCCCGCGCCCGCGACCCGGAGAGCGCGGCGGCGGAGTTTGCCATTGCTGCCGGTCAGCTCTTGAAGCACGGCCGCCGCGACGACGCTCTCAAGATCATCGAGCGACTCCTCCACCACCGGCAGGACGTCGGCCAAGCGCGCATCGCCTCCGAGCTCTACCTCCAGCGCGGCCAGCCCAACGACGGCCTGCTCGCCCTCGCGAAGCTGCAGCTTTGTTTCCAAGCCAACCCCAAGGATCTCGACACGCTGGCGCTCCTCGCCCGCGCCTTCGTCGCCATTGGTCAGGCGAGCAAAGGCGTTGAAGTTCAGAAGGAGATGGCGCGCATTGCCCGCGAACAGGGCAAGCTCGACCTCTTCCGGCAGCTCGTCGAGAAGCTCGAGCGCCTCGCTCCCCACGACGATCAGGTTCAGCAGCTCTCGATCCTCGCGCGCAGCGCGCCGCCACCGCCCGCGAGCGCGGCGGCCGCCGCCGGCAGCCTCGACGACTTCGACGACGTCGAAATGCTCGAGACGGGCGACATCGAGGCCTACGAGCTTGAGGAGATCGAGGAGGCGGCGGCCGCCGTGTCGCGCGCGCCGGCGCCCCAGGAGCCAGCGCCGTATGTCGACGACTCGGAGGAGGCGGCCTACGCAGAACACGCACGCCGCGTTGTCGCCAGGGCCACGTCGCTGCGGGAGCGAGACGCCAACGCCGAGGCCGTCGTCGTCTTGCGCGCCGGCCTCGAGACCGACCCGCGTTCGCTCGAGATTCGCTACGCGCTGCGCGACGCCCTGATGGACCTCGGTGAGGCCGGTGAGGCCGTCGACGAGATGCTGTTCATCGCCAGCATCCAGCTCGACTCGCTCGACGGCGAGGCGGCCGCTCGCACGTTGCAGGACGTGCTCGGCATCGATCCGTCGAACGCGCGCGCCATCCACACGTTGCGAGAGCTTGGCTTCGACATCCCTGAGCCAGAGCCCGTCTACGCCGGCGAGGAGCTGCCCGGCTACGGAATGGAGGAGACGGCCGGCCCCGTGGCCGCGAGCCCACGCCTCGAAGACTCGATGGCGGGCGACGGCCCCTTGCCGAGCTTCCCCCTCGACGCGCCCGAGAGTGAGCCCTTCGAGCTGACGTCGAAGGGCGAAGCGGCGGAGACCTATGAGGGACCGGGGCCGTCCCCCTCCGCGCCACCAGGCCCGAACCCGGAGCTGGAAGAAGCCTTGGAAGAGGCCGACTTCTTTGCGTCGCGCGGCCTCTTCGAAGACGCTCGCGCGGTCCTTCTCGAGCAGCTCCATCGGCTGCCCAACCATCCGCTCCTCCGGGAGCGCATCGACGAGCTGGACGCCCAGGAGAGCGCGTCGCAACCCTCCGGCGCCCGCGCGCGCCCGACCAACGAAGAAGACCGGAGCTTCGCCATCGCCGCGTCGCTCGACGCGCTCGAAGCCACCGACCCGCGCGCCGCTGTCGCGCAGCCGGCCATGGCCCCGCAGGGGCAGGTCGACGTCGAGGAGGTCTTCCAGAAATTCAAGGAAGGCGTCTCGAAGCAAATTGGCGCCGACGACTCGCAGTCGCACTACGACTTGGGCGTCGCCTACAAAGAGATGGGCCTCTACGAGGACGCCGTTCGGGAGTTCGCCATCGCGGCGCGCGATCGCGCCCGCACTTGCATGTGCGAGACGATGATCGGCCTCTTGCACATGGATCACGGCGACGTCGACAAGGCGATCGACGCTTTCCGCCGCGGCCTCGACTCGCGCGACAAGGTGCCGGCGCACCAGACCGCCGTCGCCTTCGAGCTCGGCGTGGCCTACGAGGCCAAGAACCTCGTCACCGAAGCGCTCAACCAGTACCAACACGTGGCGGAGCGCGAGCCGAACTACCGCGACGTGCAAGAACGCATCAAGCGGTTGTCCAGGGCGGAACCTTCAAAGCCGATGCTCGCCGCCGCCGTCGGCGACGACGAGTTCGACCGCGCGTTCGCCGACATCATCGGTCCCGACAAGTAGACCCGAGCATCGCCCGCGCCAGCCGCGCGACACGCTCGTCGCTCGAGTGGAGCAGCGGCTCGGCGCGCACCGACAACGTCTCCTTCCCGAAGAGGAGGCGCCGCAAGGCGCGCTCGAGGGACGTGATGGCCGCCGCGTCGAAGCCGCGCCGACGAAGGCCGACCTTGTTCAGGCCGCGAACGCGCGCGCGGTCGCCTTGCACGACGACGAAGGGAGGGACGTCGCGCTCGACCATCGCGCCACCTGCCACGAAGGCGCTCTCGCCGAGGACCACGTGTTGCGCCACCGCCGCACCACCGCCGAGCGTCACGTAGTCCTCCACGCTCACGTGGCCGGCCAAGAGCACGGCGTTCGAGACCGTCACGGCGTTGCCTACGGTCGTGTCGTGACCGACGTGACTAGCGACCATGAACAGGTTGTCATTTCCGATGACGGTGGGGCCACTGGTCCCGCGGTGAACGGTCACGTGTTCACGAAAGGTGTTGCCGTCACCGACGCGAAGGACGCCCGCTTCCGATGAGCCGCGCTTGTCTTGGGCGAGCGCACCGATGACGGCAAAGGAGCCCACGACGTTCTTTCGTCCGAGGGTCGTGCCGCCGAGGATGACGGCGTGCGGAGCGAGAGTCGTGCCCGCCCCCAAGCGAACGCCGGCACCGACGATCGCGTAGGGTCCCACGTCGACGTCGGCGTCACACTCTGCCGTGGGGTCGATGATCGCCGTAGGGTGAATCAAGGGGCGCCCCCCGCGCGACGTCGCGCCAGCGCTCGAAGCGTCGCGACGCCGCGCAGCCAGGAGGCGCGATCGCGAGCCGGATACCCGCCCACCGTGGCGCCGGCCGCGACATCGCCGATGACGCCGCTCTTCGCCGCGACGCGCGCGTCGTCACCCACGCTCACGTGGTCCGCAAAGCCCGCCTGACCGCCGACCTGGACGCGATGGCCGAGCCGCACCGAGCCGGCGAGGCCGACCTGCGCCGCGAGGAGGCAGTCGTCGCCGATCTCACCGTTGTGCCCAACGTGCACCTGCGCGTCGAGCTTGGAGCGCCGCCCGATGCGCGTCGCCGTGAGCACGCCTTGGTGCACGGTGGTGCCGGCGCCGATGAACACGTCGTCGCCGACGACGACGCCCCCGCGGTGGGGCATGGCGCGGAGGCCCGCCGGGCCCTTTACCCAACCGAAGCCGTCGCCACCGATCACCGCGTGCGCCTCCACGCGCACGCGCGAGCCGAGGACGACGCCGGGAAAGAGGACCGCCGTGGGGTGCACGAAGGAGTCGGCGCCCACAACGGGAGCCTCCGCCAACGGCGGCACCTCGTCGAGCAGGAGCGCCAGCGCATAGGACGCCCACGGATGAAGCCAGTCGGCGAACGCGCCGGGCCCCGAAGGGTCGGTCAGCGCTTCGTCGAGGAGGACCGTCGCACCGCGCGCCTTGGCGCGCGCGCCGTCGCCGAGGGCCGAACGGCGCGTGACGACGCAGAGCGCCCCCGGGCCCGCGAGGTCCGGCGACTCGACGCGGTCGACGACAGCGGACGCGCGGACGGTGCCGCCGCAGCGCGCGGCGAGGTCTTCGAGCGATCGGGGGAGAGAAAACCGGGGCGTGTGAGGCTCTACTTCTTCGGGGCCGCGGGCGCGGCCGGCGTCACCGCTCCGCCGCCGTTGTACGCCTGGATGCAGCGATCCGTCAGGTCGAGGTCGCCGCGGAAGTAGTGTGCGAACTGTCGCTCGATCACCACGTCGTAGCCGTCGGTCGAGGCGAGGCGCTTCACGATGCCGAGGATCTTCTCGACGATCGGGTCCGTCAGCTCCTTCTGCTTCTTCTCGAGCTCCTTGTTGTAGTCGACGAACACCGTCTGGAGCTCAACCATGGCCTTTTGCCAGTCTTCGACGCGCTTCTGCATGGCGCCGGCCGACAGGACCTTGGCCTGCTTGTCGATGTCTTCCTTCTGCTTGGCGAGCTCGTTCTGCTTCCGGTTGAGCTCTTGCTGGCGGCTGTCGAAGACCTTCTTGAGCGTGGCCTGGGCGCGAAGGCCGTCCTCGGTCTGCATCACGGCCCGCTGAACATCGACAACGGCGATCTTCATCTGGGCCTTCGCAGCGGGCGCGATGGCCAAGACCAAGAGAGCCGCGACGAGGGACGCGGCAAGCCGACGGACCGTGGAGGAAACGCTCATGGGCTTCGGGTACCGAAGCTCAAGGACCGGGTCAAGGAATACATTCCCCGACGTGCCGAAGGTTTGCAGAATCGCCCCGCTTGCTTCGAACCGCGGGCGGGGCCGTGAACGTGGGTTCTCGGGCGGCCCGCCACCGATGCCGCACAGTGGGCAAGGCCCTTGCCCCAGCCCCCCACGAAACGCGTCGGTTGTGGCCTGGCACGGGCCGTGGATACTGAGAACAATGCTTCGCCCCGCCGCTGGCCTTCGCGCCACCCTCACTCGCTTCGCTGGCCTCGTCTTTGGCCTGTCCGTGGTCGCCTTGAGCAGCGCCGCCGGGTGCAGCTCGAGCGAGAACCGATACTACTGCGACGATACCGGCTGCTACTCGTGCGACGGCTACGGGTGCACGACGGTCGCCGCGGCCGCGCCCACCGTCTGCTCAGGCCAAGCGAGCTGCCCATCGGGCACGACTTGCACAGAGAGCGGTTGCCTAAAGAACTGCGCCGCCGAGGCCGACTGCGAGCGCGGCCTCGTCTGCAAGGCCGGCTTCTGTACCTCGCCCACGACGACACCCGGCAAGGCCAAGGAGTGTTCGAGCAAGGCCGACTGCGGCGCCGGGAAGATCTGCGTCGAGAACTCCTGCCAAGGCTGCGGCGGCGAGAGTGGCCCCTGCCCTTGCGCCGGCGCGAGCGACTGCGCGGCCGACCAGACCTGCAGCGCCGGTCAATGCGTCGCGAAGACGAACGTGTGTCGCTACGCCAGCGAGTGCGCGAGCGGCCAATCCTGCGTCAACGGCCAATGCGTGAAGCCCTGCGCCGACGACGCCGCGTGCGCCGCCGGGAGCGCCTGCAAGGCCGGATATTGCCAACCGAAACCGCCGACCGGCTCCTGCACGTCCGACGCGCAATGCGGCGGCACGACGCCCAAGTGCCTCGCCGGTCGGTGCGCGGCTCCCTGCTCGAGCGATGGCCAGTGCGGCGCCGGCAACTACTGCAACCAAGGCTCGTGCGCGCCTGACACGCGACCGAAGCCGATCTGCTCGGCGGGCAACATGACGTCGTGCGCCGCGAGTCAGTCCTGCGTCGACGGCTACTGCAAGTACCCGTGCCAGAAGGACGACGACTGCCGGATCATCGACGCTCGCATCGGCTACTGCGGCACCGACAAGGTCTGCCGCTCGCCGGATGAAGCCAAGCCGCAGTGCACCTCGCAAGCCGAGTGTTCCGCGAGCCAGAGCTGCGTCGACAACCGTTGCAAGTAACGCCGCGGCCGGGCCCGTTCAGAAGTGATACGCGAGCTCGAGGCGCCCGAAGTGATCGCGGGCGAAGCCGCCTTCGAGCTTCCGCGAAGAGGCGAAGTAGGCGTTGGCGTCGACCTTCAGGCGCCAGTGTTCACCGAAACGGCGGCTTGACTCGAGGTGGCCGAAGGTCGTGCCGTCGAGCACGTCGACGAACGCGCCGCCGGTGACCTCCGTGGACGCCTCGTCTTCGAAGCTGAGGCGCAAGCCGCCGAAAGCATCGTGCTCGAAAAATGTCGGCGCCGCCTCGACGGGGCGCGTGTCATAGAGAAACTCCGCCGCCAGGGTGAGCTGCGTGCCGGCGATAAACGGCCCTGGGGTGAAGTCGAGGCCACCGCCGCCGGCGAAGAACACACTGCCGGGTCGCCACACGCGCGCGAGCGATTCCGCCTTGAAGACGAACGCGCCGACGGCCCACTGAAGGTCCGCCGAGCCTTGGTGCATGGGCTCGTAGCGCGGCGCGACGTTGCCGGTCGTCAGCTCGGCGACGAAACGCGGCTCCCGCGACAAGCCGGTGAAGAGCCCCAAGCCCAAGTCGGCGGCGCCCAAGTCGAAGGTGACGCGGGCGGCGCCACTCGGGTGCCATCGCCCAAAGCGCGAATCGAACTCCGGCGCGTCCACGTCGACAACGGCGGGGAATCGAAGGCGCCCACGCAATCCGGGAAAGGTCCGATCACGGAAGTACGGAAGGCCGTAGGCCCGCAACGTGACCTTGTCGGACGACCAGCTCACCGACGCAAAGGGCTGACCCCGCTTGACGGTCCCCGTCGGGGTCTCGACGAAATCGATCTGGTTGAGCACGTCGGTGGGCCTGTGAGACTCGAGCACCCCCCAGCTGAAGGTGCCCACGCCGGCTGCGAGTTCGACGGCATCGACGGAGAGCTTGTAGCTTGCGTCGTGCAGGTCGGCGTGGGAGCGCCGCTCATCGACGGGGTCGAGTCGATAGAAGGGCCGGAGTGTCGCCGTATGAGCCGCGCTCTCGGACTTCAGCTTGAACTCCGGTTCGGCAACGAGCGACACGGCGTCGCCGAAGGCTTGGCCCGCGTATTTGGGGGTCTGCACGAAGGCGCGACCGTCAGCGGCCACCTTCCCCGCCGTCGCCAGCGACGAGCCGCAGCCCGCGAGCGGCGCCATCGTCGCGACCAGTGCGAGAGCCGAGCAAAAGCGCAACATCGGAACCGGGCCCTGCCTGCAACCGCGCGTCAGCGGCCGTCGCCGAGCTTGCCAGCGGAGAACTCGGAGGGCGAAAGGCCCGTCTGCATGGCCAGCTTGGAGAATGCCAAGACAGTGCTCTTCTGCGTCTGGTGGTTCTTCATGGTCCACGTCTGAGCGCGCCAGTACTTGCCTGAGAGCTTGGTGTACCCGTCGTAGGCGAGGGTCTTCGCTTTGGCGCCCGCGCGGTCGAAGAACTCCGTCGAGACGACGCGGAGCTCGGCGGTATCGAGGGCCAGGACGCGCTTCGAGTAGGCGGAGTTCTTGTCCTTCGGGAGCGCCTCGAGGCGAAAACACGTGGCCTCTCCGCACGGCGCCGTGCCAAGGAAGCGCCACTCGTACTTTCGCACTTCGCTGCCCGACAGATCTTCGTAGCTGAACTCGCTACCGGCGAAGGCGCTCGTCTTGTTCGACGCGGCGATGCGCTTGGTGCGCTTCGTGCCCGGCAGGTAGACCCACTGCTCGTCCTCCTCGTCGACCTTGGCGTGCGACAAGAGCGCCGTACCCTTCACGTCGGCGGGGGCCTCGAAGACGATCAGCACCTGATCGCCCACGACGGCCGTCGGGCGTTCGAGCACTTTGAGGGAGAAGCGCCTTCGCGCCTCGGCGCCCGTCGCATCCTTGAGGGTCATGTCCACGGCGCCGGAAAAGTCGTGGTAGCCGCTGTTTCGGGCCGCGAGCTCGCGAACGAGGGCCTCCGCCTTGTCGCGCTCGCTGCCTTGCTTGACGAGCTCGGTCGCGTCGCGAGCGTCGCTCGCCGAGGTCACAGCCAAGAGTCCCAGAACGCCGACCACTCCAATTTTCATCTTCACGTTGCACCTGCCTTTGCCGAATCGAGAACCGAACCAACGTCGTCTTGCGAGTCATCGTCGAAGGGCGCGAGCGTGCGCGAGCGCGCGCGCGCGCGCCGGGGAGCGCCCACGAACACCAGCACCAGCGCCGGTACGAGCACGAGGTCCGCGACAGGCGCGATGGCAACGACGAGGAGGCTTAGCCACCCAAGGTGACTGACCATCTGAAAGGAGCTGAGCCCAAGGACACCGAAACCCAAGGCGAGAATGCCGCTCGTCGCGAGCATCGCCGGGGCCACGTGGGCGAGCGTCTTCTTCATGGCCTCCTCGGGGCTCCGCTCGGTCGTCAGGGCCGACTTGAACTTCGTCAAGAAGTGGATCGTGTCGTCGACGATGACGCCGAGGCTGATGGACCCGGCCACCGACGCCACGATGTTCATTTGCCCGACGGCGAGGCGCCACACGCCGTACCCCACGATGATGGGCACCACGTTGGGGACAACCGAGAGCAGCCCGAGGCGCCCGCTCCGCAAGACGAGCATCATGCAGAGCGAGATGAGCGCGAGCGAGACGAAGTCGCCCTGGACCATGTTGCGGGCGTTCTTGCTGCTGAGTTCGGAGAAGATCACGACGGGCCCCGTCGCTTCCGTCCACATCGAAGGCGGCGTGTGGGCGCGAAGCCACGCGGCGCTCCGCTCCTTGAAGGCCGTCATCTCGCGCGTCGACATGTCCTTCACCGTCACGCTGAGACGCGTCGCGGCCTTCTCGACGTCGATGCGGTCTCTAAGGTCGAGGCCCGGCGGTAGCCCCATTTCGTAGAGGAAAAGCTCTTCGCGCCCCTCCTCCACGGTAGCCGGCAACCGATACTCGCCGGCGCCGCCGCCGTGCGACGCCTGATGCACCCGCTTCATCACGTCGGAGAGGGCGTAGACGTGGTCGACCTCGCTCTGGGCCCGGAGCCAGCCCGAAAACGCGTCGACGCGTTCGAGGTAGGCAGGCTCAACGACCCCGCCCGCCGCGCCGCTCCCGAGCTGAAACTCGAGTCGATAGATGCCCGAGAGGTTCTTCATGGTGAAGTCGACGTCGCGACGAAAGGCCATCGACTCGCCGAAGTACCGGATGAATTGATCGTTGTTCTCGAGCTGTGCCGCGAGCGTGCCGGCGCCCAGCGTCACCGCGGAGGCGACGGCGAGGACGAGGACCTTTCGCTTGAGAACGAAGGCCGATAGCGCGTCGACGAGGCGAAACGAGCGCTCGGCTTCCGGCCGACTGGGCGACAAGACCGCAAGAGACAGAAGCGCGGGCAGAAGGACCACGGACAACAAGAACGCCACCGTCACGCCGAAGGACGTCATGTTGGCGAGGTGTCGAACCGGCGGCGCGACGGAATAGTTGAGGCACAAGAAGCCGACGACCGTCGTGAGGCACGTGTACGTCACGGCCTCGAGGTTCGTGGCGACCGCGAAGACGATGGCGTCATGCTGAGAGCGGCCATCGCGAAGCGCGTCGCGGGCGCTCAGTACGATGTGGATGCCGTCCGCGACCGCCACGGTCATGACCATCAGCGGCGCCGCGACGGCCGGTGGGGTGAGCGGGTAGCCGAGCCAACCGGCAAACGCCATCGACAACGTCGACGACAGGCCGATGACGAGCCCCACGGCCAACGTGGCGGCGAGGCCGCGCAACATCCAGAACATGGCGCCGAGCATCACGAGCACCATCGCCGGGACGAGAACCGCGAGATCCGACACGGACGCCTGCATCAGCGCGTCGTTCATGAGCGCCATGCCACAAGGCCTGATGACGAGGCCCGGGTAGCGTGGCGCAACCTTGTCGACGAGCGCGTGGGCGGCGTTGGCCGTGAGAGACACCTCCTCGGGGGCCTTGCCCGGGAGGCGGAGCGTCACGTTGACGGCGCCGGAGCGGCCGTCTTTCGCGATCAGCGCACCCGCGAGGAGCGGCTCTCCGAGCGCGCGCGCGCGAATGCCTCGAAGCGCCGCGTCATCCAGATCGGCGGCCCTTCCGGGCACGAGCGCGTGTTGCACCATGTCGTCGCCGACAGCGTCGACGACACCGAAGTTCGTGAGCGAGTCGACGCGGGCCGCAAAGGGCAGCTTCCACCCCTCCTCCGTCAGCTCCTGAATCGCCGCGAGGGCGTCGCGAGAGACCACGTCGCCGCTCTCGGCGCGCACCACGAAAAGGACGTTGTCGGTCTTCGTGAAGGCCTTCTCCAGCCGCTCGAAGCTGGCGAGGCCCGGGTCGTCGGCGGAGAAGAAGATGCGGTAGTCGGTGGAGAAGGCGGCCCGAGGCACACCCAAGGCGAAGAGGCCCGAGAGCACGAGACTCGCGACGATGGCCAAGAGGGGCCTCGTCGTCGCGAACCTCCCAAGGGCCTCGCCCAAACGTTCGAATCGGTTTCTGGTGATCATGGCTCTCCTCCGTCCAACGCCGCAGCGCTCGCCTCGCGGCGCGCGTCAAAGCCCGCATCTCCGGCCAACGCATCCCCACGCGACGCGTCGTGCGCCACGATCGCGATGCCTTCGGGCGCGATGTCGCCGCCGTCGTCCTGCTGATCTTCGAGGCACGCGTCCACGCGCTGAAAAATCGTCGCCAGCTCATCGCAACCATCGGCGTGCGCGTTGACGCATTCGGAGGCAACCCGACGCAAGCCCACACAACCGCTCGACACGAGCGGCAGCATGACCCCGCACGCGCGCAGCTTGTGGTCGGCGCGCGTCGCACGCGTCGCCGGCGACGGTCGCGTCGTCCTCGCGGCAGCCGACGACGACGACGGCGACCGAGAGGAGGCAGAGGAGCCATCCGAGGCGCATCAGAACCCTCGCTCCGCAAGATCAGCCGCCACGGCCGCGTAGAAGCGCGCCACGTCGAAGCCCGTTCGAACGTTGGCGTCGGGGAGGTTGCGCTGGCCGAGCTGCTCCATGTGATCGGCGGGGACGCAGCCGCGAAACTCGCCCCACCGAGCGCTCGCCACGCTGACCAAGCCATCGCTGGGCACTGCCGTCTCACCGGCCCCCTTGCCGACGACGTCGGCGAAAGGGACGAGCGGAAGCGCCATGTAGTCGTGCTCGACGACGCTCGCGTTGCATTCGCGGACAACGGCCGCGTCGTGCTCGGCGCTGGCGGCTCCAAAGGGCCGACTGTAGCCGGCCCACGACTGATAGAAGACCCCCTCGGCGTCGACGATGGTCGCCGCAAACCGAGCCGCGTCGTCGGTGCTGATGGCTTGGAGGCTTTCACGAAGCTTCGGCTCGAAGTCCGGCGAAGCGCTTCCGAGGCCGGCGCCTGTGAGCGAGAGGAACGCGTCCACGAGCTTCTGCCGATCGCCGTCGGGAGCGAGACCGAGCATGACGTCGGCCACGCGCGTGCCGCGATGGGCCGTCGCCACCGTCGTGATGCTCGCCACGGCATCAGCGGGCCGCGCGGCGCCGAGGCCGGCGTCCAAGACAAGGCCCGCGGGACTGACGAGGTAGCGGCAATCGAGGCCGCCGAGCGAGTGACAAATCAAGTTCACCTTGGGCGCCTTCGTCTCGGCGCGCACCGCTTCGACGCGTGCAAGGAGCGCCGCTGCGCGCGTTTGGACCGTGGACCACGGTGGCAACGTCGCGAGCTCCACGCGATGCCCACCTTGAACGCGCATCGTCTTCACGATGCGGTCGCTGAAACGAAAGAGCGGCGAGTCGTCGATGCCATTGACCAACACGACGGGGTATCGTGTCGGATGATGCGCGGGCGCCTCGAGGGAGCTCGGAACGCAGCCCACACCGTAGAGGCGACAGCTCGCGCTTTTCGGGTCGCCGTCGAGCGTCACGCCTTGGCCAAGGGCGACGCACGAGAATGTATCCATCGCTCCCTGAATGCGAGCGACGTCGCTCGGCGCGAGCGTCTTGCAATCGAGGAGCGGCGCCGCCCCTCCGAGGCACGCGACGAGGTTCTCCTTCGCCGTCTCACATCGAGTCGCATCGCGCTCGCCATTCTCGGCAACGCACGCGCCGCTGCCAGCGAAGACGACGGCGAGGGCAAGAAGGCGGGAGCGAACCATCACATACCCTCCCGCGCGAGATCCGCCGCGACCCACCGGTAGAGGTCCACCGGATCGAACCCCGTCTGCACGTCCCGCGTGAAGTGCCCCACTTGGCCGATGACGTCGTAGTGATCGGCCGGCACGCAGCCGCGAAAGCGTCCCCACTTGGCGCTCTCGACGGAGACCATGCCGTCGTTCGGGCTCACCACGTTGCGACCGTCGTCGCCCAGCGTCGAGCCGGCAAAGGGCGCCGTCGCCCAGAGCAGCTCGCCTAGCGTGTCGTTGGTCCCGTCGTGGCGATAGAAGCGCGACGCGCCGCCGTCGCAGTGGACCCACGCGTCGCCGTCGTTCTTGGTCTTGCCGAGGAGACGGCTCACGCCAGCGAAGGACTGGTACAAGACGCCCTCGGCGTCGTCGACGCGGAGATTCCACGAAGCGAGCGCCGTTGGCGTGAGGCCCTCTAGCGTCGTCGCCAAGGCGCCGTGGTCGAGCGAGCGGGGCGTCTCGGCGGTCCCCGACAGGGCGGAGACGATCGCCGCCGCGTCGCCATTGCCGAGCGCCTCGAGCGCGGCGTCGGCGACCCGTGTCCCGCGGTGGGGTGTCGCGACGGTCGTGACGGACGCGACGAGCGACGTGATGCGGGAGCGGGCGGCCTCATCCTTTTCGTAGAGGCCGTGCGGGCTCAGGAGGAAGCGACAGTCGAGGCCGGCCACCGCGTAACACACGAGGTTGACCTTCGAATAGCCGTACGCTCCGGCCATCGACTCGATGGTCGCGGCGAGGTCCGCCGCGCGCTCGGCGATGGGCGCCCAAGAGAGCGGGTGAACGAGGCCGGTGGGAATCCGGTATTCGTCGCGAAGCGTCGCGAGAATGCGCGGATTCCAATCGAAGCTCGGCGTCCCGTCGATGCCGCTCACGAACACGAGCGGGTAGCGGGGCACCTTCGCGCCGGTCGTTGGCATGGGCAAAGGCGACGCGGGGCACGCCCACCCGCCGAGCTTGCAGAGGCGCGGGTCGACGGTGCCGCTCTTGTCCGTCGCCAAGGTCGGGCACCCGCCGTAGCTCACCGCATCGGCCAGCGCCTCGCGGTCGGCCCGCTCGATGCGCGAGCAGTCGATGTCCCGCGCCACGACGCCGCACTTGGCGAGGCCATGCTGCAGCGACTCGCAGGAGCCCGCCTCGTCGCGGCACGCGAGGGTCGCCGGCGCGAGCGCCGCGAGACCGCCAAGGACCATGAGCCGACGAAGGAGCCTCACCGGCGCGCCTCCCGTCCTTCGAGGATCACGTCGGCGGCTTTCTCCGCCATCATGTAGATCGGCATCGCGATGAACGTGCCGGGGATGGTCGGAAAGACCGAGGCGTCGACGACGCGGAGCCCGGTCGCGCCGATGACGCGAAACGTCGAGTCGACGACCGCCTCGCCATCGTCCACCGCGCCCATGCGGCTCGTGCAGCAGGCGTGGTGCCCCCACGATTCTTTTCGCACGAAGCGAGCGATGGCTTCGTCGGACGCGACGGACGCGCCGGGCCACACCTCTTCCATCGACGTCGGCGCCAGCGTCGCGCGAGCGCGCTTGGCCACGTCGCGAGCGAACTTCACGCCCTCCACGAGGGCCAAGAGATCCGGGTCGGTGAGCGGCTTTTTCTCGTCGAAGGAGTGGAAGTGGATGCGCGGACGTTTAAACGGGCTCGCGTCCACGAGCTCGACGACGCCGTCACGGTTCTGCGTGTGGCCCTTGAGGAGCAGCCACGTGAACCTCGTTCGCGCCTTGGCTGCGTCAGCGGAGTAGCCAGGGTAGTAACCTCGTGCGTCGGTGGGGACGGCGAAGATCTGAAGGTCTGACAAGGGCGCGCCGCTCGAGCGGCGGAGGACCGTCGCCAGAAATCCCGGGGTCGTGTACACGCCGACGCCCTCTCGCCACGACGCGAGGCAGGGGTCCTTGTCCTCATCGACGGCGTCGAGGCGGCACGGCGCGACGACGTCGAGCGGCGTATCGAATTCGCTGACGACGGCGGCTTCGTAGCGATCCTGGAGATTCTTTCCGACGCCGGGCCGTTCGAGCACCGGCTCGACGCCGACCTTCGCGAGCTCTGCGCCGTTGCCCACGCCCGACAGGGCCAAGAGCTGCGGTGTGTTGAAGGTGCCCGCTGCCAGGATGACCTCGCCGCCATCGACGGCGCGGATCACCTCGGCTTCCGCGGTCACCGCCTTTTGCGCGAGGCTCGCTCCGTACACGTGAGGTTGGCGCACGACCTCGACCCCAATGGCCGTCGGCGTCGCGCGTTTCGAATCCCAGAGGACGCGCGTCACGAAGGTCCCCGTTTGAATCGTCAGCGGGAACCCCTCGGCGACCGTGCGAAGCAAGTGCTCGCGAGGGCCGTTGCGTGTGCCGCTGGCGGTCGCCAACGGGAGGCGAAAGAGCCCCGTGGCCTCGCCGTGACGGAGCGCCTCGTTCACGTCGTGCGAAAGCAGCGTCGCCAAGGCCGCGCCCTCGCTGGAGACGACCGGCGCGAGGCCGTCGGTCGTGGAGGCCGCGGCGGCCGCAGCCCGAAGAACACCGGTCAACTTGCTGTCGCCGAGCGCCAAGGACGGCGCGGGCACGGTGATCGAGAGCCACTCGCGAACGCGGTCCTCGTAGCGGAGCATGTTCGAGGCGCGAAACGAGCCGTCGAGCGTTGCCAACGCGAGCGCGTCCCAATCGGCCGGTGAAGGGAGCACCGTCACCATGGCGTTGACGGCGGTGGAGCCTCCGAGGGCGCTGCCGCGCGGGTAAAGGACCCCGTCCTTCGTCACCTTGGAGTTCGATGCCTCCACGGCCGGATCGCTGTGGTGCTTCACGAAGTACCACCAGGCCATCGCCGGATCTTCGGTCGCCAAGCCGTGCATCGCCGGCACGCGGTAGTGGTTCCCGTCGCCCACGTCGTCGCCGGCCTCGAGCAAGAGGACGCGCTTGCCGGCGCGCGCGAGGCGAGCGGCGACGGGTCCGCCACCGGCGCCAGAGCCAACGACGATGTACTCGTAGCCAGCGGCCGCTCCCGACGCCCGGGGTGCGCATCGGGCGCCCTCGCACGACTCTGCGCTCGGCCCGCCGCAGTGGCTCATGGCCAGCGGTGCCGCGAGGGCGACGAGGCCCAGCGCTGCCCGTGAGCGGGCCGATCGAATCGCGTTGAAGTGCACTCGAAGCGTCTGACATGTGGGCAACGGTCACGCCCTGTCCAAATTGGAAAGGCTCGTTGTCCCAAGTGAGCGTGGCCCCGCGCGCGTGCGCTTCGTAGACCTGCCTTCCCATGACACAGCCTCGCGTCACCGTCGCCGCGCGCGCCTTTGGCCGGCGAGAAGCGCTCCGGCTCTTGGGTGCGCTCGGCGCCCTCGGCTGCAGCGCCCCCGACGATTGGACGGCGCAGCCATGGCAAGCGCCGAAATCCACCTCGCCCGAGGGCGCGACGGCGCCGCTGGTGTTTGTCGACAGCGTCGACGCGGCGTTCGAGACCCTGCTCCCCGCGGAGCGCGACGCGAACGGGGTCGTCGTGAGCCCGGGTGCGCGTGAGGCCGGGGCCGATCGCGTTCTCGGGACCGAGGGCTTCGGCTTGTTGGCGCTCGCGCAGGGCTACGCGCCGGGCGTCCCCGAACGCGTCATCACCTTGCTCAAGCGCTCTGGGAACGCCTTTCGGGTGGCGGCCAACGCGGAGCTGGACGCGCTCGCGTCGCTCCGTCGGCCGCTCGTCCCCTTTCGCGATCTGTCGGCGTCGCAGCGCCACGAGATCGCCCTGGCCGCGCTCGACGACCCGGCGCACGACCCAGCGCACAGAGCCACGCTGCTCATCCTGCGCGCTGCGTGTTTCTCCGCGTACCTGGGCGCCGTCACCTCGGACGTGGGCCTCCACGCTGTGGGCTTTCCCAAGTTCGAAGACTGGGAGACTCGCCTCGCCGTGTCCGGCTACCCGCGAACCAAGAGCGGTCGGCTCCTCGACGCCGAGCGCGACGACCTTGCAGCCCTCGCCGCCAAGGGAGACCTGGACGACTACACGTTCAACCGCGAGCCCGCGGCCACCGTGGGCGATGATCTCAGCGCCGTCGTCGACGCGAACGGAGATCTCGTATGACGCTCGCCGGCTTTCGTGACGTCGTCGTCCTGGGCTCCGGCTTCGGCGGCGCGGTGATGGCGGCGCGACTGGGCGCCGAGGCCCAGGCCCTCGGCAAGCAGGTGCTCGTCATTGAGAAGGGCAAAGATCACACGGGGCGCTTCGACGACGCGGCCAACGACGGGCCCTTCAACGGGCAAGGCAACCGCTTCCGCCACAGCTTGGGCCCCGACTACCTCTCTACGATCCTCGACGTCGTGTCGGATCCCTCGGGCGCGTTTCGCACCGGCGTCTCGAGCATGAACGTGGCCCTCGGCAAGGGCCTCGGCGGCGGCTCGAACGTGTACGACGCGGTCAGCCTTCGCGCGCCAAGGGAAGCCTTCGAACAGAAGGCCGGTGCCCGGCGCCTCTGGCCCCAGCTCTACACGAGAGCCGCGCTCGATCCGTATTACGCGAAGGTCGAAGCGCGCCTGCGGGTGACGCGCCTCGCCTGGACCGACGCCGCAGCGCCGCATTGGGCGCTCGCGACGAAGCGCGACTTCGTGTTCGCCGAAGGTTGCCGTCGCATCGGAGCGACGGCGCTTCCGCTGAAGGTCGCGACCCACGACGACGCCAACGAGGGCTGGTGGAATCAAGGGCAGCGCTTTTCAGGCCGCCAGGACCTGACGAAGAACTACCTCGCCGACGCGAAGGCCTCGGGCGTCGCCTTCGCGACATCCTGCGAAGTCACGACCATCGCGCCGAGCAAGAAGGGCTACACGGTGAGCGGCATCGACCGCCGCGGCGGCGGCGAGGTGCCCTTCACGCTCGAGTGCCGACTGCTCGTCGTCGCCTGCGGCAGCATCGCCTCGTCCGCGCTCTTGCTTCGCTCGCGCACACAATTCAGTGAAAGCCGGACGCTCGATCCGAAAGGGGCCCTTGGGCGTTACCTGTCGTCGAACGGCGACTACGGCGTGTCGGGCGTCGTCGGAGATCGCTACGAACACGACGTCGAGGGCATGAAGGGCAAGCCCATGTCGAGCTTCTCCCCGACCTTCTGGGCCAAAGACAAGTTCATCCTGATCCCGTTCTACGCCGCGCCGCTTCACCTGGCGCTCGGGCAGCCGTCGACGCTCAAGGTCGCCCAGGACCCCGGGGCGCGAGGCCGCGGGTCGACGGAGGCGCGTTCCGGCGAGTCGGATTTCGGCCTCGCCTTCAAGAACCGACTGAAGCGCTTCGGGTCGCGCATGCTCACGATGGGGTGCCTCGCGCTCGACGAGTGCGAGGGCGAGATCAGCGTGGGCAAGTCGGGCGCCGCAGAGGTGCGTTGGCCCCGGACCAGCGACGCAACAGAAGCGCGCTGGTCGGCGGCCGTCTCGGCCATGGCGCGAATCTACGACGCCCTCGGCGGCGAGATGTACTTGGACAGCTACCGCGCGGAAGGGAGCGTCAACACGGCGCATCCGCTAGGCGGCTGCCGCATGACGGACCGCGACACCAAAGACGGCGTCATCGACGAGTTTGGCGAAGCGCTCTTGAACACGAACCTGTTCGTCGTAGACGGCGCATCCGTTCCCTCCGCTTTGGGGACGAACCCGTCCTTGACCATCGCCGCCGTGGCCGAGCTCATCGCCGACCGCCTCGTGCGCGGGGTCGGGACGACGAAGCTCGCGGAGCGCCTCAGCTAGGAAGCTAGGAAGCTAGGAAGCTAGGAAATCGCCATCGAGCCTGCGGTCACTCGCAGTGGGGCGCTGGTGCCACCGCCTCGGGTTCGACCTGGACGCTCACGTACTCCACGCCGAGCGTCTTCTTCAGCTTCTCGGAGACGCGAATCCCGAGGTCCGGCGTCGGAGCTTTCGAGAGGACGTGGACCATGATGGCGTCGTGCCCCGCGCCGAGGGTCCACACGTGGAGCGCGTGGATGCTGTCGACGCCGGGCACGGCGAGCGTCAACGTTCGGATCATGTCGACGGGGAGGTGACGCGGCGCCGACTCAAGCAAGACCATCAGGGCGTCGCGCAAGAGGCGCACGGCGCCGACGACGAGGATGCCCGCGACGACGAAGCTCATGATGGGATCGATGGAGGCTGGTCCTCCAAAGCGAATCACGAGCGCGGCGACAAGCGCCGCCACGGAGCCGAGCGTGTCCCCGAGAATGTGGAGGTGAGCCCCTCGCAGGTTGAGGTGGTGCCCTCCCCCGCCCCCCTTCGCCTTCGCGTGGTCGTGGTCATGGTCGTGCCCGTGATCGTGGCCATGATCGTGACCATGACCGTGGCCGCCGTGGGCGATGGCGCCGTGCAAGAGCCAAGCGCTGATGCCGTTGACGATGAGCGCGCCGATGCTCACGGCCAGCATAATGCCGGCAGCGGGCTTCTCATCGCCCCCGAGATGCTCCAAGCCATCGTGGACGATTTCAAAAACGGCGCCGAACACCAGCACGGTGTTGATGAGCGCAGCCAACGGCTCGGCGCGCCTTAAGCCGAAGGTAAAACGCTCGGTGGGCTTGCGCACGGCGACGCGCATCGCCACGAGGCTGAACGCCAAAGCCAGGATGTCCATCAAGAGATGGAGCGCGTCAGCCTTGAGCACGCTGCTCCGAGCGAGCATCGCGCCGGCGAGCTCAAGCCCAAAGAACAACGTCACGAGGATGAGCACGTACGTCAGCCGCCGCGCCTGTTTCGCCTCCTGCGCGGTGAAGCCCGGGTGCCCGCCCCCGCTCGGCGCTGCCTTCACCGTCTCCTTCGTCCCGACGTGCTCGTGCGCGTGCGCGTGGTCGTGGTCGTGGTCGTGGTCGTGGTCGTGGTCGTGGTCGTGAGGACCATGAGCCCCGTGACCGCGACCTTTGTGCGAATGCGGCGGTTCCACGTCGATTCCGTCTTGTCGGTTGCGTTTCGCGCGAGGCGAACGCCTCAGATGAGCACGAAGTCGTCGGCCACGTTGGTGGTCGAGTTTTCGATGACCGCGCTCGTCTCTTCGTCGCGCAGCACCGCCGACATGTAAAGGCTCAGCAGGATGGCGGGGTGGTCTTTGATGAGCGAGAGGAAGTCCTCTTTGGGCAAGTGCAGCGACACCGTTGGGTGCACGGCGACGACGTCGGCGTTGGCCTTGCGCCGAAGGACCAGCGCCACCTCGCCGGTCACCTCGCCGGCGCCCAACGCGGCAATGACCAGCGGCTCGCCTCCTTCGTACCCGACGACCGCGACCTCGCCGGACGCGATGAGGTGTAGACCTTGGGCGTCTTCGCCGGCGGTGATGAGCTTGTCACCCTTCTCGAAGACCAACGTCTCGAAGCGCTCGACGAGCGCCGGGCGATCGGCCGAGTGGACCGACATGAGGACGCGAGACGTGCGCACCAAGTTCGCGAACATGCGGCGCCGGCAGTGCGCGGCGAGCTCGGCGCCCACCTCGGGACGCGTCTCGGCGACGGACTCGAGCGACTCGCGGCGCGCCACGAGCAGGATGGAAGGTCGGCACGCGACGACGCTCGCCGCGCGCGGCGCCCTGGAGAGGAGCGCCATCTCGCCGAAGAGGGCGCCGTTGGTCAGCCGTGCCAGCGTGACGGGTTCGCCAACGTGGCCGTCCTCGGTATCCGGCGTTCGGCGGCGAACCTCCAGCTCGCCGCGCGCCACGATGTACGCTTCTGCGCCTTCTTCACCTTCAAGGATCACTTCCTTGCCCGCCGGCACGGTGATCATTTCGAAGGCGGAGATCAGGGCGCGCAGCGGTTCGGGTTCGAGCGCCGAAAACAGCGGGAGCGGCGCAATGACCGACTGGGCGCCGTTTTCCCCCGACTCATATTTCTGCCGCGCTTGGTGGACGATCGACTGGGCCTTCGACAAGAGGGCCGGCCCCGTGAGGTAGCTCGACAGCGGCTGAAACTTCTCGAAGCTCGGCAGGGGCGGCGGCGGCGGGGCCGTCTCCGCGAGCCGCGGCGACGTGGACGCGAATGACGCGGCGATGGAGTCGAGGTGCGCTTCGATGGACCGCCCCAACTGCCGAAGATCGGCGACGGCGGCCACCGCCAGCGGCAGGTTGCCGGTGTCGATGGCGCGCTTGACGCCCACTTCAAGGCCTTCGATGGCGGCTTCCGTTCGGCCCGCGTCGGCGAGGAGCCGGCACGTGAGGATCAGCGCGCTCGGCACCGACGCGTCGTGATCCACCACGGCAGCGCTCCAACGAAGCGCGGCTTCACGCTCGTCCGCGAGCATCAACGCGAGCGCTCGGTCGAGGGGCGAATCGGTGGTGTGCGTCCCGGGGAGCTCCGGCGGCCCGGTTCTCATGAGGGGTCGGAGGATACACCATCAAGTGCGGGCGGGCCGAGAACTTCGCCCCCTCGCAGTCGCGCTCCTTTGCGCTGGCCCACTGCGCTGGCCCACGCGGTCTCGAGCCAATCGGCGCTCAATCCTCGCCATCGTCCTTGTCGCGGCGCCGGTCGAGGAGCGCCGTCACCGCGTCGGCGGTGGCCCGCACGAGCGGCAAGACGCTGGGGTAGTCCATGCGCGTCGGGCCGATGACCCCCACCGTGCCGACGGGCTTGCCCTTCTCAAGGAAAGAAGCGCCCACGATGGCCAGGTGCCCGCCGCCCAGATCGCCGGCTTCGCTGCCCACGACGACAGAGCCGCCGGCGACAATGGTTTGATCGAGGAGGCGAACGATCTGCTCCGGGCTCCTCGAGGGCTGCGACGACCTGCCGGAGCCCGTCGCCACCAGCAAACTCGGGTCGCTCGAGGAGGCGCGATTGCCCCTCGATGAAGATGTCGGCAAGGCCGCCAGCGGCCTCACGAACGACCTCACTCCCGAGCGTGTACGCCTTCTGGCGGAGGGCATCGCCCTGCACATTTTCGTTGTTAAGGCGGCGCGCGAAGAAGTCGCGGAGCTCGCCGAGGGACCGGCCTTCCGTCACCTCGTCCAGGAGGTTGTGGATGCGCAAGAGCTCGGTGTCGGAGATTTGCGCGCGCAGGAAGCGGTTCTGGACGGCGCCGTTGGTCATGACGAGGACCGCCAGCAATTCGCCGGGCGTCGTGCGAACGAAGCGGAGGTGCTTGAGCTTGAGACTCTCGGCCTTGGGCGAGATGACCACGGCCGCCGTGCCCGTGAGATCGCTCAAGATGCGCCCCGTCTCTCGGAGCACGTTTTGCCCCGGCACGAGCTCGTCGAAGCGAGAACGGATGCGCTCTCGCTCCTCGGCGCTCAGCTTTCGGAGCTCCATCAGCGCATCAATGAAGAGGCGGAAGGCGCGATCCGTCGGTACGCGGCCGGCGCTCGTGTGCGGCTGGGCGAGGTAGCCGAGGTCTTCGAGATCGGAGAGAACGTTGCGAATGGTCGCTGGCGAGAGGAGGAGGCCATATTTCTTGGCGAGCGTGCGTGAGCCGACCGGCTCGCCCGTCGACACGTATTCGGAAATGGCAGCGTAGAGAATCTGCCGCGCACGCTGGTTGAGCTCCGTCATCGGTCAAAAGCGGAGGATAGCGCGCCTCCGCACGCGGCGCTTGCGCCTGGCCTCCGGCTATCGGCCTTTCCCGCCCTTGCGCGCCAGCCGCCCCAAAGTTCGGCGAGCCCCAAGGCGCGTGCTAGGACTGGGAGGTTCGGGCCTCCCCGGCCCGTGCCGCCGCATCCGAGATGCCCTTCGCCGCCCCCTCCCGAGGCCTTGCTCGTGCCGTCCGCGCCCTCTCGGGGCTCGCGGCGGCCGCCGTCGTTTGCACCCTCGACGGCCCCCTCGTGGCCGGCGACCCGGACGTTCAAACGCCAGAGAATCCCTCACAAACCCCCGCCGTCACGTACGCCGGCCTCGACGCGTCCGCGTGCCAGAGCGAGCTCACGCGCCGGGGCGTCTCGTTCCAGTCCGTGGACACCGCGCGCGGCGTGCTAGCCCCGCTAAGGCTCACGGGTCCTATCCGCGGGGTGACGTTCCGGTCGACCTTGCCCGAGAAGGCGCGCGCGACCGCCGCCTGGGAGATTGTCGACTGCCGGCTCGCGCTCGCGCTCGACGACTTCGCCGCCATCTTGGCGGAGCGCGACGTCAAAGAGGTCGTTCACTTCTCCATGTACCGACCGCCGCCGCTACGCGGCTGGATCGACGGGATGCTTGGAAAGCGGCACACGGGCGCCCTCGCCATCGACGCGGCCCGCTTCGTGAAGAGCGACGGCACGACGCTCGACGTCGAGACACACTTCGGCGGACGCATCGGACAGAAAACCTGCGGCACCAGCGCAGCGCCGCAGCCGAAGAGCACCGAAGGCCGCGTGCTTCGCGAGATTGTCTGCGAGGCGGCCGACAAGCATCTGTTCAACGTTCAGCTAACGCCGCACTACAACCGCGCGCACAAGAATCACCTTCACCTCGAGGTGACGCCCGGCGTGAAGTGGTTCCTCATTCGCTAGCGTGAGCACGGCTGCGGCTCACGGCGCCTTCGCGCGAAGGCGAGCGAGCGTCTCTGCAAAGTCCGCCGGCACCGGCACCGTGAACTTCATGGGCTCCTCGGTCTTCGGGTGCAAGAACCCGAGCTCGGCGGCGTGCAACATCAAGCGCGGCGCTGGGATGCGCTCGCCACTGTATTCGCGGCAATAGACGCGCTCGCCGATGAGCGGGTGCCCGACCTCGCTCAAGTGAACGCGGATTTGGTGCGTGCGGCCCGTCTCGAGACGACAGGTGACGAGCGTGGCGCCCTCCTTTGCGGCCGCGCCGCCGCTGAGCCGCTCGTCGACGTCCACGTGCGTCACGGCGCGCTGCCCTGCTTCGAGGCGCGGACGGTTTCCCTTCATGCGTTCGATGGAGCCGCGGAGCCCATCGCCGCGATCTTCGACGAGGTGCGACGTCAACGAGCGTGACGTCATGACGCCGTGAACCATGGCGCGGTAGAGGCGGTGCACCGAGTGGACGCGAAACTGGGAGGCCAGGCTCTGCTTGGCCAGCCACGAGCGCGTGAACACCACGAGGCCCGTGGTCTCCTTGTCGATGCGGTGAACGACGCCGAGCGGCGGGCGTTGACCGCGCTCGCGCCCGGAGCGCTGGAGCGCCGCGCGCACGCGCTCGTCGAGGGTTCCCGTCTCGGTGTCGTCGTACGGCACCGTGCTGATGCCCGCGGGCTTGTTCACGACGACGACGTGGGCGTCGACGAAGACGATGCGCTCCTTCTCGAGCTCGTCGGGTCGGGGCCGCCGCGCCGCGAGGTCGAGGCTCACCGTCACGCCCGCGCGCACGCGTCGCTCGACGACCGTCACGACTTCCCCGTCGGCCTCGATCTTCCCGGTCTCGATGTACCCGCGTGCCTTCCCCCACGAGACCTCGAAGAGGGCGCGCACGACGGCGTCGAGCGACTTGCCGCCAAGCTCGGCGGGGACCACGTGCGACGTCTTCATGCGAGGGCGAGTGTCGCACGATGTCGGCCCCGACGTCGCGAGAGGCGCCGGAAAGGCGTGCATTTGAGGCATGTGCACGTGCCCCCTTCACAAATCCCGCGAGCTTTGTATCGTAGGCGTCTCTGACAGCGCCTCCATAAGGAGCGCAGCCGCCCGTGAGTCCGTGAGGAGAAGCCCGTGCCGAAGACCCTGCTAGCCGTCGACGACAGCGTCACGATGCGAAAAGTGCTGGAGATCGCGTTTTCCGGTGAGGAGTTCAACGTGATCACGGCCGAGGGTCGCGACGATGCCCTCGGCAAGATGAGCGAGAAGCCGAGCGTCGTCTTGATCGACGGTGGCGAAGACTGGGGCTACGCGCTGGCGAAGGACGTTCGCGCCCAAGCGCCGGGCGCGACCATCCTCATGATGTCGAGCCGCTTCTCCCCCTACGACGCCGCCAAAGCGAAGGAGTCCGGGGCCGACGACAACCTCGAGAAGCCGTTCGAATCGAACGCCGCCGTCGACAAGGTGAAGAAGGCCATGGCCGCCCACGAGGGTGGTGGTGACGTCGCCGCCGCCGCCGCGCCCGCACCGGCTGCGGCTCCGGCTCCGAAGGCCGCACCCGTGGCGGCCGCCGCACCGGCTCCCAAGGCCGCGGCTGCCGCACCGGCTCCCGCCAAGGCCGCCGAAGCGCCCAAGCCCGCCGCCGCCGCGGCTCCCGCGAAGGCCGCCGCTGCGCCGGCCGCCACCAACGGCAAGGCCATGGCCGGCAAGCTCGCCGACCTCGGTCTCACGCCGCAGCAGGTGGAGGCGGTCATGGCGCTCTCGCGTCAGGCCGTCGAAGAGGTCATCTGGGAGGTCGTTCCGGTCCTCGCGGCGACGATGATCCGAGAAGAAATCACCCGCCTCACGAAGGAGTAACCATGGCCTTCGAAGGAAAAAAAGAGTCCACCGAAGCCCTCACCGAGGCCGACGTCAAGGCGCTGCTTCAGCAGGTTGCTTGGGACGTCGTCCCGCAGCTCGCTGAAGCGCTGCTCCGCGAAGAGCTCGACAAGCAGCTCAAGGACTGAGTCCACCAAGGCCAGCGGCGCACTGGGGCCACACGAGCCCCGTGCGCACGTCGCGTGACTGACGTGGAGGCCTCCCTCCGCGCGCCCGGCCGTGGTAATTCCGGCGGATGAGCGACGCGCCCCAGAACGACGGTTCCCCCGATCTGACCAAGGCCTACGAGCCGCGCGAGGTCGAAGAGCGCTGGTACGCGTTCTGGGAGAAAGAAGGCGTCTTCGACGCGAGCGACGCCCCCGACGGCCGCCCCGTCTACGTGATCCCGATGCCGCCACCGAACGTGACGGGCTCCTTGCACATGGGCCACGCGCAGCGTTGCACGCTCGAAGACGCGCTCGTCCGCTACCACCGGATGATGGGATATTGCACGCTTTGGCAGCCGGGCATCGATCACGCGGGCATCGCCACGCAGACCGTCGTGGAGCGGCAGCTCGCCCGCGAAGGCAAGACGCGCCACGACCTGGGCCGCGAGGCCTTCACGGAGCGCGTGTGGCAATGGAAGGCCGAGAGCGGCGGGACCATCGCGCGGCAGCAGCGGAAGCTCGGCGCGTCGCCCGACTGGAAGCGCAGCAAGTTCACGATGGACCCGGATATGAATCACGCCGTTCGGGAGGCCTTCGTGCGCCTCTTCGAAGACGGCCTCATGTACCGCGCCACGCGCCTCATCAACTGGTGCCCCGAGTGCCAGACGGCGCTCAGCGACCTCGAGGTGGAGAACGAAGAAGGGGCGCAAGGCGAGCTCTTCCAGTTCGCGTACAAGGTGGAGGGACTCGGCGACGAAGAGATCGTCGTCGCCACGACGCGCCCCGAGACGATGCTCGGAGACACGGCCGTCGCCGTTCACCCCGACGACCCGCGCTACACGCACCTCCACGGCAAGCGCCTCGTGCACCCCTTCCTCGAGCGAACGATCCCCATCGTGACGGACGCCATCTTGGTCGATCCGAAGTTTGGCACCGGCGCCGTCAAGGTGACGCCGGCGCACGACTTCAACGACTTCGCCACCGGCAAGCGGCACAACCTCGAGGAGATCAACATCCTCAACCTCGACGGGACCATGAACGCGGCCTCCGGCACCTTCGCCGGGCTCGATCGCAAGCGCGCCCGCACCGCCGTCAAGAAGGCGCTCGACGAAAAGGGCCTCGCGCGCGGCTCGAAGCCGCACGTCCTCACGCTGCCGCGATGCCAACGCTCTGCCGGCGTCGTCGAGCCGATGATCTCGACGCAGTGGTTTCTCAAGATGGAGGCCATGGCGAAGGCGGCGCAGCGCGCCGTCGATGACGGGCGCACGGAGATCATCCCCGTCGAGTGGAAGAAGACCTACGACCACTTCCTCTCGAACATCCAAGACTGGTGCGTCTCGCGTCAGCTCTGGTGGGGCCATCAGATCCCGGCGTGGCACGGCCCGAACGGCGAGATTCGCGTGGCCCGCGAGCGGCCCGCCGAGTGCTCCGAGGAGGCCGGTTGGAAGCAAGATCCGGACGTCCTCGACACGTGGTTTTCGAGCGCCCTCTGGCCCTTCGCGACGCTCGGCTGGCCTGAGAAGACGCCCTCGCTCGCGAAGTTCTACCCGACCAACGCCAAGCAGAAGAGCGATCTCGAGACGGGCTACGACATCCTCTTCTTCTGGGTCGCCCGCATGATGATGTTCGGGCTCTACTTCACCGGCGAGGTGCCCTTCCGCCGCGTCTTGCTCTCGGGCCTCATCGTCGACGAGACGGGCGACAAGATGAGCAAGGTGAAGGGCAACGTCATCGACCCGCTCGATCTCATCTACGGCGCCGAGTTCACCGAGATCGTCAAGAAGGCCCTGCCGGGGGCGCCCGAGGCGGAGGCGCTCGCGAAATTCAGGAAGGCGTACCCTTCGACGGCGCAGATGGGCAAAGGCTTTCCGGCCTTCGGCGCTGACGCGCTCCGCTACACGCTCGCGACGTTCCCGCCGAGCGCCAAGCGCATCGCGCTCGCGCCCAAACGCATCGAGGGCTACCGGTTCTTCCTCAACAAGGTTTGGAACGCGACGCGCTTCGTCCTCGGCAACTTGGGCGACCTCGCGTCGATCCCCGAGACGCGCCCCGAGCCGAAGAGCCTCTACGGGCGAGCGATCCTGGCCCAACTCGACCACGCGACACGCGTGAGCCACGAGGCCTTCGCGACTTTCCGCATCGACGACGCGGCCAACGAGCTCTATCGCTTCTTCTGGACGGACTTCTGCGACTGGTACGTCGAGCTCACCAAGATGGAGCTCAAGAGCGGGAGCCCCGAACAGCAGGCGGAGACGCGCCACGTGCTGGCGTACGTGCTCGAGGCGTCGCTTCGCCTCATGCACCCGCTCATGCCGTTCGTCACCGAGGAGCTGTGGCAACGGACCCCGAGGCCGCTGTCGCGCCCCAAGTCCATCGCCCTCGCGCCCTACCCCGCGGCCAAAGCTGACGTTGACGAGGCCGCGCTCTCTGAGATGACCCTCGTGCGGAACGTCATCTCCGCGGCGCGCACCGTCCGCAGCGAGCACGAGATTCATCCGGCGGCGCAGCTCGACGTCTCCATTCGCGGGCCCGAAGCGGTACTCACGACGCTGAAGCGTCATGGCGGAGCCATCGCCGCGCTCGTGAAGACGACGGGAGAACGTTTCGAGTCGCCGGACGCGCAGAGGGCTGCTGGCACCGTCGTCGCCGTTATCCCCACAGAGCTTGGGACCGTCGAGGTGCTCGTAAGCCTCAAGGGGCACGTCACCAAGGAGCAGGAGCTCTCGCGCATCGAGCGCGAGCTCAAGCGCATCGACAAAGACATCGCCGCGCTCGCGAAGAAGCTCTCGAGCGCTGGCTTCGTCGACCGGGCACCGGCCGAGGTCGTCGTCGAGGCTCGCGCCCAACTTCGCTCCTTCGAGGAAGCCAAGGAGCGGCTCGTCAGCGCGCGCGCCCTCGCCGACGAGCTTTCTTGACGTCAGCGCCCGTCGGCGCCCGTTGACCCGACGGACGCCGCTCAGAAAAGCTCGGCGACCACGTTGTCGAGGTGAAGCACCACGTCGGTGTCGCCGGAGGCGATGACACCGACGCCGATGATGGGATCCTTTAGCCACGGCGGGTTCGCGAGCGTGTCGGCAAGGGGCGCGCAATACGACTGCGCCAAGAAGCGGAGCAGCACACGCACGCCGTCGCCGGGCGCGTCGCACGCCAAGCCCTTTGCGAGGAAGAGCTCGCTTGTGCCCACCACGAAGTCGAACTCGATGCGGTTTTTGATGAACACCTCCCGATCGACCTCGGCAAGGCTGATGATGGGCAACACGGCGGCGCCGGGGCCGATGGCCCGCTGCTCGAGCGCAAGGCGAACCTTCTCAGACGAAGGCACCTCGTGGAAGACCAGGCTCATGCCGACGGGAAACGCCGAAAGGCCGCTCAGCCCCATGAAGGAGAAGTAGCGGTCCGGCGCACCGCCATCGGCGTCAAAGGCGACACGCTCGACACGGAGCTGCGCCTTGAAGCGAAACCCCTTCCCCGAGGCGCCTCCCGGCAAGAGCCGATGGGAGAAGAGGCCGACGGCCGCCGCCGTGGCGCGGACCGCGTTGGCGTGCGCCACAAGCTCCCGGGTCCCACCGGCGTCGTCGTCGAGGATCGCCATCGCGACGTCCCCGACTTGAAGCGGCTGCGGCACGTCGGCCGGTGCGGCCCACAAGGAGCTTCGCGCGCCGAGTGTGCCTTCTTGAAAGTCGTCGCAGAAGGCGGGCCGCGGGCAGAGGCTCGCGCAGTAGTTGGCCCCCACGATGCAGGCGTCGGACGCGTCGATGGAGGGGCGGCCGCGTCACCGGCATCGGGCGTCACGAGCGGGAGCTCCTCGAGCCCTAGGAGGAGCCGACATGCGCCGAGCCCGAACGCCGCGAGAGCCAGGGCGGAGAGCCCAACCGCCGGCCCCCTGGAAAAAGCGCCCACGAGGGGCGAGTCTACTCCCGTGAGGGATGACAGACCGCCCCCAAATCCGCGAAGATTGCCGGCTCATGGCAAAGAAGAACAAGAAGCCCTCGGCCTTGGCGGCCGCGGCATCCAAGCGTCTCGCGCGTATCGGTGCACCGGACCCCGGTGAGGTGGCCCACGCGATGTTCCACGCAGAACAAAACGGCGAGGTGGAGCGTGTTCCCCTCGAAGACGGAAGCTGGGCGTGGGCCGTGCCCGATCCGCAGGGCGGCCCGACGCGGCTCATGAAGCCGACGCCGGAGATGCTCGTGATGCTCGCGCAGTTCGAGCGCGAAGGGCACCCGCACCAGCACTGACGCGCCCATGAAGCGCGTCGGGATCATCGGGTACGGGCGCTTCGGGCGCGCCTTGGGCGCCCTCGTCTCGAAGCGCCTGCCGGACGCCGACGTTCTCTACTTCGACCCCGATGCGGCCCACACCGACGGCGCCGCGAGGCGCGTCGCGTCGATGGGCGACCTCGCACGGAGTTCGGACGTGGTCGTCGTGGCCACGCCCGTCGAGGTGATGCGGGCTGTCTTCGACGAGCTCGCCGGCGAGCTCGCGCCGCTCGCCACGGCGCCGCTCGTGATGGACGTCGGGAGCGTGAAGCTGCACCCCGCGAAGGCCATGGCGGCGGCTTTTCCCGAGGGCGCCCGCGTCATCGGAACGCACCCGCTCTTCGGCCCCGCGAGCCTCGCCGAGGGAGCGCCGCTCACGACGGTGCTGTGCCCGGCCGACGACGAAGCGGTGACGGCGGCCGCCGAGACGTTCTGGCAAGGGCTCGGGTGCGCCACCCTTCGCGTGACGGCTGAAGAGCATGATCGGGCGATGGCGCGCACCCACGCGCTAGCCTTTTTTTTCGCCAAGGGCCTGCTCGACGCCGGCCTCGCCGACAAGGCGGCCTTCGCGCCGCCGTCGTTCGCGATGCTCGCTCGCAGCGTCGACTCGGTGCGTGCCGACGCGGGCCACCTCTTTCGCACGATCGAGATCGAGAACCCTTTCGCCGCCGAGGCGCGGAGCGCGCTCCTCGCCGCGTTGGCTTCGGCGGACGCGAGCTTGACCTTGGGAGAGTCAAGCGACGTTGGTGCCTCCACCGGTCCGTCGCGGCCCCAACTCACAAGGCTGCGCGAGCGCATCGACGACGTTGACCGTGAGCTGCTACGCCTCCTCGCGCGGCGCGCTGCACTGGCCGAGGAGGTCTCGGTTGCGAAGGCCGCGCTCAACCTGCCAACGCGAGACGCGGCGCGCGAGAACGAGGTCTTTGCCACACGGCGAGCGTGGGCCGAGGCCTTCGGCTTGAACGGCGACGCGGTGACCGACGTCATGACGGCCATCCTGCGTTTCTCAAGGGGGCATCAGGGGTCAGGGCGAGGCTGAGCGATCTTCGCTCCGCGCTCCGACGGGCGACGGTTGGGCCCACGTCACCGTCGACGCGCCAGGGCCTCCGCGGATCGCTGCTGTCGTCTCTGTCAGCGCGGTGACGCGACTTTCGTTAGCGCCGTGACGCGACCCAGCTTGTCCCGCGTCCTCGACGTCACTTCGTAGAACGTCGTTCTGCCCGTGAACGTCGTGCCCGTCCCACCGCTGCGCGGCTTCCGCGTCTTCCGCTCTCTCGCGCTTCCGCGTCGTCTGAGCACATACGGTCGTCACCTCTTCCGCCAAACGATATTGACCCCCATGCGACAGCGAGCGCGCTGGCACTCCCCTTGCTTTGTGCCCCGCGATGATTCGTCCCCTCTGGCTCTCCGTTCCGCTCTCGCTGCTCGCCTGCTCCTCAACCGCGGACAGCGCTGTCTCCGTGTCACCAGCCCCAGAAGCCGCCGCGCCTCGCCTACCGAGCAGCAGCGATACGGACGCGAGCACCACGCCGCCTGACGCGCAACGGGCCACGCTCGTCGAGAGCGGCACGCCATGCGCGCTGACGGGCGTTCACAGCGTGGACGTGCCGGCGGTACACGCTTCGGCTCACGCAACCTTGTTGCGACATCGGTATCGCCTCTTCGCGGCAGCCCAGCCGAGCGGCACGACGGTGGTCGTCGTGCCCGGCGGCCCCGGGGGCCACATCATGGGAAAGTCGCCCGGCGACGACTATGCACTCGGTGCGATCCCGAACGACGCGTTCGACGTGATCTACACCGACGCGCGCGGAAGCGGATGCAACAGTTATCCCGCCCTCGTGGAGGCGCGGGAAGACGTGTACAGCATCGAGGAGGTCGCGCGTGACGTTGCCGCGGTCGTTCGCGCGCAGAAGCTCACCGACTACATCCTTTACGGCGCGTCATTCGGGACGACGGCGGCGACGGTGGCCGCGACCATCCTGGAGCACGACGGTGGGCCTCCGCCGAAAGCCGTCGTGCTCGAAGGCACCATGGGTCGGGCGTTCGACTCGTTCGACAGCTACTTCGCTGCGTTCCAAAACGAATGGACGCGAGTGAAGAGCCTAGTGTCGCCGGCTTGGCGCACGGAGTTCGAGAAGGAGCCGTGGTCACCTGCACTCTATTGGTCGAGAGAGCAGTGGGGCCTGTTCGTTTCGCAACAGCTCATCATCGGCGATATCCCTGGCTCCGGGCACTCGCTGAACTATTGGCTCGCGGGACTCTCCGCCAAGAGCTCTCGGGCCCAGAGCTACGTCGGAAACTTCATGGCCGCCGCGGCGAGCGGCGCCCCTGCTGGCGAGCTGTTTGCGACCATCGCGTGCAGAGAGCTGTGGGGCTCGTGGCGCGTCGCGCGCGAGATTAGAGACGGAAAGCTAGAGGCACCTGGCCCCGACATCTGTGGGGGAGCACCCAAGGCCGCGCCATACGATTCGGCCAAGTACGCGCTGAACGCGACGCTGGTCTACTTCCAAGGGCCTTTCGACCCCACGACGACGATGGCGCAGGCCGAGTATCACTTCGAGAGCCAATCCGCGGCGCGCGCGCGCCACCTCGTGAGGGTGCCAGCGGCGGCTCACGCGCCGCTCACGCTCGGTCTGAAGGGACGCGGCTGCGCCAAAGCCCTGTGGAGCGCGCTCGACAAGGCACCGCAGTCGCTCGCGCAGCTCTTGGCGACATGCACGCAGGGCGGTGCTGCCCCCGCAAGCGTCACGTCGTCCCCCTGAGCCCCAACATCAGGTGTTCGCGTCGGTCTCGCCGAGACCGAGCTCTCTGAAGAACTCACCGACCGAGCCGGCGAGGATCTCGTCCAGGCGGGACTCGGCTCCACCAACGCCGCGGTTGAGCGCCACATCACGAACTGCTCGGGAAGGCGACACGTCTCCAAGGCCTCGAACCGCTTCCTTCTCGCGACGCTGGAGTCGCGACGGCAGAGGTTGCGGCCTGCCCGCCTTCCCGCCCCTTGGCGGGGCTTCTTGCGGGGGCCGAAGCTTGCTATGACGCGGGTTCCGGCCCCTCCCCTATTTCTTCCCCGCCGTCGCCCTTAGCCAAACCGCGCGTGCCTTTGCCATGACCGACCGAAACGACTCCCCCCCCAGCGAACCTAGCGACAAGCCCGCAGCCGACGTCGCGAAGGACCCGTCCGCGAGCGAGGCAAAGCCGGCGCCGGCAGACAGCGGCGCCGAGGGCGCTCCGTCGGCCGACGCCGCGAACACCGACGCCCAGAGCGCCGCCGTCGCGCGAGTCTCCGAGGAGAGCGCCCCGGGCGATGCCGACGCGGCGCCGGCCGGTGTCGATTCGATGGCCACAACGGAGGCCGGCCTTGCGGCGCCGGCGGCCACCGACGAGAAGAAGAAGGGCACGCCGCGAGGCAATCCTCTGCGCCGCGGACGCGGGGGTGTCACCGCCGCTATCGGCGCCGTGCTCGCGTTCCTGTTCATGGCGCACGACGGGCAGCTGCGCTTTGGCGTCCCGCTGGGCATCGTGTGCTGCGCCATCGCCGCCTTCGGCTTGATGGACCTCTTGGGCACCTTCGACGACGGAGACGAGCACGTCGACGCGTCGACGACGCTGGGGGCGCTCGCATGGCCGCTGGCGCAGCTCGTGGCCGCCTTCGTGCTCTATGCCGCCACGATCGTCGGCGCTCAGAGCGGCCTGTGGAACCAGTGGGGCTGGGGCATCCTCGTGACGGCGAGCTTCCTCGGCTTCGTCGCGAGCGTCTTCGACCTCGGCGTGAAGCTCGGCCCGTGGGCCAAGGACGAAGACGGCCTTGAGCGCCCGCTCTTTCGCCGCCACGGCTTCTGGGTCCTCGCCATTGGCGCGACGCTCTACCTCCCGGCCCTCGGCGTCTTCTCGCTCTGGGATCCGTGGGAGACACACTACGGCGAGGTCGCTCGTGAAATCCTCGCGCGCAACGACTGGATTTCGCTCTGGTGGGCGCAAGACGGCTGGTTCTGGTCGAAGCCCATCCTGAATTTCTGGATCCAAGCCGTCGCCATGGCGACCTTCGGGACGCACTTCCAGCCGGATCGCATGCTGGCCGGTTACGCCGGCGGCCTCGGCCACCCCGAGTGGGTCGTTCGAACGCCGAACGTGCTCCTGACGCTCCTCGCAATGTACCTCCTCTACAAGGGCGTCGCGAAGGTGTTCGGACGGCGCGCGGGCCTCATCGGTGGGCTCGTGCTCGCCACGGTGCCCGATTGGTTCTTCTTGGCTCACCAGACGATGGCCGACATGCCGTTCGTCGCGCCCATGACGAGCGCCATGGGCCTCATGCTCTTGGGCCTGCACACCGACGAGGCGCGGCGCGTCCGCGTCTACGAGGTCAAGGCCGGCAAGTCGGTGTTCCGCTTCTCCGGCTGGCACGTCGTCTTCGGCGTGATCCTCGTCGTGGCGTTGCCCCAGATTCTGTACCTCCTCTCGCGCAACCTCGAGCTCGTGCTGAGCGGCGACGGCGCGCGGGGGTTTCGGCCCCACTGGGATGAGTTCAAGAGCGGCTCGGGCATGGGCAACTGCGGCCTGCCTGGCAACGAGGCGCAACGCGGCGAGACCCGCGAGCTTGCCAAAGGGCCTCCCCGCCAACGTCGACACGCTCGGCCTCGCGCTGCAGCGCTACTTCTTGGCCTTCGAGCCTTCGCTCCAGGGCATCGTGTGGAGCGTCTTGCTCGGCACGTTGCTCTACCTCAACTGGGGTGAACGCCGCGCGCAGCGCCTCTACTACTTGGCCGCGTGGTTCTTCGCAGCCCTCGCGACCATGGGCAAAGGGCCCGCCGGCTTCGCGCTGCCGATCCTCTGCGCGCTCACCTACATCGCGACGAAGCGCCGTTGGTCCGAGCTCACACGCCTCGAGCTGGTGAGCGGACTGATCGTCATCCTCATCGTGGCCATGCCTTGGTACGTGGCGATGTACGTCAGGCACGGCTCGCCGTTCACCGACCGTTTGATCTTCCACGACATGTGGAACCGAGCCTTCTCGCACGTCCACGACACCAACGAGGGCGACGACACGAGCCTCCGCTACTACGCGTGGCAGCTCGGCTACGCGCTCTTCCCATGGACAGGCCTCGCGCCTTTGGGGCTCGGCTATTGGCTACGCCGCTCCGACACATCCGACCGCGGGCGCGGCGACGTCTCGGTCTTCCTCTTCATGTGGTTCCTCTTCTCCTTCACGCTCTTTTCGCTGATGGGCACGAAGTTCCACCACTACATCTTCCCGGCGGTGCCGCCGGCGGCCATGCTGCTCGGCGTCACGTTCGACAACATGCTCGGCAAGATCGAACGGCCCAAGGCCGGCTGGCCGGCGGTCCTCTCGGCGGCCGCAGGCGTCGCACTCCTCGGCGTCGTGGGCATGACCATGGCGCGAGGCGGACACGTTTGGGGTGGGCCCGTCGCGGGTCTCCACGTGGCGCTGCTCGTCACATCGGTCCTGCTCATCGCGGGCTACTTCGTGATCCCGTCGCTACCGCTGCCAGGCCTCGCGTCCGCCGGCGTTGTTGCGGCGGCGCCCGCGACTGCGACCGCGACAGCCACGGAAGGAGCGCTCGTTAGCGTTCCCGAGCTCGCGAGCGGCTCTGCGGTGACGCTGCAGCGCTCTCTCGGCGGGAGCGAATCGGTTCGCGGCGAAGAAGAGCTGGTGGAGGAGCCCGTCACGGAGGTCGAACGTCGACGGGTGCACGAGACGCTGCTCCTCGGCGCGGCGGGCATCGGCGCCGCCTTCGTCATCGCGCTCATCGGCCGTGATCTGACCATGAAGGTCGCCGATGGCGTGGACCAACCGGGGGCGATCCGCCTCCTCCAACTCTTCACGTACAACTACCGTCGGCCGTGGCCCGACGACATCGACTTTGGCGCGGTGATCGGCTCGTTCGCCATCGCGGCGTCGGTCCTCATCCTGCTCGCGGCGCTCCTCCCGAAGCTCCGCGCGTGGGCCTTGCTCGGCTTCGCCGCCCTCGCCTTCTTGTGGGCCGCGTGGGGCGTTGACGTCTACATGGGCCGCCTGGGCCAACACTGGGGCCAACACGAGATCATCGAGGCGTACTACCAGAGTCGCAAGGGCACCGATGAGCAGCTCGTCGCCTACCAAATGAACTGGAAGGGCGAGAACTTCTACACGGGGAACAAGATCCCTGCCTTCGTCTCGTCGGGCGCAAACTTCACGACGTGGCTCAAGGCCCAACGGGACAAGGGCCAGAAGGTCATGTTCTTCGTCACGGAGCACTCGCGCGTGGCCGGCCTCAAGAACGAAGTCGGTGGCAAGGGTCTCCGCGAGGTGACCGACAAGAAGGTGTGCAACAAGTTCGTGCTCGTGCGCATCGAGCTCTGAGCATGGCGACGGCGACCCCCGGCGAGGCGGCGCTCCGCGGCTCGCCTCGCCTTCACTCTTCGGGGTCGGTCTCGCTGAACGAGGGCGCGACGTTGAGCGTCCCGTTCTGCACCTTGCCGGCGATGCTGAAGGTCGACAGCGTGCCGTCGCCGTTGAGGTCGCCGTTCGCCGTAGCCTCGAACGTATCGGCGCCGGTGGCGCGCGCCGACGCGACGTACGTGTACATGTAGTACTGGGGCTGCTCGATGGCGAAGCGGAGGCAGGCAAAGCCTTTGTTCGCGTTCGCGTCGAGGCCCCAGTCCTTGTTGGGGGAGCTGTCAGCTTGGTAACGCTTGCCGCGCACCCCGTCGGCGGTTGCGGGTACCGACGCCGTTGCGGAGTCGCAAACAGCCGCGACGTAGCCGGTCGACGCTCCCTGCGTCACGACCGCACCGGCCATCAGCTCCTTTTGGTAGGCGGTCACGGCGTCCTTTGAGATCTGACCTAGCGAGTTGCGCGCCTCGGCGGTCTTCGCGTTCGCCAGGTAACGCCGCACGCCGTAGACGGCCAAGACGGCGAGCACGCCAACGATGGCCACAACGATCATGAGCTCGATCAGCGTGAAGCCACGGCGACGTGGTTGGCGTGTTTGAACGGGGGTCACCACAAGGCCTCCTGCGGGGCTCGCACTCAGAACCCCGCAGTCGATCGGTAGCGAATTCACCGACAAGAGCAAACTTTACGCCAGTGCCTCACCGCACAGTCCCGGGCCTTAGCTCGGGCACCGCGACCTTGGCTTCGGCGAGCCACGCCAGCTCCGAGATCGACGTGTTGAACCACCACGAGAGCTTTCGCATCGGCACAACGCCGTCGACGGGCCAGCCGATCTTCTGCGCATCCAGCACAGCGTCGGCCCCGGCGCCGGCTGCCGCGGCCTTCGCCAACACGTCGGGAGCCACGCGGTCCGGATCCCGGCCGGGCCGTCGGGCCCGCGCGAGCGTCTCTTTGGCGCAAAACGCCAGCTCGTGATGGAGCGCCAGGATGGACTCGCCTTCTGTGGCGAAGCGCGAGAGGTCGACGCGGTACGCGGCCGAGGCGGGCACCGGAGGCTTGTCGTATTGCCCCGAGCGACGCAGCGCCAAGAGCGCCGCCGCCGTCACCGCCGTCGCGTCGGGGCAATGCTCGACATCGCTCCACTCGCCGCTGGGCTTGCGACGCCCCTCCTTCGTGATGCCGTAGCCGTAGAGCGGCGCGAGGAGCCGCGGCTCGTCATCCATCACGAACGGGCGGCTCGGCGACAGGAAGGCGTCGCCCAAGGGATTGTCTTTGAAGTACATCGTCCCTGCGTCGCGCATCGACCGCGCGAGTCGCACGAAGACCTCGTCGACGCGCGCGTCGCCGGTGACTTCGCGGTAGCGCATGAGCGGGTCGACCACGAGCTCGGCCATCCAGCTCGAACACCAAGGTTCGTCGGCGTTGCCCTCAGCTTGTTGGAGCGCGTTGTGAACGAAGCAACTCTGCGGCGGAAACTCCGTCTTCGTAATGGCCCGGAGCTCCGCCGCGTCGGTCGTCGTGATGTGCTTCAGCGCCGTCGCAACGAGGGCGCGCGCGCTCTCGAGGAAGCGACGCTCGCCGGTGAGCATGAATCCGTAGACCTGCCCTTCGAGCGACGCCGCGAGGAGCCGCTCGGTCCACAGCTTGTCGACGCCGCGCGTCGTGCCGTTGCGGTAAGGGACCACGAACAGCGGGTCGTCGTGCCACATGTCAGCGATGGCGCGCACCGCTTCGTAGGCGACCTCGTCGCCGGTCAGCGCGAAATACGCGTAGAGGCCTCGCGCGTGCGAATACTTAGTGTCGCGGTCCTTCTTCCCTTCGAAGATCCCTCGGCGCTCGCCGGCGAGCGCCACGTTGCGCGCGTAGTTGGCGCAGCTCAAGAGCGCGTGCTCAAAGTGACGCGCCTCGCCTCCGTCGGCGTACGCCAGGAGGTATGACGCGCAGCGGTCGTAGAGCCACGCCTCCGTGCCCAGCTCGAAGCCCTTCTCATGGATCGGGTAACCGGTGTGGGCCATCGCGCCGTCGGCGAACCGTCCGAAGGCCTCGGACAGAAACGCCATGCCCGAAAGACCGCGCGCAGCAAGGTCGCTCCGGGGCAGGAGATCGCCGAGGATGCGAGTCGCGGCGACATAGCCCGGCGGAAACGTCACAACGACGGGCGGAAGGACGGCGTCGAACAACGGGACGGCCTTCGCCTGCACGGGCGTCGCGCGCGCCGCCGCGCCGGCGCCCGCAACGGTCCAGCGAGCCGTCTTCACGACGAAGGATGCGGGCCGCGCGGTCTTTGAGAACGCGTAACTCGACGGCGATGACGCACCTCCGTCTCCGCCGAAGCGCACGTCGACGCGCAGCGGCAACGTTTGACCCGCGGGCAACTCGACGAGCACAGACCGAAGACCGGTGCGTTCGCCGGAGGTCGAGTGTTCGAAGACGAGCGGTCGCGTCTTGACGCCGAGGAGCCGCTTGCCCGAGACCCACACGGAGAGGCCGTCGGCCGTGCGGAGCGCACCTTTGGGAACGGGCAGCGCGAACGCCACCGCCGCCGAAGGCGCGCCGCCACGGAACTCCAAGAGCAAGGACACGCCTTTCGTGTCGTCACGCGCCGGCGCGGGCGGGCCGACCGGCATCGCGGGAGCCGCGGGGCCCGGCGGCGGCGCTACCGGGGCGACGGCGCTCACGCCGGCCAAGGGAGCGCGAAGCTCCGGCGGCGTCCAATCGGCGCGAGGACACGCCATGAGGGCGGGGAGCAGCGCGCACGCCGCCGCCCGCATCACCGTAGGGCCCTCTTCCATCACTCTCCGACCCATCAACGTTTCATAGCTCATCTCGCGGAGGACCCGAAGGCGTGCTCTCATCGGCGCGTGCGCCGCCTCGCTGTACCTCTCCTCGTTGCACTCTTGCCAGCACTCGCCCTGCCAGCGCTCGCGGGCTGCGGGCGCATCAAGTCCGTCGCCAAGCGAGTCCTCCGCGGCGACGACAGCGACAAGTCTAGCGCGGCGCCTCCGGTCATGAGCGGCCCCGCGGCGGCCACGCCCATCGGGCCTCACCCTCGCATCCTGCTCGAGCCAAAGACCCTCGAAACGTTGCGCGCTCGCGTGGCGGCCGCCGCGCCCACGTGGAAGGCGCTCGACGCCAAGTGCGCATCCCGAATGAACGGCCCCGTCGAATACCCCGACGGCTCCGACTACCCCACGCCGGGCATCGGAGAAGGCTATCAAGGCGAGGAGTACTGGCAGGCGATGCATGACATCGCCCTGTGCAGCGCCGTTCTCCGAACCATCGACGCGGCGCGCGCCAAGGCCCTCGCCGCGCGCGGGGCCGATCTTCTTTCGAAGATGAGCGAGACGAGCGGCCCCCACGCCGTGAACCCGCTGCGCGACGACGGCTTCGGCATTCGCTTCTTCGCGACGGCGATGGCCATCGGCTACGACTGGCTCTACGAGGAACTCTCACCGGAGCTGCGCGCGAAGGTCCGCGCGGCCCTCGCCATGTGGCTCGACACCTACGACGCGAAGGGCTTCGCGCGGGAGCATCCGCAAGGGAACTACTTCGCCGGGTATTACGCGGCGAAGGCCTACGCGGCGCTGGCGACGCAAGACGATGACCCGAAGGCGCTCACGTGGTTCGCCGACTGGCACGAGCGCATGCACCTCAAGATGGTGGTGCCCTACTACAGCAAGCACCTGGTCGGGGGCGGCTGGCCCGAGGGATGGAACTACGGCGCCCTCGCCACACTGAACATGACGTGGCCCGCTTGGGCCACGCAGACGGCGAAGGGCCGCGATCTCTTTCGAAACCCGGTTGCCCCCTTTGCGTTCCCTTTCGACCAGTCGATCCACCTTCTGCACTTCGCGTGGCCCGATCGCATCCACGTCGACGACCGCGGCACCAACTACGAAGGCGACGCCGCCGACGCCACAGCGCCGCTCTGGACCTTGACGGTGCTCCCCGAGCTCTTGCGCCGCCAAGGCGATCCCTTCGCAGCGACGCTGCAGCGCTACGCGAGAGAGATCCGCGATCGACGCGAGAAGAAGGCGCCCCCTTGGATGGACTTTCTGTTTTGGGATGCGGCTGCGCCGGAGGCCGACTTCACGAAGCTCCCGCTCTCGTACGTCGCCTGGGGCATGAACACCGTCGCGCTCCGCAGCGCGTGGGACGAAAGCGCGACTTGGGCGAGCTTCACCGCCGGGCCCCACGTCGCGAACGCCGAAGCGGGCCACATGCAATTCGACCAGGGCAGCCTCGCCGTCGTTCGCGGCGGTCGCCCGGTGCTCGTCAACGCTGCAACGGCCGTACGACGCCGCGAAGCGGGCCAGCCGTCGCTTCATTCATCGGGCGGCAACGATCCCGTCTACGAAGAGCTCTTCGGCGATCACGACAAGGACAAGAAGAAGGGCAACCGAACCGTCTTCAACATTCTCTACGCGCGCATGAAGCCAGGCGCCGGCAGCGCCGAGCCCGATGAGCGCTACGGTCAAATCGCCGCCATGCCGCCCAAGCCTAAGACGAAGCTCGCCCGCTTCGAGGAGAAGGACGCTTGGGTCTTCCTCCGCGGCGAGCACCTGGAGGACATGTACCGGCGCGGCAAGCGGGGCGAGGCGCGCGTGGCGGCATGGTCTCGCGAAGTCCTCTACGTTCGGCCGTCCTTGTTCTTTATCGACGACAAGAGCGAGGTCGGTGAAGGTGATCTCGAGCAGTGGCTTGCGTTTCACTTGGCCGCGCCGGCCGCGGCGCGCGCCGGAGAGCCCGGCACCTTCGACGCGGGCCCCGCCGACCGCTTCGCGGGCACGCTCGCCGTCGTGAAGCCCGCCGGGGCGACGTTCCGTACCGTCGACCTCTACGATCGAAAGCGGGTGACTCGCGTCGAAGCGCGCCCGTCAAACGCCGAGCGCGCGCAGCGTTGGCTCACGGTGCTCGACGCCTCGGGGACGGGCCCGGGAGCGGCGAAGATCCAGCCGCTCGACGGCGGTGTTCACGGAGCGACGGCCGAGGTGGGTGACCAATCGACGACCTTCGTAGCGGCGCCTCATGCGTCCCGAGCGACCTACAGGGCCAAGACCGGCACGCATTACGTGAGCAATCTCGCGCCCAAACAGGACTTCAAGATCGCGGCGACTTTGTCCGGCGACGCGGTCTCCGTGGTCGTCGAGCCGGGCGGCTCCGCCAAGAGCAGCGATGCGGGCGTCCTCGCGTTCCGTGTTGGGCGCGATGGACAGGTCACGGCAGGGGCGAAATAGACGCCCGGCCTTGGGGCCGTTGGGCGTTGAAAAGCGCAGGCGTTCGGCGATAAGGTGCGCGCGCGCGCCCGCACGATCTCGGCGCGAGGAGACGACGACCATGCTTCGAACCACGCTTCGTGTGCTTTCCTGGCCTGCAACGCTCGCGTTGCTTGCATCCCCTGTTGCCTGCGGCGCTCTGAAGAACGTCCCCGGCGCCGATGCGATCCCCGGCGGGGCCGCCAGCTGCCCCGACACGTCGAGCGCCGAGGCCATCGCCAAGTACGACTTCGTGGGCGGCTTCAAGCTCAGCGCGGAGAACGCCACGAAGCTCAAGGTCGGCCTCCAGTCGGCCATCGAGATCAAGGCCTTCGCCGACAAGGTCGACGCCGATCTGAAGGTCGCCTGCGGCGGCCTCGCCAAGGACCTCGGCGCCACGGGCGAGTTCAAGACGGCTGAGGAGGCCTGCAAGGCCGCCGGCAAAGCCATGGGCGACGTCAAGGCGAAGCTCGGTGGCAAGGCCAGCATCACCCTCGACGTGAAGCCGCCCGTCTGCTCGGCGTCGATGAACGCCATGGCCGACTGCGCCGGCAAGTGCGACGCGAACATCAAGCCCGGCTCGGCCAAGGTCGAGTGCGAGCCCGGCAAGCTCTCCGGCTCCTGCGACGCGAAGTGCGAAGGCAGCTGCGACATGAAGGCCGCCGCCAAGTGCGACGGCTCCTGCTCCGGCTCCTGCGACGCCCAGATGAAGGGCTCCTGCAGCGGCAAGTGCAACGGCAAGTGCGACGGCAAGGACTCGAAGGGTGCAAGCTGCACGGGTACCTGCGACGGCAAGTGCGAAGGCGGCTCCATCCAGGGCGAGTGCAAGGGCTCCTGCGGCGGAAGCTGCAAACTCAACGCGTCGGCCAAGTGCGAAGGCACCTGCACCGGCAAGTGCTCCGCCGAGTTCAAGGAGCCCAAGTGCACCGGCGAGGTCAAGCCGCCGGAGATGAGCGCCGATTGCAAGGCCAAGTGCAACGTCGACGTGCAGGCGAAGGCCGAGTGCACGCCGGCGATGGTCGCGCTCCGCATCAGCGGCGCGGCCGACGCGAAGGTCGCCGAGCAGTTCAAGGTCTCTGTCGAGAAGCACCTCCCGGCGATCCTCAAGGTCGCCATCGGCATCGGCGAAAACGGCGCGAAGATGGCCGGCCAAGTCGGTGAGCTCGTCGGCGCCGTCGAAGGCAGCGTCAAGGGCATGGTCTCCGGCGGCGGCGCCTCCGGCGCGATGCTCGGCGGCAAGCTCGCGGCGTGCGTCGCGGCTCCCTTCAAGGGCGCCATCGACGCCTCGGCGAACCTCAAGGCGAACATCAACGTGTCCGTCGACGTGAAGGCGAGCGCGTCCGGGTCCGCTTCCGCGGGCGGCAAGACCGGCTGAGCGCGAGCGCCTTGCGTGACGAGGAGGCAGTCCCCGCGGGGGCTGCCTTCTCGCTTTTTGTGCGAGCGCGACGCGCCGCCCCTTGAGAGACCTCGCGCTCAGCTCGTCGCGAGCAAGCCCTTCAAGCGCGCCGGCTCGACGCGGTACTCCTTGCGGCAGTAGTCGCACATCATCTCGAGCACCTCGCCGCGCGAGTAGAGCTCCTGGATGTCAGCCTTCGAGAGCGACGCGAGGCTCGCAAGGATTCGCTCGTCGGAGCAGTTGCAGCCGAAGCGAACGCTCGAATCGCCGACCGGCGAGAACGGCATGCCGTAGAGGATCTCGCTGGCGAGGTGGACCGGGTCGCCCTCGCCCTTCTGGAGGAGCTCCGCCACGCGCTCGAAATCGCGAAGCCGCTCGGTCATGACCATGAGCGGGCCGCGCCCCACTTCGGGGAGCAGCTGGACGATGTAGCCGCCAGCCTCGACGAGCTGGTCTTTGGCGAAGACGGCGCCAACCGAGATCATCGAGACGACTTGCTCGCTCGTCTGCATGTACGTCATGAGGGCGCCGGAGATGTCTCCGGACGACGGGACCTCCACGACGCCTTGGAGAAGACCGCCGTTGTGAACGGAGCGAGCGACCTGCAAGAGCGCCTTTGCCGTCGGGAACGTTCCGTCTTCCGACGCCCGCAGGAGACCCCGCGTGGAGCCGTCGGGATGAGCGTCGGCGACCATGCTGCACTTGTGATCCGTCGACTGCATGATCACCTGGACGCGAAGGTCCGGCGACATGGTCTCGCGCATCAGGATGGCGCCCGTCAGGAGGTCTGCGAAGGCAGGCCCTGCGCGCCCCGCCTTCTGCGCCTCGATGGCCGCCCGCACGGTGTCGGTCGTTCGCGCAGTGACGACGCGAAACGCGCCGTCATCGGTCATGGCCCGGTAGACCCGATCCTCGCGCGGTGCCTGGCTGAGGGCTGCCACCTTCATCCCGTCCCCGGAGCCTAGCAGGCTCCTCGCGACCTCGTCCGTTCGACTCATGTGCGCCGCCCCCCTACTCGGGGGAACGCCGGCAGTTTTGCGCCTTTGAGACGGCTTTGGGGGTTCCCCAATGGCACCCGGATCCTTAGACTGAGGCCCGACTGAATGGCCATTCAGTCACCAAGGAGTGCGCCGTGACCAAGCCCGTCCCCACCATCAATCGTTACAAGGCGGATATCCGGGAGTTCAACTTCCTCGCCTTCGAGCAGTTCAACCTCGCAGCGGTGCTCGGCAACGCGCCCTTCGAAGCTTGGGCCGAGGACACGGTGCGGACGTCCTTCGACGAGTGCTACCGCTGGGTGAAAGAGGTGACCGGCCCGCTGAACGCCATCGGCGACGCGGAAGGAACGCGCCTCGACGACAAGGGCGGCGTCGTCACCCCGCACGGCTTCAAAGATGCTTGGAAGAAGCTCTACGAGTCCGGCTGGCGACAGATCGGAACCAACCCCGAGTATGGCGGTGCCGGCGCGCCGCACACCGTTCAGGTCCTCGTCGAGGAGCTCCTCAGCGGCTCCAACGCGGCCTTCAACATGTACCCAGGCCTCGCGCGCGGAGCCGCCGAGGTCATCGAGTCGTTCGGTACGCCGGAGCAGAAGGCGCTCTACTGCCCGCGCATGTACAACGGCGAGTGGGGCGGCACGATGTGCCTCACCGAGCCCCACGCCGGCAGCGACGTCGGCGCCGCGAGCACCAAGGCTAAGCGCAACGACGACGGAAGCTACGCCATCAGCGGGACGAAGATCTTCATCTCCGGCGGCGATCACGACATGGCGAGCAACGTCGTCCACCTGGTGCTGGCTCGCGTCGACGGCGCGCCGCCCGGCACCAAGGGTCTCACGCTCTTCATTGTCCCAAAGCTTCGCCCCAACGCCGACGGCACCTTGGCCGAGTCCAACGACGTGGCCGTGGCGGCGCTCGAGCACAAGATGGGCATCAACGGCTCGTCGACCTGCGTCCTCAATTTTGGCGACAACGGCAAGTGCATCGGCTGGCCCGTCGGCGGCGAGCAGAAGCTCAACCAGGGCATGCCGCAGATGTTCCGCATGATGAACGGCGCGCGCATCGCCGTCGGCATTCAAGGAGTCTCGGTCGCCTCGGCGGCCTACCTCAACGCCCTCGAATACGCGAAGGACCGCAAGCAGGGGGCCGCCATCACGCACTGGAAGGACGCCACCGCGCCGCGCGTGTCGATCCTTCAGCACGTCGACGTGCGGCGCATGCTGCTCGACATGAAGGCTCGCGTCGAAGGCATCCGAGCGCTCGCCGTCAAGCTCGCGTGGCACATCGACATGAACGCGGTGCTCAAGGGCAAAGACGAGACGAAGGCCGCGTACCACCAGGGCCAGGTCGACCTCCTCGTTCCGCTCGTGAAGGCCTACGGCTCGGACCAAGCCTTCCGCGTCTGCGAGACGGCGATTCAGACCTACGGCGGCGCCGGCTACACGAGGGACTACCCCGTCGAGCAATATTGCCGCGACTCGAAGATCTTCTCGATCTACGAGGGCACCAATCACATCCAAGCCATGGACCTCGTGGGCCGCAAGCTCCCGCAGGCTGGCGGCGCCAACCTTCAGGCGTTCCTCGGCGACATCGCCGCCTTCGTGGGCAAGCACAGTGACCACCCGTCGCTCGGCGCGGGCGTGAAGCAGCTCGCGGCGGCGCAAGAGGCGCTCGCCGGCTCCTCGATGAAGCTTCTCATGTGGTTCCAGTCGGGCCAGATGGAGATGGTTCCGCTCTACGCGAACCGCTTCCTCGAGATGATGAGCGAGACGTGCGTCGCGTGGCTCCTCCTCGAAGGCGCAGTCATCGCGGAAGAGGCCAAGAAGAAGCTCGCCAAGGAGCACGTCGACTTCGCGTTCTACACGGGCAAGACCCACGCGGCGCTCTACTACGCGCGCAGCGTCCTTCCCGGCGTCGAGATGCGCGCGAAGCAGATGGCCGTTGAGGACAAGAGCCCCATCGATATCCCCGACGACGCCTTCGCAACGGTCTGAAGCCCCGACGGCGGCCGCCGCGAGGAGAAAAAAATACGGAGAGCCGCCGACGCATCCCTTTACTTGAGCGCGCCATCGGCGAAACTGACGGGATGCGTTCTCGGCTGCTGTTCCCTTCGGGCCTGCTCGCGCTCGCGGCGCTCGTTCTCATTCACTGCGACAAGAAGTCTGAGGCGCCGGTCGCCGAGAAGGCAGCGCCACAAGCGGCCTCCGCCAGCCCGGCCGCGGCGCCGCCGGCCGCTCCCCCCTCCCCCTCCACCGCGCAGCAAGAGCCGGCCCCCACGGCGGCCGTGACGCCGGCGCCTTCGGCGAGCGGAGCCCTGCCGGCGAAGACCGAAAAGGCAGGCCTCGCCAAGCTAGACGTGGGCAAGGGCGACAAGGACAAGAACGTGCCCGCCACCGCGGGGAGCGCTGCGCCCGCGACGGCAGCCCCCACGGCGCCGCCCGTCCGCTTCCAGCACTCCACCGCGCTCTACACGCTCGACGCGAGCCCGCCGGCCTCTTGCAAGGCTGGCGCGGCCTGTGAGGTGGTCGTGCGGCTCGAGGCCAAGGGCGCTTATCACATCAACAAGGAGTACCCCTACAAGCTCAAGGCGCAGCCAAGCGACGGCGTAGCGTTCGCCAACACCGACGGCACCTTCAGCAAGGCGAGCGGTGACTTTTCGCAACAAGGCGAGAGCGTCGGCTTGCTCAAGGTTCGCTTCACCGGCCAGGCACCTGGCCAAGCGAAGGTGCGTGGAGTCTACAAGTTTAGCGTCTGCTCCGAATCCGATTGCAAGCTCGACCAGGCCGAGGTCGCCTTCGAGACACCGATCCGCTGAGTCGCTCCCTTGACCGACCGGGCTCCGACGTGCGCCGCGAACTGTAAAGAAACATGGGGCTTGGGCGCGCCGCGATTGACGCAGCCGCGGGTCGACCCCAAGAGTCTCGCGAGATGAGAAGCGTTATCGTCCTCGCGCTGGGCGCTGTCGTCGCGGCGCTGTCTGCGTGCAATGGCACCGGCGATCCCACAGGGGCCACTTGCCCCCCGAACTCGACGTTGACGTACGAGACGTTCGGCAAGGCCTTCTTTGCGGCCAACTGCGACGCGTGCCACGGCGCGGGCGGCGATACGCAGCCTCGCCTTTCGAGCCAGGAGACCATCCGCCGCCAGAACGACGACGTCGACAAGGCCGCCGCGAAGGGCCCCAACGCGACCAACACGTACATGCCAGACGGGCGCAGCGTCGACGACGAAGAGCGCCGGAAGCTCGGTGAGTGGCTCGCCTGCGGCGCGCCTTAGCGGCGGCGATGCTGCTTACCGTGGCTATTTGACGTCGACCGATAGGCCGAAGGTCCCGCCCTTCGCTTTGACCGCATCGACGATCACGACATAGTCGCCAGCGGGCACGTTCGTGAGCGTGAGGGTAGACGACGCGCCCTGGTCGTCGTCGTTGCAACCGAGCGCGACGGTGCCGGCGCTCGCGCAGGTTGGCACCAGGTAGATGGATGTGTCGAAGTCGGTCTCGGGGAGAGCCGTCGAAAGCGTCAGCGAGCTTGCGGGCGACGCGAGGTGAAGCTTCAGGGCCGCCTCGGGGCGACCCGTTGCGTCGCCTGTCACGCAGCCTTGCGGCGCGTCCCAGAGGCTCGCCCCTTCCACCTTCCCAAAGACGACGGTCGCGCCCTTCGCCGGGTCAAGGACCGGCGCTCCACCACACTTCGTGTTCTTGAGCGTCGCGACGGCAGCGCACGTGTTCGTCGCCGTCGCGAGCCCCGGGGCGCAAGCAGCACCCGCGGCGCACACATCGAAGCCCGCGAAGTCGCACGCTTGCCCGATCGCGCGCACGGGCCTCACGCTTACCGACGTCGTCGTCTTGGGCCCCGCGTGCCCGTGCTCGTCGGTCGCCACGACGGCGATCTTCGGCACCTTCGCGTCAAAGCCCACGATCGGCTCGCTCACGAGGAAGAACTGTCCTCCCTCTGCGGCGCCGATGGCGTCGATGGGAAAGCCCCCGCTGAACCCGCTGCCATCACCGATGAGGTCCACGGACTTTGGATTGCCTGCGGCGTCGAGGAACTCGATGGCGAGCCCCGCAAGGTCGTCGTCGGGCTCGCTTCCGCGAAACAACATCCTCGGCTGCGCGCCGCCGAAGTAGGCGGTCTTGGTGAGCGTCGGAGCGACACCAGCGACGCATTTTGCCGTGGCGCCCGAACACGAGAGGCCATCGGCGCAGCGGTCGGCGATTTTGGCGACGTCGCAGAAGTCGAACTCTTCGCGAACGGGCTGGACAGCGAGGCTCGCGGTGAGCGGCTGCGAGCGGGCGCCCGTCGCGTCCTCGAGCATCGCCACCACCTTCGCGATCGTGGACTGCCCCGGCGCGTACACGGAGGGAATCGTCACGACGCCAGTGAAGGTCGCCTTCCCGAGCGCGCTTGTCTCGAACCGGAATCGCTTCTCGGAGGCGTCGGCCACGCCGTCCCAGTTGGTGTCGAGGGCGATGACCGGCGCGTCTTGCGAGTCGAGCATGCGAAGGACCACGCTGGTGGTTCGCTTGTCCTTGTCGGCGCCGTTCAAGGAGACGCGGAGCGCATCGCCGCGACGCCCAACGTTTCGGACGCTGAGCGACGTCACGCTGAGACTTGCGCTCACGACGACGTCGGGGCCTGCGTCGGCGGGGGTCTTCGCGTCGGTGGCGCCATCCACGGGCGTGGAGTTCGGACCGCCGCCATCGACCGGCGAGACGGTCGCGTCCACCGCGCCGCCGTCAACCGGCACCGTCGTGGCCTCACCGTCGAGCGACGGTGGCGCGGCTGAATCCGACGCCGCCTGCCCCGACCCGGTGGTGGCCGAGCCAGACCCGCCAGGGCTGCACGCGAAGAGGGTTGGAACGACTACGGCGAGAGAGAGCGTCGACCGGAGTGTCATCGACCGAGACACGAGCAACCCGTGTGCCGTGTCGTCCTGCGCCCAATCGTCGCGCGTCAGCCAAAGGAGCGTCACCGCCGTGACGAAGCGAGGCTCCTGATCGCGCGGACCGTCAAGGCGTCGTCGCCTCGAGCGTCACGGTACCGCCGCGGCGACCGAGCGTGTCTACGACGACGAGGTAGGTGCCTTCGTCCACGTCAGACAGCGTGAGCTCGGCGTCGGGCGGACGCGTGTCGTCGTTGCACGCGAGCGCGGCGCCGCTTCCGCTAGCGCAACCGGGCAGCACGTACAGCACCGCGTCGACAGAGCCTTCCCCCTTCGTTCGCAACGTGATCGACGCCATCTTGGTGGGCACGGTCATCCAAAGCAGGGCCTCGGGCTTTCCGTTCCGCTCGGGTGATGCGCAACCGGCGGGCGGGTCCCACAGGCTTGCGTCCGCGGCGTCGAGGCGCATGGTGAAGGGCGCCGTCGCGTGCGCCGCCGAAGAACACCGGCTCGTCCTCAGATCTTCGCTGTCCACGCATCGATTCATTGCGGCCAGACGCCCCGGCGCGCACACGCCGCCGGGCGCGCACTCGTCAAAGCCGTCGGGGCTGCAGCGCTCCCCGAGGCCCCGCGTCACCGGCACCGACAACACGGCCAAGCGGCGCTCGGGTGCGGTGACCATGCCTCCCGCCGGCGTCACCGCAACCTGGCGCGCGATTCGTTCAAAGCCGCGCGTCGGGTTCACCTCAACGAGGAAGCCCTCCTTGTCGCGCTCGAGCACGTCGACGTCGACGGCCATGGCGTCGAGCTCGCCGTCGCCGTCGGCGTCAACCTGCGGCGACTCTCCGTCGCCATCGAAGAACTCGAGATGCAGGCGCTCGACGGTCTCGCCCGAATCCTCGCCACGAACAAGAACGCGAGGTCCCTGAGGCGTCAGCGTGTAGTGGACATCCGTGAGCCGCGGCGGCGGCGGCGGCGTCGCCGCGATAGGCCCCGCCACCGGCGGAGAGGCGCCTTCGACGCCGGCGGGCTCACGGGCCGGCCCCGCGCACGCGGCCACGACCGCCAGAACGAAGCTCGTCGAAACGGGGACGCGGGGCATCACGCGCCTCGTTGCACCTTGCATGCCGACAAAAAGCCGAAGGGCGCTGCTCGCGCAGCGCCCCGGCTCCCTCCCCTGTCTTGCCCAGCTCAGATTTCGCAGTCGGTCTTCGAGCCAGCGGAGCCCTCTCCGAAGGCGATGTCGATGCCATCGCCGCAGGTGAGCACGTTGTTCTCCGAGCCGCCGCCGCCTTCGAGCGTGTCGTCACCGGTGTCACCGTCGAGCGTGTCGTCGCCAACACCGCCGACGAGCTCGTTGGAAGACGAGTTGCCCGTCAGCGTATCGTCGCCGTCGCCACCCCAGAGGTTCTCGACGTCGCTGCCGAGGGTGTCGGACTCACCGGACTCGCCAGAGCCGGCCGTCCCGTCGAGCACCGCCGTGATGTCGTTGGTGCGACCGCTGTAGTCCACCGTGTCGGAGCCGGTCCCGCCGTTGATGACGTCATCACCGTCGGTGGCCGCCTCGGCCACGAAGACGTCGTCTCCGGCGCCACCGGTAAGCGTGTCGTCGCCGTCGCCGCCCCAAATCTTGTTGTGCGAGGTGTTGCCGGTCACCGTGTCGTCGCCGGCGCCGCACTTCACGTTCTCGACGTCAGACTTGACGTTGTCGCCTTCGCCCGACTCGCCGTCGTTGGGGTCCACGCCGTCCATCGTGACGGCCAGGTCCGCCGTGCGCGCGCTGTAGTCGACCGTGTCGACGCCCGCTCCGCCGTTGAACACGTCCGCGCCGTTCGCGACGGATCCGTCTTCCTCGTCGAAGGAGTCATCGCCATCGTCGCCGTTGAGCGTGTCGTCGCCCTCCTTCCCGCGAAGGGTGTCGGCCCCGGCCCCGCCGTTGAGCGTGTCATCTGCGCTGCTTCCCTCCAGCGTGTCGGCGCCCGCGCCGCCGTTGAAGGTGATCGCGACGGCAGCCGCCGCCGTGAAGGTGTCGTCGCCGGTGCCACCGGTCACGACCTCGAGATCGTCGGCGAGGTTGTCGGCCTCGCCGGCGAGGCCGTCGTTGGCGCCGGCTCCAAGGGTCACGGTGAGCGCCGCGGTTCGCGACGCGTAACTCACGGTATCGGTCCCTGAGCCGCCGTAGATCGACTCGCTCGGCGTCGCCAACGCGCCTTGATTGAAGGTGTCGTTGCCAGCGCTGCCGTAGACGGCGATGGGGCCCGGGAACACCGCTCCGGCCACGGAGCTGCCCGCACCCGAGTAGGTGTCCGCACCGTCGCCGAGCGAGAGCACGTAGCTCTCGATGTTCGCCGGAACGACGTCCTTGTTATTGTCCGTATTGAGCAACATGCCACCGGCGCCAAAGACGAAGCTGTCGTCGCCGGTCGTACCCTTGATGGCCAAGACGTCGGTACCAGCACCGAGATCCACGGAAATGCCGCTGGTCGTCGCCGAGCTCGTGCCGAGCGCGTAGAGGCCGTTGGTGAAGTCGAGAATGACGGTGTTTGCTCCGGTGGAACCGGTGATGGCGATCTTCTTGAGCGACGTGCTCGTCGCCAAGACGTTGCAGGCGACGCCGTTCTGGAGGATGCCCGAGTCGGCGGCGCGCTTCGAGATGATCGCCGTCTCGCCGTCGGCGAGGACCACGGTCATGAGGCCCGTCGTCGAGTTGAACGTGCAGGCCGTCGCGAGCGGCGTGAGTGACGCTTCGTCGTACGCGAGCGGGTCATCGGGGTTGGCCGTCGGCGCGGGACGCGACTGGTCGGCGCAAGCCGTGAACCCCGCCATCGCCACGACGGCATAGAGTTTCGTTGAGTTGAACCGATTGAGTCGACGATGTCGCATGTGAAACGCCTCCCTGTGAGCATGTCCACCCCGCTCTGTTGAGTGGCGGGAGCGGCAGGACTCGATGCAATGTGCCTGCCGGGTACAACGGCACGCCGCGGCGATACTTGAGCCGATGTTTTTCCACAGGCTGGCCTCCCGCCCTCGGGAGTCACGGGGCTGACGCGTCAGGATCTCGGCGACCAAACGTTGGCGCTTCGCTCCGCGCGAGACGTTGCGGCGGCTGCGCGAACGTGCGACCGGAACGCATGACGCTTCAACGGCTCACGCAGCGCTCCCTCTTGTTCGTCGCGATCTCCGCCTGCGGCGGCGCGCCGCCCGCCCCGTCGACGACGGCGACACCAGCCGCGCCCGCCAGCACGGCGGCGGGCGCCAACGCACCGCCCGCCAGCGCCGGCATGCAACCGCTCGTCGACTCTGCCGATCGCTCGCCGCAGGACCGCGCCCTCGACGCGGGGCGGAAGCCCGCCGAGCTCCTCGCTCTTCTCGGCGTCAAGCCGGGGATGCGCGTCGCCGATCTCGCCGCCGGTGGTGGCTACACGACCGAGTTGCTCGCTCGCGCCGTGGGCGAGAAGGGTGTCGTCTTCGGACAGAACAACCCGTGGGCCGTGGAGCGCTTCGCCAAGAAGCCCTGGGAAGAGCGCGTCGCCAAGCCCGTCAACAAGAACGTCGTCACCGTCGTGCGCGACTTCGATGAGCCGTTGCCTCCCGAAGCGAAGGACCTCGACGCCGTCGTCTTCGTGCTCTTCTATCACGACACCGTCTGGCTCAAGGTCGACCGCGCCAAGATGAACGCGAACATCTTCCGCGCGCTCAAGCCCGGCGGCGCGTACGTCGTCGTGGATCACAGCGGTCGCCCGGGGACCGGCACGACGGAGTCGAACACGCTCCACCGCATCGAGGAGAAGGTCGTTCGCAGCGAAGTCGAGCAGGCCGGCTTCAAGCTGGCGGTGGAGGGCGCGTTCCTTCGTGAACCGTCCGACAGCCGCGACTGGAACGCCTCCCCCATGTCCGCCGGCGACAAGCGAGGCAAGAGCGACCGCTTCGTCCTCAAGTTCGTAAAGCCCTGATATTTCGGGGGGCCCCCGGCGCACGGCTCCTGGAACCTCCACGCGCGCCGGGTGTCTCTACGACGATGTCGCTAGGGCACGTTTTTGTCGCTTGCGCGATGACTCTGGGCGCGTGCGGGGGCGCGTGCGGGGGCGTGCCCGCCAGCCCGCCGCCTCGTCCGGCGCCCGAGGCGACAACGGCGGTGCCGTCACCACCGCCGCGCGCGACCGTGGCCCCGCTCCTCACCGCCAGCGACGGCTCGGGTCTGCGCGTGACGTCCATCGCCGCGCGCGCGGTGATGGACGAGCCCCTCGCCTACACCGAGCTGCGCCTGGTTCTCGAAAACCCCACCGACGCCGAGCGAGAGGGAACCTTTCGACTCGCGCTACCGGGAGCGCGGTCTCTCGTTCGCTTTGCGATGCGGGTCGGGTTCGAGTGGAAGGAGGCACAGGCTGTTCCGCTTTCGCGCGCTCGGTCGGCGTTCGAGTCGATCGTTCACCAACGTCGCGATCCCGCGCTCATTGAGCTTTCGCTCGGCAACGAGTGGAGCGTGCGCATCTTTCCGCTGGCCCCCCGCGAGAAGAGAGAGGTCATTGTCTCGTACGCCGAGGACCTCGTCGGCTCTGCCTACACCCTGCCGCTGTCAACGCTACCCGGAGCGGGGACGCACGCCGACGTGCGAGTCGTATCAGCAAGAGGTGACACACTCGCGGAGCACGCGCGCTGGCCGCCAGGAGAAGACCTCCGCGTGGCGCGAAGGAATCAGAGCCTAGACGGTCTGCGCGACGACGCGTTTGCCCTGATGGTCCTCCGGCCGAAGCTCGCCAGCGTCCCGTCGCCGTTCTCGGGCACGATCCTTTCGATCGACACGAGCGCGTCGCAATCCGCGCTCTTCCCGAGCTCCTGCGCGATCGTCCAACGCCTTGCCGAGGCGATCGGCAACCAGAATCCCGCCGAAGCGCTGGCCATCGTCGCCTTTGATCAGACGGCGGAGCTCCTCTACGACGGCCCTGCGACGGGGCATGGCTCGGCTGTGAGCGCGCTGCTCCGGCGAGGCGCCCTCGGCGCATCGAGCCGCGCCCCGCTCTCGAGATTGCTCGCGAAGCTCGTGGCCAGTGGCAAGTTCTCGCGCCTCGTGTCGATCGGCGACGGCGTCACGAGCGCCTTCCGCACCACCGACGGCGGGGCAACGAGCACGTTTCCTTCAGCCAGACTCCGCCGCGTCGACGCCATTTCGGTGGGAGCCGTTCGCGATGACCAAGCGCTCAAGGCCTTGGTGCACGACGGCGCCGTCATCGACGGAGCCGACCCGTGGGACGTCGTTTGGCGCAAGCTGACGACGATGCCCGCCACCTTGCCGGTCCGCGTAGACGGTGCGCATGACTGGTATCCGAAGGCGTTCACGGGTGTCTTTCCCGGTGACGAGCTCCATCTGTTCGCGAAGGTCGCCGCGACCGACAGGCCTCGCGTGACGCTCGGCTCCGTGGCGATCACGCCCAGCCTTCAGAGGGCCAGCAGCCCGCTCCTCGAGCTCGCCTGGGCGCGAGCAAAACTGACGCACCTCCTCGCCACGCCGCGGGAAGCAACGCGCCCAGCGCTCGTCGACGAGGTCGCCGCGTTCGCTGGCAAGTACCAGCTCCCGTCGCCGTACACGGGTCTCCTCTGAGACCAAGCGTGTGCTCCACGTCGACGGGAACCAACTCGTCGTCGCGGAGCAAAAGCGGCCGCCGCGACCGCTGCCAAGGAAGGAGGCTTCGGGCCCTGATTTGCCCTCTTCACCTTGGGGCCGCATACGTGGTGTCGACGAACCGTTCCCGGCGGCGGGGCACTTGTGGGGCTCGGGAGCGTTGCCACCGGTGGCTTCTCCGGCCGCGGCGCCTGGGTCCTCCGTCGCTCCAAGCGCGCCCTCGATGGGCAAGCTCAACACCGGCTCCGACGTGACGGTCTTCGGCCACATCTCGCCGGAGGCGGTGCGGCAAGTGGTCCGTCCAGCTCTCGGAACCCTGCGACGCTGTTACGACGTTGGCCTAGCCACGGACGCGCACCTCGAGGGTCGCGTCGTGGTGGCCTTCGAGATCGATGGGACGGGCCGCGTACGAAGCGCGCGCGATCAAGGCTCGGTGCTGCCATCCCGGTCGGTTGTCGATTGCGTGGTCATGGCGTTCCAGAAGCTGCGATTCCCGGCGCCGTCGGGCGGGCCGGTGCGGGTCGTCTACCCCGTGTTCTTCGCTCGAGAGGCGTCGGCGACGCCGGTGGCCAACGCGAGCCCGTCACCTTCCCTCGACGTCGCCGCCGAACGATGGCGCAGCATCGAGAAGACGCGGAACGGCGGCGACCTCGCGGGTGCGGCACGCGCGACCGAAGCCTGGCACGCGGAAGCGCCCACCGACGTCCTCGCGCTTCTCGCATTGGGCGAGGGCGCGGAACGCACGTCGAGACGCGAGCGAGCGGCGCGCGCGTACGGCTCGCTCCTTGACCTCAACCCCAGCAGCCCGAACCTCACCAGCCATGCCGGCATGCGCCTCGCGCGGCTCGACGACGACCACGCGCTCGCGTTGGCCATCGACGCGTATCGGCAGGCGTTGCTCGACCGGCCGAGCCACCCGAGCCGCCATCGGCTCTTGGCCTACGCGCTCTACAAGCGAGGCGCGACGAGCGACGCCTTCAACACCCTCCTCGCTGCGCTGCGCGTCGACTTCGCAGAAGAGCGCTTCCCGGGCGCGAAGCGGGTCCTCAAGGAAGACCTGGCGCTCATGGGCGAAGCCCTGATGCTGCGCGCGCCATCGCGCGGCGCCGATGTTCTTGATGCCCTCGCAAACGCGGGCGCCATGCGGGAGGGGTCGCCCTCGCTTCGCGTCGTTCTAAGCTGGGAGTCGGACCTTTCCAACCTCGACCTCGAGGTCGAGAGCGCCTCCGACCGCGGTGTCGCCGGCGAAAGCTACGGCGACGTGACGAGCGGTTATGGCCCCGAGGCCTGGGTGCTCCGCGGTGCCGCTGCCATGCGCGCCCATACCATCGGGGTCCGTTGCGTAAGCCGCGGCCCCGGCGGCTACGCCATGGGCGTGGTTCAGACCGTCGACCACGACGGACGGGGGACACTTCGGGTCCGAGAGCGACCGTTCGTCCTCACGGCCGGCGGTGAGCGCGTCGCGCTCGGAACGGTCGGCCAAGAGTCCACGGCGGACTAGCACCGGAAACGCTGCCTGCACGCGAAATCAGCGCGGTCGCTTTTTGCGGTTTTCATCAGGGAAGGCTGCACAGATGCCGGCGTATAGACGGCCGAGATGAAGACCTCGCGCTACCCCCTCCCGCTGCTCGCTGCCGTTTTCGCCCTTCAGGGTGTCGCCTGCGGAGACGCCACCCCCGAAGAGACGCTGACCTCCGCAAGCGATGAGCTGACGGACGTCAAGCAGAGCCGGGTCAAGCGCCAGTCCATCGGCAACTGCTGGATCTACGCGACCGCGAGCTGGGCCGAGTCGCTCAACAAGAGCGCGCGCAAGTCTGGCGAGATGAACATGTCCGAGTCGTATTGGACGTACTGGCACTGGTTCGACCAGATCAGCGCCGGCTGGCTCTCAAGCGGTGAGCTCTCCACCGGCGGCGACTTCGAGACCTCGTCGGACATCATTCGCCGCTACGGCGTCGTGACCGAAGGCGACTTCGTCTACGGCGAGGCCTCGATCGAGATGAGCGCGCGGCAGAAGGAAGCGCTCGCCGTCGTCAACGAGTCGCTCAAGACCGGAGCCCTCAAGGACCTCACGGCGCGCCGCGATCGCGCGCTCGTTCGCCGCGAGCTCGACCGCGCTTGGCGCCTCACGCCGAGCGTCAAGAAGCGCCTCGACACGGCCTTCGGCCCCGACGTCTCGCGCACCATCGGCAGCGGAGCGACGCTCGCCGGAACGCGCATCGCGTCCCCCGACACCATCCCCGCCAAGCTCATCGACCCGGCGACGAAGGAGCCGGTGACCAAGACGCTCGCCGACGCCATCGGTAGCGGCTCGAGCGCCTTTCGGTGGCGCGAGGCGTACTACCCGCGCGACGCCGCAGGTCGCCGCGATCTTCTGAAGCGCGTGCAGCGCGCGATGCACGACCGCCAGCCGGTCATCATGAGCTGGTTCGTCGACTTCAACTCGCTCGACAACCAGGGCCGCTTCGCGGCGCCGCCCACGACACCGGGGCACCAAGGGGGCCACATGGTCGTCGTCGAGGACTACCAAATCAACGATGTGCCGGGCTTCGGCACGCTCCCGGCCGGCGTCCTTGAGACGCGTCCCGCCGCCCTCGAGGCCGCGCTCTCGAGCGAGGCCAGCATCGAGTTCATTCGCGTGAAGAACTCCTGGGGTTCGTTCCGGCCCGATCGGCAGTTCGTCCTACCGGGCTACCACGACCTCTACTTGAAGTACCTGAACGGCCCCGTGAAGAAGTGCGCCGAGCGGCCCGACGGAACGCCCGACACCACGCGCTGCTCGGACCATGTGCCGCTCTGGGACGTGGTCCTGCCGGCCGGCTACTGAGAGTCGAGGGGCCCAGGCGCAGCCGGCCCAAACGCTCGCCTACCTCGCGGAGGCGAAACACTCGCCTTCGCCGCGGTAGTGACCGATGGTCCGCGAGAGGCCCGTGACGAAAGCGCCGAGATCGTTGATGCCCGCAGCGCTGCCGGTGCCGTAGGGTCCTTGCGCCTTCGGAATCGATGCGAGCTTCACCTTCGACAGCTCGTCGAAGGTGACCGTTCCGTCGCTGTCGGCGTCGGCTGCGGCGATGGTGTCGAAGCGCACCTTCGCGTCCGGCGACTGGAGGTCGTCGTAGTAGAAGTGATCGCCGTGGATCGTGAGCTGCGGCTCGTCGGTGCCGCCGTTCTTCACGACGACGCCGTCGACGTCTTTCCCGTCGATCTCGCCCTTGCAGCGGTCGTAGAGCGTCGCCGTCTTGAACCCCCAGGTGTACTTCTTGATCACGGCGCCCTTCGTCGCCACGGCGTCGAGGTAGATGCTGTAGCCGCCGGCGGTCATGAGCGCCTTGTCGGCGTCGGTCGCCGCCGCCAGCTCCGTGTCGGCCGCCGCGGGGGCGATCTCATAGCTGACGTGCTCCCAGGCCTTGGCGCCGACGCCGTCGAACTTCACCACCGGCTTCACGCCGGGTTTGGTCATATCGAAGAGCTTCGAAGCCTTCATCTCGCCGGCGACGGCACCGCTCGCGTCGGCGACCTTGATGTTCCGGAGCACGACGAGGAACTTGTTGTACTTGATCGTCCAGCCGTCCTCGACGTCGGCGGCGGGGAGCTCCTGTTCGATGAACTCCTCGCCCCACGCGGAAAAGGCGATCGCCACCTTTCCCTTCCGTCGCAGAGATCGAATCGCTGCTGCAAGCCGCAAGAGTGATCGCAATCAAGCCAAGTACGCTACGCATGATCGATTCTCCGGTTGATAGACAAAGAGACCCCGCCACGCCGAGCGATGGGCGCGCGCCGGTCTATGGTGCGGGTCAGGGTTTCGAGTAGCTGAAGACGTATCCGTCGCCGGCCTTCATGCCGCGAACGAGCTCATTGCGAGCGATGGCAGCGGTTGGCATCAGCGCCGCCTTGCCGTCGGGTGTGGCGGGTAGCGAGTCGAACTCGACTTGGTCGAACCAAAGAGCGACCTTAAGGCTGAGCGTTACGGTCCCGCTCTCGGTCATGGTCGCTTCCGTGAACGGGCACCCCTCCACCGAAGGAGCGCCCTTCGTGTTGGCGAGGTCGGCGGCGTCGAGCTCGGCGCGAAAGGCGCGCGTGTCCGCGCCCTTGGTTGCCACGCCTTCAAAGACCACCGCGTGGCCCGACAACTCCGCGGCGACCGGCCCCTGCGCTGGCGTACGAAACGAGAACGTCGCGGACCGAACGACGCCGGTCACGCCCGAGCCAGCAGGCAGCGTCGAGCCATCGGCGAGAAGGTCGACGGAGAAGGGCGTGAGCATTTCGCCGCGCGACTCGCCGGGGATGTAGTGCCCAGGGTGTGCGTGAGCCGAACGCAGAAAGAGGCTGTGCCAGCCAGGTCGGCGCGGCGCCGCTTGGGAAAAGATCACTGCGCCGTCGAAGTAATAGAGCGCCCCTGTCGAGACGACCGCCTTCGAGAGCTTGACGTTCCACCCCATCGCGTTGGTAAAGCCCGCCTTCGCCTCGGGAGACGCGGCGACTCTGGTGGCCAGCGTGATGCGCTTGCCCGTGGTGGCATCGGGCGCGTCTGAGCACCCGGCTCCGGCGACGAGTGTGGAGAGGGGCACGAGAGCACAAAGCGCGAGGGTCGGAAGGAGTCGCATGAAGGTTCGCTAGAGGTGAAGCGTGAGCGACGCGAAGAGCGCGCGAGGGGGGCCGACGGTCACGTGACGCTGCGGCACCAGCTCAGCCGGCGCACCGCGAACGAAGTTTGAGGCGAAGACGAACTCACCGTCATAGTGAGCGGTATCGAACACGTTGGTCACGTCGACGCCCAGCTCCACCTCACGAAGGCGAAGGCCCGTCGACGCGTCGACCACGAAGAGGTTCTTCCCAAACTCGCCGTAGGGCAAAGGTCTTCGCGCCAGCGCCTCGATGCCGTAACCCACGCGTCCCTCGAGCTCCCTCCCCGCTACGCGCCAGAGACGGCCGCGGATCGCCGTGTCGGCCCGGATCACGAGCTGAGGTACGTAAGGAAGCAGGTCGCCGGCGACGAAGCGGGCGTCGGTGTTCGTGAAGCTCGCCCGGGTGTAGGTCGCGCTCACGCTCGACGTCCAGAACGAGCGCGGCCGCGCGACCAGCTCGATGGCGGCCCCGGTGCGCTGCGTTGCCGGCGCCCGTTCGTTGCGCGCCGTTTGCTCGTCGAAGGCGAGATCGTCGGTGAGCCGCGTATGGAACGCCGCGAGCGACCCTTGGAGCCTGAGGCCGTCGCCGTAGCGCACGCCCGCCTCGTAACTCTTCACCTCGGTGAACGGCGTGCGCTCGCCCGATGCGAGGCTGCGGGCCTGCGGCGAGCGGAAGCCTTCGCCGTAGCTGGCAACCGCGTGGAGCGCGGGAACCACGAGCACGTCCGCCGTGAGCTTCTTGCCGAAATGGGCGCCCTGGGCCGTACGCTCAGCCCCCGCGCTCGCGACACCGCCTTGCGGGAGTCGGTCTTGCGCGGAGAACGACAGCGCATCAACCCTCACGCCTCCACGAAGGGCGAGTCGCCTGAGCGGGTGGAGCGCGCCGTCGAGGTACCCGGCCACGTTCGTCGCGCGGACCTTGGCGTCGACGAGCGTATCTGTTGGCGCGCCGCCCACGGCGGCGAGACGCCGCTGCGACTGATCGATCCAATCGGTCCGGCCACAGAAGCCGACTTCGAAGGCGTCGCGTTTGGAGAAGACCGCGACGTTCCGTCGATAGGACGCCGTGGCACCGGTCGTCACCGCGTCCTGGAGCTGCTGCGTGTTGTCGCTGTCGATGCGGTCGGCGCCGCCGCGCTGGCTCTCGACGAGGAAGCCCGTGAAGTTCTGCCGCAGCGAGAGGCCTCGAAAGATGACGAAGGGGGCCATGGCCCACTTCGCGCCCTCTTCGTCCTTGTGCAGTTCGAGCAAGAGCTGCGTGCGCGACGAGGCGCCGCCTTGGTTCGGATCGTAGGTCCCAAACCGATCGATCGTTCCGCGCTCGATGTCGCGAAGGCGAACGACGCCTGGCGAGTCGAAGCGCCCCGCCGACGTCGTCGCGAGGAGGCGCGCCGCGAGGCCCTCGCCGAAGTCGTGGGTGACCTGCCCCATGAACGAAGCGCGCCTCGCCGCGCGGCTCGGCCCGAAGCCGTCGGTCGTGTACTCCTCAAAGGCGGCGAAGGTCTCGTCGGACGCTTCCTTTGGGTGGTAGCCCAAAAACAGGCGCCTCGTTCCAAACGACCCCAGCGTGCCCTTGGCCGTGATCCCCGGCTCGGCAAACCCCAGCTTCATGCGAATGCTCCCAGCCACGGCGAAGTCGCCCTGCCTCGGATCGTAGGTACCCGGCGTCGACTGGATCTCTTTGATGACCTCGGGCATCGCGAAGTGCAGATCGGCGTAGCCCTGCCCGTGAATGTTCGAGACCTCGTTGACGGGAATGCCGCCGACCCAGAGCTCCAAGTCTTGCCCATGAACGGCGTCGAAGCCGCGGAGGAAGATCTGGTGCGCCTTCCCTTCCCCGCTGTGTTGCGACACGAACACACCAGGCGCGACGCGCAAGAGCTCGCTCGCCGTCTTGTGAGGCGCCGCACCGAGGACGTCGCGGTCACGCGTCGCCTCTGAAGCGCTGCGCGGTGGCGAGGCGCCTTGAACACGAACCTCGCGATCGGTGGCCGCGACCATCGTGCTGGGAGCCGCGGTGCCAAGGGCGGGCGCTTCCACCCTCGCAGCCTCTGGCGCACCTGCCGCCGCATCGCCGAGGAACCGCACGGCGACGCGAACGCGGGCCGACACGTTGCGACCATCGCGCCGCGCCGGCTCGAACGAGAAGCGGCGCGCGCTCTTGACGGCAGCGTCGTCGAAGGCCGGCGAGACCGTGGCCTCCACGGAGACCTCCTCCACGGTGCCGGTGGGGCTCACCGTCACGAGCAACGGGACGACGACGTCGTGCGTCTCCGCGCGCCCGGGCCACGGCGCCGTGGGCTCTCCGACAAGACGCGGCGGCGTCAAGTCATGCGCAGAGGCCGGCTGGCTGAGCGTGGTCGAAAGCGCGCCGACGAGCGCTGCCGCGCAGGCTCGGCGGAGTGGCCGACACCATCCTTGCCTCATCGAAGGCGTACGAAGGCCGAGTCGTCGCATGGGACGCCTTCGTATCACGACTGGGGCTCTCCTCGTGGCACGCAGCAAGGAATTCGTGCTACCAGGTAGCACGAATTAAGTAAATCGTGTCACGAACGAATCGCTGCGCCTTGCTCGGGCTGGCCTAGAGCAGCTTCCAGCGGACGCCTTGCGCGGCGTCGTCGATTTGCACGCCGCGGGCCTTGAAGACGTCGCGCAGCTTGTCGGCCTTGGCGAAGTCCTTCGCCTTGCGCGCGGCGTGGCGCGCGAAGATGAGCGCCTCGATGGCGGCCGCATCGAGGGCCCCCTCCGGCGCCTCGGCCAAGGGCACGCGGCCCGCGGCCAAAGCGTCGTTCATGGAAGCGAGCGTTACGAGGCCTGCGTTCACGCGGCGGTCGAGGACGCCGAGAACGCCGTCCATGCCGTCCATCACGCGGAGCGCTTCTTTCGCATCACCGGGCGATAGGTCCTTTTCTTTCTGGTTGAGCGCCGTCACGAGGTCGAACCACGCGGCGATGGCGTTGGCCGTGTTGAGGTTGTCGTCGAGCGCGTCGTCGAAGGCGTCGCTCTTCTTCTGGAGTAGCTCCGCGATGGCCGGCGTCGCCGCAGCCGCGTCCGTGGCGGCCGCCGTGGCAGCAAGCTCGGAGAGGCGCTGGTAGCTCGACTGCAGGCGCTCGACGCTCGCCTTCGCTTGGGCGAGCAGCTCCATGCTGAAGTTCATCGGCTGCGTGTAGGGCGCACCCACGAGCGCGAAGCGCAAGACGTTGGCCGGCGTCTTCCCTTCCGGAAAGCCCACCTTCTCGAGATCCTTGGCGAGGTCAGTGCGGCCTTCGCCGTGCGGGTCGAGTAAGTCGCGCACCGTAAAGAAGGTGCCGTCGCGCTTGCTCATCTTGCGGTTGTTCACGAGCAAGTGGCGGCCGTGAACCCAGTGGCGAGCGAGCGGCGCGCCGTGAGCGCCTTGGCTCTGCGCGATCTCGCACTCGTGGTGCGGGAAGATGTTGTCTTCACCGCCGGTGTGCACGTCGATCGTCTCGGCGAGGTGGGCCCGCGACATGGCGGAGCACTCGATGTGCCAGCCAGGGAAGCCGCGCTTGATGCGCGCGTCGACGCCCTTTGGCGCAAGCGCCCGGTAGCGCTCGTAGTCGCCGGCGGGCCAGCCGCTGTCGCTGTGCGGATCCCAGAGCATGAGGTGCTTGTCGTCGACTTTCCAGAGGGCGAAGTCGCGCGGATCCTTCTTCTCTTCGCGCACGGCGACGCGAGCGCCGGCCTCGAGATCCTCGAGCACCTTGCCCGAGAGCTTGCCGTAGTCGGGGAACTTCGAGACCTCGAAGTAGACCTCGCCGCTCGGCACCACGTAGGCGAAGCCGCGATCCAAGAGCCGCTGGATCATCGCGAGCATCTCGGGCACGTGCCGCGTCGCCTTCGGGTGAAGCTCCGGTCGGTCAGCCTCTTCGCCGCTGTAGATGGCAAGGCCAAGGGTCTTGGCGTCGGCGACGAAGGCGCGCTCGAAGTGCTCGGCGACCTTGTAGGGATCGGTCCCTAGCTCGCGGGCGGCGCGACTGAGCTTGTCTTCGCCGGACGCGTCGGCGAGGTGATCTTCGGTCATGTGGCCCACGTCGGTGATGTTCATCACCTGCTTCACCGCGTAGCCGTGGCGCGTGAGCGTCCGACGCAAGACGTCGGCGAAGAGGAAGCTCCGAAAATTGCCGATGTGCGCGAAGGAGTAGACGGTCGGTCCGCACGAATACATCGTGACGGTCTTGCCCGACGGATCGAGCGGCACCAGCGGCTCGACGTTTCCCGAATACGTGTTCTTCAAGCGCAGCTGTCGCATCGATTCCGTTCCTTCAAGGGCCCCGCGCGCAGAGGGCGCGTCAGGCCCTGCAAGGCTACTTCATCGCACGGCGGGTGTCCCGGCCCGGGCGACGGCGTCCGGCTCGCGCTACTTGCAGCGAAGGCGCGCGACCTCGGCCTCGAGGGTGATGGCCGCGTCTCGCGTGACGAACAACGGCGAGACCCCAAAGCCGTCGGCCACGATCTTCTGGTCGAAGAGAAACTGGTGCAGCACCTCGGACGGATAGGCCTCGAGCGCGAGGCCGTAGCCTTCGGCGAGCTGACCATCTTTGGCCCGCAGGTGATGGGCACGCGCGCCCTCGCCGCCGAGCGAATGGCACTGAAGGCATCCTTGCGGTCCCGTGAGCACGCCGCGCATGGGCTCGAGGCGCGCACGTGCGGCCTTCCAGGGGTCGTCCTTGTGGAGCTGAAAGCTCCCCTTTGTGAGCGCGAAGTGAGCGAAGGTCGTCACCTCGAGGGCGGGACCGGCCGGCACGTAGAGAAACGCGCCGACGGGCCGCGCGAGGAGCGGACGCGGCCCGGCCTCAGGCTTCCATGAGTAGGTCTTGTAGACGTTGTACGTCACGAGCATGCGGAACAGGTTCGGCTCGTCGTCGATGCCAATGACGATGACGGGGCGCTTGGCCCGCAGCTCCTTCATCGACAACGTGACAACCTCCGAGCGCGCGTTTTTCACCGTGAGCCACGCCGAAGCGTTCAGCGGGCCTAGCTCATGATGGCGCGCGAGGTACGCCGCCAGGTCGATCGCGTCGTAGGTCTGGCTGGGCCACGGCTCGAGCTCGCCGAGGACGCCGTCGTAGAGGTTGCGGAGCTGCGCGCGAAAGCGCTCGTCCACGGGCCGACGCTGGATGAGGTCGGGATCGTCCTTCCAGAAGGCCTCGGTGGTGAGCGGCGCGTCCCTGCCCCAGGCGTCGTGAACGCGAAAGGCGCTCTCGTCGCTTAGGCGGTTCGCGCCGAAGGTGAAGGCCGCTACGTAGTCGGCGACCTCATCGCGCTCCGTGGAGAGCGCCGAGAGGGGCGTGAGGCGGTCTGCGACGTGGTGATGATAGACGTGACGCGAGCCGGCCTTCTCGAGACCACGCACGACGAGCCGGCTCCCCTGCGCGGCGGCTGGATCGCCCCCGTGGGAGAGGAGCGCGACGGGCGGAAAGGTCGGTGGCAACGTCAGCGGTGCGCCGAGAAAGCGCGGATGCTGGTGCTCTCGGTCGTATTCGCCGTCAAGCCCGACGACGGCGCGAAGCTCGCTCGCGACCGCTACGTTGCCATCGAGGCGCAGCGCGGAGCACAAGCACCGCCGCGGCATCGGCGCCCACGAGCGAAGGCTTCTCCGCGAGGCCACCCCGTTGCTTGGCCTCCCGCGAAAGGTCCCGAACGGCCTCGGCGATCCTGGCGACGCGCTTGTCGGGACTTCCGAGCATGGCCACGCGCAGGAAGGCGACGCCGACGCCGCGGGCACGAAGCGCCGCGCCGAGCTTTGCGCCGTCGTTCTGATCGTGGTCGACGACCACGACCACAGCCCAGGCCGGGGCGACGGCGCCCGCCGGAACGTCGATGCGTGACGCCGACCGCGGCGCGACGGCCACCCCTGCGTCGGGCCCCGTCGCAGCGACGCGCGCCGGCGATGGCGACTGCGGCGCCGAGCACGCGGCCGCGCCCGCAACGACCACCGGCGCGAATCGTTTCAACACCAACGAATCCGTCGGCTCACGGCCCCGCGGCGCGCGCGCGCGCGCGCGGCGACGTGCCGTCGATCAGAACCAGGTCCACGGCTTGTACCAAACCTTCGCGGGGGCTGCCGGAGGCGGCGGCGGCGCGACCGGCTCCGGCGCGGCCGGCGGAGCCGCTGCGGCGGCGGCGACCGGAGGAGGAGGCGGCGGCGGCGTCGGAGCGGGGGCCGGCTTCAGGACGACGAGCGCCTTCTTCTCGGGCACCACGCCGGCAGGCTTGCCCGGCGGGCAACCGTGCGCCTTCGGATCATCGGCGCGAACGCCGACCTGATCGGGGCACGCGTCAGTCGCGTCGGGCACGCGATCACCGTCGCGGTCGGATGCGCCGGCGGGAGCGCCCCAGGGGTTGTTCGGGCAACCGTTGGTCTGCGGCTCGCTGGTCGCCACGCCGGCGACGTCGGGGCAGTGATCGATGCTGTCGGGCACGCGATCCTTGTCGCGATCGGACGCGCCGGCGGGCGCGCCCCACGGGTTGTTTGGGCAACCGTTGGTGATGGCTTCTTCAGTGCGCACGCCTGGCGTCGTCGGGCACTTGTCGATGTTGTCGGGCACACCGTCTTTGTCGGTGTCGGCGACGGGCGCGCCCCAAGCGGCGGCCGCCGCGGGACAGCCGTTGGTCTTCGGATCGTCGGTCTTCACACCGGCGGTGTCTTTGCAGGCGTCGATGCTGTCGGGCACCTTGTCGCCATCGCGATCGGAGGCGCCCGCGGGCGCGCCCCACGGGTTGTTCGGGCACCCGTTGGTCTTCGTTTCGTCCGTCTTCACACCTGCCACGGTGGGACACGCGTCAACGCTGTCGGGGACGCCGTCGCCGTCTTTGTCGGCACCGGCAGGAGCGGCCCAACCACCACCCGTCGCGGGCGCGGGCGCCGGGCAGCCGTTGGTCTTGGGGTCGTTGGTCTTGACGCCAGCCTGATCGGGGCACGCGTCGATGCTGTCCGGAACCTTGTCGCCGTCGCGATCGGACGCGCCGGCCGGAGCGCCCCAGGGGTTGTTCGGGCAGCCGTTGGTCTTCGCCTCGTTGGTCTTGACGCCAGGCACGTCGGGGCACGCGTCGACGTTGTCGGGGATGCCGTCCTTGTCTTTGTCGGCGGGTGCGGCGCCCCAAGCGGCGGGCTTCTGCGGAGCGGTGGCGGCGGGCGCATCGGCGTGGGCAACGCTTGGTGCAAAGGTCGGTACAGCAAGAATGGCGGCGAGGGCGAAGCTGGTCCTGCGAATCGACATGTCCCGAATTCCCCTTTTTCTTCCTGACCGATGGGCCCGCATGGGCCAGCGCGCGGTAGGGCGTTGGACGGCTTGAGCGGCCAACGATTCAGCGGCCAGCGTACACCGCCCACAAGGCGCAAAGGCAGAGCGTTTTGTCGACAGATCGCGAGGTTGCGGGAGGCGCTAGGGGCCAAGGTAGGATGCCCGGATGAACTCCGTCGTGCCGGCGCTCGTCGTCCTCGCGCTCCTCGGCGGCTGCACGGCCGATCGCGCACGCGGAGGTTCGAGCCCGGCGCCAAGCGTTCCAACGCCAACCGCGCCCACCGCGACGACGGCGGCAAAGGGCCCCGCGTCCGCCAACGCGCCTCGCCGCTACGTTGCCCTCGGCGACTCGTTCACCATCGGCACGGGCTCGAGCGCCGCAGCCTCGTTCCCAGCGCGGCTCGCCTCGCGCTGGGGCACGACCGAGCTCTTGAACGTCGCCGTGAACGGCTACCGCGCGCGCGACGTCATCGACGAGGAGCTTCCAAAGGCGCTCGCTTTTGGCGCCGACTTCGCGACGCTCGCCGTGGGCGCCAACGACATCGTTCGCGGAGACGGCAACGTGGACGAGTACCGCCGCGAGGTGCGTCTCATCCTGGCGGCGCTCGGCAAGAGGATCCCGAAGTGCCGCATCGTCGCGTTGCCGCAGCCCCGTTGGTCGACGAGCGACGTGGGCCGGTCCTTCGGCGACGTGGCGACGCTCGACGCAAAGATCCGCGCCTTCAACGCCGCGCTCCGCGAAGAGGCACTCGCATTCGGTGCACGTTACATCGATCTGAGCGAGCTCATGAACCGACAGGCCGACAAGAAGATGTTCGCGAGCGACGGCCTGCATCCGTCGGCGGCCGCGTACGGCGAGTGGGCCGGCGCCATTGGCGAGGCCCTCGCGCGAGAGCCGCTCAAGGCCGAGTGCCCGTAGCGTGGGCGGTAGCGCCGCTGGCCGTCACGTCGGTAGACTGCCGCGATGGCCGCCGCCAAGAAGAAGACGTCGACCGCTCGTGAGGAGCCGCTCCTGGAGTTCGCGACGCGAAAGGCCTGGGGCACTTGGCTCGCGAAGCATCACGCATCGTCAGGAGCCGTGTGGCTGAAGTTCACGAAGGGCGCCGGGGCCACCGGCGGGTTCACATACGATCACGCGCTGCGCGAGGCCCTCGCATGGGGCTGGATCGACAGCCAGAAAGGCAGCCTCGACGAGAAGCATTGGCGGCAGCGCTTCGGGCCGCGCAAGAAGACGAGCCCCTGGTCGCAGATCAACTGCGCGAAGGTCGACGAGCTCCTCGCGCTGGGCGAGATGCAACCGCCGGGGCTCCGTGAAGTCGACCGCGCCAAGGCCGACGGTCGCTGGGCGCGAGCCTACGCGCCGCAGAGCCGAGCCGAGGTGCCCGCGGATCTGGCGGCGGCGCTCGCGAAGTCACCCAAGGCGAAGCAGTTCTTCGAGACGCTCTCGGGCGCGAACCGCTTCGCGGTGCTCTATCGCGTGCAGGCGAAGGGCAGCGACGCGACACGCGCGAAACGAGTCGAGCGCATCGTGGGGATGCTGGAGCGTGGCGAGTCGTTTCACGCACAGAGCAAAGCGGAGGCGAAGCGTGCGAGCGCGAAGGACGCGGCCATGACGGGTGCGTCCAAGGCGCCAGCGCAAGCCGCGAGTAAGGCACCAACGACGACGCCTGCAGCCAAGGCGGAAGGGCCAAGCCCGGGGCGCACGACCAAGTCCGGCGCGAAGACCGCCCAAAGACCGAAAAGCCAGTCTTGACGCGGACGTCGCCGAACGATACGAATCCGAAGCGTTACCCTTTCCGACTTAGCTCAGTTGGTAGAGCAGGCGGCTGTTAACCGCCGGGTCGCAGGTTCGAGTCCTGCAGTCGGAGCCATTTTTCTCTCGTCGCCAACAAGGGGCGAGGGTCGGTAAACAGAAGCCCCCAAGGAGCGATCCGAGGGGGCTTCGCCGTTTCTCCCCAGAACTCCGGGCGTTTCGCGCGCTGCGCGTGCTGCGACGGTGCTCTCGCCCGTGCTCGCAGAGAGCGCCGAGCGAGCTCGATGAGCGCCGCCTGGGACAGCTCTCCCGCTCTCTCTCCTGTCCCGTGGGGAGAGAGAAGCCGAGAGGCGTTTAACTGCGTACCCGGCGATCAACAGTCGGCCCCGTTGGTCAACAGCTTCGGCGCCCGCGACGGGGCCGAGCCTGTTGATCATCGGGGCGACGGCTCGCGACGCGCGACGAACGGTGCCCGCCTTGGTGCGTGGAGAACTGGTCGCGTGAGGTTCGTGGGCGTACTCGCGGGCGTCGGCGGGCCTATCAACCTACGTTCACCGCGCTCGGCGGCGTGGGTATGCGCGATGACATCGGCAGCGGTCGCAGGTGCTCACTAATTTCTCCTCTCCGGCCGCGTTCATTGGTCAGGGAAGCGCGTGACCTGACCACGTGGTGTTCCGTATGCCGAGCTCACTCCTCTGCAAGAAGCTGCGCCGCCGCGGCTGCACGATGCTGGGGATTCCTGCTCTGCAGCGCGAACAGGCCGTAAGCCAGCGGCGCAGCCGCAGCGAGCTCCGCGCAGCGTTCGGCGAGGTGCGGGAGCAGAACGCCACCGGCCTCGATGTAGGCGGCCACGGTGGCCTCGAACGCGGCAGGTCCCATCATGTGCTGATAGGTGAAGTCGACGGCCGGGTCTCCCACCTTCGCCGTCGTCCAGTCGAGCACTCCGACGATGCGCGAGGGTCCGTCGACCAGCACGTGGGCGGCGTATAGCTCCCCGTGGGTGAACGCGGTGCGCTCAGGCCAGAGCCTGTCGTTGCTGAACCAGGCCTCCCAACGCGCTTGGAGCGGATGCGCGATCCGAACGCGGCGCGCGCTCTCGAAGTCGGCGCGCCACTGCGACCGCACCTCGGACATCGACATCACCGCACGCCGGCCTCCCTGGCGGCGTCGACGTCAAAGGCCTGTAGCTCGGCGATAAGCCGCCCCAGCGCTGTCGCGAACTCGGGGACGAAGGATCGGAGTGCCAGACGGGCTGGCTGCTCCCCGTCGAGGGTCAACCCTGGTTCACCAGGAAGCCGCCGATACGCCACGAGCTCATCGCTGCACACCAGCCAGATCGGCACCGCCACCGAGAGCCGGGGCCGAACGAATTCCAGGATTCGCCCTCGTCGGAGAGCTTGGCCGCAGCGTCGCGACTTCGGAGGTACCCGAAGCACCAGTCCTCCCCATCGGCGGCTCACTCGAAGGCGACGCGGTAGTCGAGCCCCGCCTCGTTGATGCACGGCGCCGGCATCCACTACGAGGCCGTGGCGAGCGGCCAACCCGACGAGTTGCACCGAGGCAGGGGCGCGCGCGCGACCTTTGGCAGGGGTACGCCTGCCATCGGGACCGCGCCTGGGCGTCAAGCACGGAAGGCTCGGGGACCGTGAGCGAAGAGGGTGCCGTGACCTCGGCGAGCCGCCTCCGCAATCGCTCGACGAGCGCAGGCGCGGCGCGCACCGTCACGGTGAGGCTCTCGCCGTAGGACTCGGCGAGCACTCACCTGATCGCGCAGTTCTGCAAAGAGTGACTGGCGGTCATAGGACACCTCGGAAAGTGGCGGTTTCGAGCCCCATGTCGAAGGAGTCGATCAACCGCTGTCGAAGCGCTGCCACGTCGCCAGACGAGAACGCGGAGAGCTGGGATCGCTTCGGGAAGCTCGTCACGGAGCGCACGCCGAACGTCCTCGGAGACCCGGTCGATCTTGGTGAGCACCACGAGATGCGGGAGCGAGCCTGCGCCGATCTCCTTCACCGTTTGGCGCGTGACCTCGAGCTGCCGGCGGCTCTCGGAGTCAGCGGCATCGACGACGAACAGGAGGAGCGACGCTTCGTGTACCTCGTCGAGAGTCGAGTTGAAAGAAGCGAGCAGCGGATGCGGGAGCCGCTCGATGAACCCGACGGTGTCGGCGATGAGGATCGGCGGTGAGGTCGGAGGAACCAGCGTGCGCACCGTGGTATCGAGCGTGGCGAAGAGCTTGTCCTCGACCAGCACATCGCTGCCGGTGAGCGCTCGGCCCATGAGCGAGGACTTTCCAGCATGGTGTACACGACCAGCGCGACCCTCTGCGCCGACGCCCGTCGCTGTCACGGCGCACCGCCGCGCCCATCCTGAAGCCCGGCGAGCTCGCGTCGCAGCTCGGCGATCCGATTCCGGGTACGCTGCTTGGCGAGGGCGACATTGGTATTCCCGCGCGAAGCGCGTCCGCCACCTCCTCGCGATCGCCGAGCGAGACATCCTCCCGAATCCGGGAAGCTCGTAGGTGAGACGGGCGAGCTCGACCTCGAGCATCGCTCCGTGCGCCCGCGCGCCTTCGAACCGAAGGATGACGGCGGTCCGATCGGGAACCTCTGCAGCAGTGGCCTGCTCGAGGCTGCGCTGCTGGCGGGCAAGCTCGTCATCGACCACCACGAGCCGATGGCACCGGCGCGCGGTGCAGAACCGCTGGGTATCGGAACCCGTGGGACTTTGCTTACTTCCGCCGGTGGGAGCGGCCAACTCACGCGGCACCTCGCGACGTGAAAGTTGCGGTCGGATGCTGCCGCTGGACCGAGCCGGGCGTGCACGCGAATGCCGAGCCCGCGCAGCAACTGTTCGCGCTCGTTCAGCAGGCGCTCGGCCGCGGCATCAGAGCGATTGGGGCATTGAACGGAGACCAGCACCGCATGGCGTGGGGCTTTGTGGCGAAGAGACGTGAACAAGTGAACCTCCTGCTGGCGCATGACGAGCGCAGGAGATCGGGGCGAGGAGCCTGGTGGCAGACGCGTCCGGGTATATGTATTCGCGTTACCGGAGCAGGCGCGCGCGCCGGATCTCCCGACGGTCGACAATCCAGGGTCGGCCGGGAGACGGGGGACGGAAGGCAGCGCCCCGCGGGTCGCTCACGATGAATCGTGCCGATGCGGGAACCGCTGCCGGCGCTCGCGCAGGCGGATGAAGAACTGCGCGATGACATGGGCCAGAATATACTGCTGCAGCGCGGAGGGTACCAAGCGCCCTGCCGGAAGTTGCGGCTCCAGTGAACGCGTTCACGCTCGCCCGCTGGAACCCGCGTTGGTGAGCCGCGCGGCCGCGTCGCGCGCGCCGAGATGCGCGAGTAGTGACCGATGGCCCCCGGACTCCATGCGGTTCTTGATGCCCTTCACTTGCGCCAGGCCTTCGTCCATCTTGTCGGCAACGTCGGCGCTCGAGAGCCGCAGCAGGAGAATCTTCACCTCAAGCGGCTCGCCATCGCGCGCGCGGGTCTTGCGCGGCCCGACGTTGATGCGGCCCTTCTCGCCCTCGCGGATCTTCCAGGTGAGGTAACGGCGGTCGTCGCTGCCCGTCGAGCGCCCGACGACCTCCGGGTACTTCGCGTGCAGCTCCTCGATCGTCATCGACGCGAACCGACCGCGCTGGCCGCCGACGGCGATGCTCTCCGGCGAAGCGTCGTCTCGAGCTCGAGCGCCGACGTCGCGCGCGCTGGTGCGCGTCGGGCGCTGCGGCTCTTCGGCGGGTGCAGGCTCGACGGCAGGCGCGGCGTTAACGCCTCCTCCGTGCGCCAGATCTTGGCCTTCGTCTTCGCGGTCTTGGTCTTCGTGCTCATGACTGCTCTCCTCGTCGGGCGCTGGGTACACGTCGCCCTTCACGCGCGCGCCCGTGGCTCGCGTGGTGGGCTTGCGCTCCGTGATGGAGCGCGTCGTCGTTCATGTCGTCAGCACTTCCAGGCTCGCGGGGCTTACGCGAGGTCGATGGCGCGCAGGTCGCTCGACACGAAGCTGAAGCGTCCCTCTGCTGCGAGCCAGGGCTGCACCTCGACGCGGTCGTCGGCAGTCACGCCGCCCGCGCGCGCGAGTCTTTACTCGTCGCGGATGTACGCCGTCTCGGTCCGGGTCATGATCGGCGCGCAGCGCGTTCTTCAACACGGCGACGATGCGCGCACCTTGGCCGCGCAGGTAGGCGTGCTCGGTGCCCGTCGTAGGTCGTCGTGGTGCCGAGCGTCGTCATCGCTCCT